>JBDROB010000054.1:0-20559 GCA_043810355.1 Candidatus Woesearchaeota archaeon
ACTCTCAAAAAAGAGTGGTTGGCAGTACTGTACGTGCAATAAAAGTCAAAGCACAAAACCAAGAAATAAGATTCAAAATACTAGCAATCGCCACCCTTAGAAAAATCAAAAAAGTTATCCAACAACTTTTCTACTATGCCGCAAAACAATAAACTTTATATACTGAAATAATACAATTTTAACTTATTTAGTTTTGAGTCTATTATAATTAAAGAAAAAAACAGATATAGGTGATTAAACTAATGACTAGGATAAATAAGATAGTGTGTCATGGTTTCAAGAGTTTTGCTAAAAGGACTGAGCTATTGTTCAATGGAAAATTCAACTGCATAATAGGTCCAAATGGCTCTGGAAAATCAAATGTTCTGGATGCACTATGCTTTGTTCTCGGAAAGTCCTCAGCAAAATCATTGAGAGCTGAAAAAGCATCTAATCTTATATATAATGGTGGCAAGCTGAAAAACCCATCTAAATGGGGTGAAGTCAGCATATTCTTTGATAATTCAAAAAAGACCTTTCCAACCCCTGAAAGAGAGGTAAAAATAAGCAGGATAGTAAGACAGTCAGGTCAGTCAAAATATATGATCAATGACCAGACAAGGACAAGGAATCAGATCCTTGACTTGTTGAGTCTTGGCAAGATTGATCCAAACGGATATAATATAATTCTTCAAGGGGATATTGTCCGTTTTGTTGAGATGCCTACAACCCAAAGGAGGGAATTGATTGACGAGATTTCTGGAATCTCTGTTTATGAGGATAAAAAGCATAAGGCAATATTAGAGCTTGGAAAAGTTGATAAAAAATTAGAAGAGGCTGATATTGTCCTTACTGAAAGAGGAGCTTATCTCAAAGAACTGAGAAAAGACAGGGACCAGGCAATAAAATACAAGAGCATGAATGATAGGATAAAGGAGAACAAGGCCTCTTACCTAAAGATCAGGATCGATAAGAGAGAAAAGATAAAAAATAGCCTGAATAAAAGACTCGATGACTACAGGGAAAAGCTGAAAGCCATCAATCTGAAGATTGATACTTTGAAAAATGATATCAGCACAAAAAAGAACGAGATTGAAGACCTTGCCAGAGAGGTCCAGGAAAAAAGTCAGGGTGGGGAAGATTCAATCACAAAAGAGGCTGAAAAGCTGAAGATAGATCTCACTAGAAAGACTTCAAGGATTGAGAGCCTGAAGAATGAGATCAGCAAGATCATCCAGAGAAAGCAGGAGCTGGTAAATTCAAAATCTGATACAAAAGAAAAGATAAATGAGCTTGAGGAAAAGAAAAAAGAGCTTCTGGAGAGCAAGAGTTCTGAGGAAAAGGAGAAGCTTGAGCTCGACCAAAAGATCAAGAAGTTCAAGGAAAAGCATAAGCTTGATGCTGCTGGCGAGATTGAGCAGGATCTTGAAGTGATTGACAAAAAGATTGATGATCTTCAAAAAGATGTCCTCTCATTCAGGGAATCCCAGCAGAACCTGCTCAGGGAAAAAGACAGGATTGAACTGCAGATAAACAATGTTGAAGAAAAGATAGATAAGATATCTGAGGTTGAGAAAGAGCATAAGCAGCAGTTGGATGACCTGAAGATAATGAGGGACGATTTCAAGAAATCAACGCTTGAATTGAGCAAAAAGCTCAATGAAGACTCAGAGATGGCAGGAAAGATTGCGCAATCCAGGAAATTGATGATGAGATCAATTGAAGAGCTTACAAAATTAGAGGCCAAGGACATGAGCATCAAAGAGACAGCACAGGTCAACATGGCTGTGAAAAAGATTCAGGAGCAGAAGGAACAGAGTAGGATCCCAGGGATTTATGGCACAATCTCAGAGCTTGGGAATGTCCCTTCAAAATTCTCATTATCCTTGGAAGTTGCTGCAGGCCCTAGAATAAACAGCATAATTGTTGAGAATGACAGTGTTGCTGCTAGGTGCATCAATTATCTCAAATCAAACAGGTTAGGAACTGCCACATTCCTTCCTCTTAACAAGATCAAGGGCAAGGAGAAAGAAATGGATTTCTCAGCCCTTTTGAAGTCAAAGGGTGTCCATGGATCTGCCCTTGACCTTATTGAGTTTGATCCTAGATTCAGCAATGCATTCTCATATGTTTTTCAGAACACTCTTGTGGTTGATAATATTGACACTGCCAGGAAATTAGGGATTGGAAAGGCAAAGATGGTGACTCTTGACGGAGATGTTGCAGAGATCTCTGGAGCAATGCAAGGGGGTTTTAGGCTGAAAAGAAAAGGACCTTCATTCAGGGAAAAAGGTTTCTCCCAGGATATCATCAATCTCAATGAGAGCATCTTAAACCTCAAGCAGGACATTAAAACCCTAGAAAAAGAACGTGAAGACAATGAAAAGATTATCTCAGAATTAAGAGAGAAGAAATCTGGTTTAGAAGGTGAGATAATCAAAAATGAAAAAAGCCTTCATCTGAAAGATGGGGATATTGAGGTTGACAAGAAGCAGAAGGTATCCTTAAGTGAAGAGCTCAAGATTGTTGACAAAAAGATTGGGGAATTGCAAAATAAGATATCCGAGAAGAATACTGAGCTGATGAGAGAAAAAACAGCCAAGCAGGATCTAAAGTCAAAGATTTCCCAGCTTAGGAACCCGGCACTTATCGCTGAACTCAATACATTTGAGGAAAAGAGAAGCGAGATAAATGAAGCTTTGATCCATCTGAATAATGATATCAAGAACATTGAAAATGAGAATGCTAATATCCATAAGCCTGAGCTGGAGAAGATTGAGAAGATTATCAAGCAGCATGACAAGGAACAAGTTGAATTTAATGAGGAGATCAAGGAATTGCAGGCAAAGATAAAGAATATCTCTGTCATGCTGAAAGAGAAAGAAGAGGCTGCCTCAAGAATAAATAAGAAATTCAGGGAATTGTTTTCCAAGAGAGGATTGATAAATGAGGAAATCTCAAAAAAAGAGTTGATATTAAACAAAAAACAGGATGAATCCAGGAATGAGGAGATACAGATCAATACTGTCTCGCTTGAGATGGCAAAAGTGAATTCAGAACTTGCAGGTTTGAATGAGGAATTTGAGCAGTATAGGGGGATCAATCTTTCATTGAATAAGACTGAAGAAGAGTATAAGTCTGAGATCCAAAAGTTTGAGAAGATGCTGACTCAGGTAGGAAGTGTCAATATGAAAGCTCTTGAGATCTATGACCATGTAGAGGTAGAGTTCAACAAGCTCAATGATAAGAAAAAGACCCTTATTACTGAAAAGAATGATGTTGTCAAGATGATGGATGAGATTGAAGGTAAAAAAAAGGAAATATTTATGGAATCCCTTGATATGGTCAATTCAAATTTTCAGAGGATATTTGATGAATTGTCTTCAAAAGGCCAGGCTACCTTAGAGCTTGAGGATACAGAGAATCCTTTTGAAGCAGGCCTTAATATCAAGGTCAAGATCACTACCAATAAATTCCTGGATATCAAAAGCCTGAGTGGAGGTGAAAAGACAATGACAGCATTAGCATTTATTTTCGCAATCCAAGAGCATGACCCTGCATCTTTTTATGTCCTTGATGAGGTTGATGCTGCCCTTGACAAGAGAAACTCAAGCAAATTGGGAAAATTAGTGAAAAAATATACTGATAAGGCACAATACATCATGATAAGCCATAATGACCAGGTTGTTTCAGAAGCAGATAATCTTTATGGCATATCGATGAATGAGCATGGTGTCAGCAAGGTTGTTAGTATAAAGCTCTAGAATCCACCTAATACTTCTTTGATGTTTGACACAGTCTTACTCCAGTTCAATTCTCCAATTATTGTCTCTCTTGCATTTTTTCCAAGGATAGTCCTTACATATTCTTTTTTCATCAGCCATTCTAACTTTAATGTCAATACAGTCACATTCTTTTTAGGAAAGAACACTCCATTTTCCCTATCTTCAATATAGGTTTTCAGACCTCCTACTTTTGTAACAACAACAGGCAATCCGCAAGACATTGCCTCCATTGTGGATAAAGAGGATGTTTCAGTGAGAGATGGCAGGACATATACATCCATTGCCTGTAGATATGGAACTATGTCATTTAGGCTACCTGTTAGGATTACTCCTTTTTCACCTGCAAATTGATTTTTGATTGATAATAGTCCATCTCCAACAATTAAAAGGTTGATATTCTTGTATTTCTTTTTAAGCTGCTTAAATGCATTCAATAATGTGATAAGGTTCTTTTCCCTTGCCAGTCTTCCCACATATCCAATTACAAAATTGTCAGGATTGATATTTACTTTTGCCTTTGCCTCTTTTTTGTTCAGTGGTGGCTTGAACTTATCAACATTGATGCCCATATGCACCACATATTTGCTGATTTTTATTCCTTCATACTTCAATAATTCGCCTGTTTCTATATTCGGGACGATTATTAGTGATGTCTTGTTATACAAAAATCTCATGTAAATTTTTGAGAAGAAAAAGATGAATTTTTCAAGTATTTTTGATTGAGTTAATGCTCTTGCAAACAGTTCCCATTCGATGGAATGGACATAGGAAACAACAGGTTTTTTTAGGTAATGGGCAGAAAGGATAGCTATTGCTCCAATCGGTCCGATTGAGTTGACAAAAACAATATCTGTCTTCATCACATGCTCAATTGTTGCTGCAAACCCTGGTTTTGGTATCGGATAATCCGCAATCTTGATCCTTGATACTGGTATCCTTATGACATGTACTCCTTCAATCTCCTGATAATCGCCCTTATACTCAGGTGCAATAACAGATATTTCAAATTGTTCTTTAAGGTCTGGTATGATCTCACTGAGAAATCTTGCAACTCCATCCCATCTTGGCAAGAAGTTGTCTGCAGCTATCAATAATTTTTTTTTCTTTTCAATTTTTTCTTTTCCTTCATAATCTTCCATATTATCTTACCTTGAAAAAGATTTCAGCATATTTGCATCTGTTGAAAAATCCATTCAGCCTGTCTCTCCTCCATATGTCCCACCATAATGTGAGGAAGGTCATTTTCTGGGACTTATGTGCTTTGAATGCTTCTAATTTTTTCTTGAAAGTGCTGCTTGTATCGACAAACATTTTTGGCTCCTGTCTTTTCCTGACATTGATCGGATTCCATATATTGAATGAGTACACATCTCCCTTGAACCTGATTTCTTCAATAATCTGCATTATCATCTTGAAAACAACCTTATGGTCTCTGTGAGGATCGTCAATCGAATGGGTAAATATCTTTGTTGGATTGTTCTCTTCAATCAGCTGCTTGATCCTTTTCTTGATCCTTTTCTCTTTTTTTAGGAAATCACCCTCCTTAAGCCCAAAAAAGTATATGTCATTGCCTCCTAGAACTTTTTCTGCCTTTTTTGCTTCTTTAATCCTCATTTGCGCAGAGAGTTTATCCTTTAACCATGGATGTGATGATTCTCCAAAGCTGAATACATAAGTCTTGAATATCTTTCCTTCTTTTGCATATTTTGCAAGTGTCCCTCCAGCTCCCAAAAGCTGGTCATCATTATGCGCACAGAATGTCAGCACTGTCTCAGGCTTTTTGTTGGACTCAATTGATTCTTTCTTCTTCTCAATTGATTCTGTACTCTTATTTTTCATTTAATCTGATCAGACATGCATAGTTTAAATAATTTTTGTATTTTATAATAGATATAGGTTTAATAATATGTTTATTATCAATAACCATATATTTTAAATATATCTTACATTCTTTAAATTTTCAGAAAAAAAATGGTGATACAATCAATAAAAAAACCTATGTTGTAGTTGACATTGAGACAACTGGACTTTCCTCTCATTATCATAAGATCACTGAGATTGCTGCGATTAAGATGAGGAATCATAAGAAGATTGATGAGTTCTGCACTTTAGTGAATCCAAAAGTTGATATTCCAAGATTTATAACAAGATTGACTGGGATTGACAACGAGTTGGTCCAAGACGCTCCAAAGATCGATAAGGTAATCCCACATTTCAATGAGTTTTTATCAGATCACCCGTTTGTAGCTCATAATGCTTGGTTTGATTATAGTTTCCTTGATCATGCAACTAGAAAAAACCTAAAGACATATCTGACTAATGATGTTATCTGCACATGCAAACTCGCAAGAAGGCTTCTTCCAGACCTGCCTAGAAAGAATATGGCATATGTCTGTTCTCATTTCAATATCACAAATAAAAAAGCCCATCGTGCTATGGGTGATGCGACTGCAACTTCTAAGATCCTCTCCAGATTCATAAGGATGCTTGAAGAAAGGGGATTAAAGGAATATGAGGATATTCTTGATGTTCAGGCCAGGAGAAGAAGGATTTAATGATCATATCCTCCCAAAGCCTTCTAATACTCTCAAAGGCGGCAGTAACCAGTTTAATGTGTAGCTGACATTAACATTGCGGAAGTATCTGCTCATATAGCCTGAGATGCTTGTAGTGCATTGATAGGCAATGAACCTTCCATTTTCTGATAATGCTTCCCTAGAATCACTGATGATCCTGTCTGCAGAATGCTCTGATAGCATTGAAAAAGGGATCCCCGAGACAATATAATCAACACATGATACTCCATTATCATGAAGTCTCTGCCTGACATTTTCTGCACTGTCATGAAATACCTGTACTCTGGAGTTTCCATAATTCCTGCCAAGATTAGAAAAAAACATATGGTTTGTCTCAAATAAGAACAGCCTTGATCCAGGACTCATTCTTTCAAGGATGTATTTTGTAAAAGCTCCTGTTCCAGGTCCAAATTCAACATATACATTGTCCTTTTCAAAATCAATGCTTTGGCATATTTTCCTTACAGCCCTTTGTGTTGTTGGAACAACTGAAGCTACCTTCCTATCATTAAGAAATTGTCTAAATAACTCTAAATTGCCCATTTTAGAGAAAAACATCATCAAATTTAAAAGATTTGTTATTATTTACAATAAAGAAAAAAAAAGAATTCGTCAACAAGGAATTTCACAGAGCAAACTTGATCTGACTCAAGCCCTGATCAAAGATTTATTTTAAATTAACATTCTTCTTTCCTGATCTAAATGCATTCTGCAGAATTTCTTTGCTAAATCCATCTGGAATCTTGCCTTTTGAAGCATACACATAAAGTGCTGTATTGAATATTGTGTTCAAAACTGAGAAGAAAAGTATCATCAACACAAAATAAATAACAACTATAGAGATTCCAATAATTATTGCAAACAAACTTCCTGTCATGACAGAAAGGATAATGATGATTATTCCAATAACAATACCCAGGATGAAAAATAGCATTTGTACTAATCCTAATCCAAATGCTCTGACAAGGCTTTCTCCCCATGTCTTTTTCAATGTTTCTACTGATCTTTTAATTGCCTGGATTGGTCCTATATTCTCATATACCATCACTGGAACTACAAATATAGTGATAATGCTCCATACCATTCCTAATATGCTTCTGACAATCAGCAAGATTATCTTTCCTCCCTGGCCTAATTTTTCAGCTATCCTGTCAAGAATGTGCAGTAACAGACCTACTGTTGCAGAAACGAGGCTCCAGACAAATATGAGATGTATTCTTGATAATGCAAAACTAATGCTATCTTTAAATGTGGCATTTCCTCCTTCAAATCTTGTTTTTGCAGTATAAACAACACAAACATTGAAAAAAGTAGCAATAAATGCCAATCCTAAATATGTTAAGAATACTATTATATAGACCAAACCTTGGGATATTTCTGACATTCCTGAATTATTGATAATATTAACAATTATTGTTGGAAAGACCATTGCAATGAGAAAAATAAGTGAGAATAATCCGCCTAATAATGGGAAAAGCATCATTTCCTTATCTGCTTTAATCACATTTAAACATAATTTAGTAATTTCCCAGCTTCTTGCAAAAACACCCATTATTACCACCTCTTTAGCCTAATATGCATAGAATCATTATAAAAGTTTTTCTATTTTAAGAAAAAAATATGCGTCGGCCGGGACTTTCGCGAAGCGATTTTCTCTCCAACTTTCGCAGAGCGAACCTGCTCCAGTTCGAACCCGGATCAATGGCTTGCTTCAAGATTATGGAAGGCCACTATACTAGCCATTGTACTACCGACGCATAAAAGGGGCTTGAGTACGTAGCACGAAACCCCTAAGTTTTGATCAAACTTTTCTAAAAAGTTTGCCATCGTACTACCGACGCATAAAAAGAACTAAATCCAATCCTATTTATAAAATTTACTTATTTATTATATTAATCAATTTATTATGAGAATATAAGCAAGATTAACATTGTTCAAATTCCTAATAGCACAAAACCAAATACGGAATTCGTGATGAAGTAGCTTTCTCTGTCCAAGATATAAAAAGCACAGATAAACACGTTTTGCATATTTGTGTCCAGCAATTAGCAAAACGAAAAAACATAAAAAATTGATTTACCTCCAAAAAGATAGAACTAATTAAAAGAATTTGATTAAATTTGTACCTTTACATTCTCAACAAACTTGCTAAAATCATCTGCATTGATTGTTCCGCCACAGGCCTGCTCATGCCCTCCAGCAAATCCATCCAATCCTTTGAGAGCTTTCTGCGCAATTTCCCTCATATTCTTTCCTTTTGGTGACCTAAAAGAGCATCTGACTAGACCATCTTTAGACCTTCCTATAATAATGTATGAATCTGGATAATTATACAATAATTCGTTTGCAAGCATCCCTGAATATGACATTTTTGATGAAGGATAAATATATAACAAAAGATTTCCTTTTTTGTTTTTCAGAGCATGCTTCAACATTTCATCATATTCCTTATTGAGCTCTTGGAACCTGTCCCAGAGGAATTTTCCTTCTTCTGTCTCCTGATTCAATATTTCATAAGGTGTTTTTACTTTGCATAGCATGTTTATACTTTTGTTCACAATAGAATAGTTCCCTTTCAGTATAAATCCTATCAGCTTTGCTAATAGGCCTATCTTTGTCTCAAACAAGACTTTTGCAGGATCTTTAATCCCTGAAGGCAACAAGTCTGGATATTGTTTTGAAAACTCTTTATTATAATCAGATATTACCCAATCTCCTGTTATACCACACATTGCTATCCAAAAATCAGATTTTACAACATCATAGCATATTTGTGCTGCTGGCATTAAGATATCTAGATCCTTAACTCTTGGATTAAAATATTTCACACCTTTAACATCTTGTGGTTCATGATGGTCAATCCAGATAATAGGAACATTAACCTCTTTTACAAATTCATCTTCTACATTTGCAATATCCAGGATAAATATCTTGTCTGGTTCATATTTTTCAACACTTCTTAGGAATTTCTCATCAATCTTAGGAGTTGACTTGATAGGGACCCCATACCCTTCTCTCAGATATCTGTAAAAAAGCAGAAATGATGCCAATCCATCTGGATCATCATGGTAAAAGAATAATGGATTTTTGCAATTGTCCAGCTCTTCTTTGATTTGTTTTAATTGTTTTTCTGTCAGCATTTTTATTGATATAAAAACAATAGGCACTTTATAATTCTTTCCATAACAGCAATATTTTTATTTAAACCCTTCTTCATTATTTCTATGCAACCTCTCCACCCTTCAAAATATACATCATTATTCTCAAAAAAGCAGAAATATCTTAAAGAAGATTTCTTTGGAATGTCTCCCACTCCTTTTGTAGGCAGATGGGGATACCCAAACATTAATGTCGGAATAATGGCTATTCCTGAAACAACTGACCAGGCTTGGAAATATGATGCTCCCAGATTCTGGGCTAGATCAAACTTAGGGATTCCAGAGATAGTGGATTATAGGACTTCATTGATCAATTCCATGTTCAAATCAAATATAAAACAGGCAAACATTTCCCAAAAACTTTTAGAGTTAAGCCAAGAGATTGGAATGTCATCAAGGCCAGTTGAGATTGAGATAAATCTTGAGAACAAGCCTTTTTTCAGGATGAATACGTATGATAATATGGCACCGACTGGGCCGAATGCAAGACTCAGGAAGGCTAAGATAACTGAAAATCCAAAGATTGAGAAAAAAGTTGATAAGGCAGTGAGTGACACTGACCTTAAGGCAGTTGATGCAGTCCTTGAACTTTTTAACTCAGGATATGATGAGAATTTCTTGACTAAGTTATTGTCTATTGGAAATTTAGGAGTAAAAGAGAACAGGAAATTAGTGCCTACAAGATGGAGTATCACAGCTGTCGATAATACTATTGGAAAAAATATCATTAATCAAATAATGGATTTCAATGAATTGGGTTTTTGCGCATTTTCTGGAAATTATTTAGGGAATCATTATCTTATCTTGACTTTTCCTGAAACTTGGCGTTATGAATTGTTTGAGGTGTATGCTCCATCAATGAATAATCCTAATCCTAATATATGGACAGACTATGAATCTTCTTTTGGCAGGAAAACATATGCTTCAGACACTGCTGGCGGCTATTATGCTGCAAGGCTTCCGATTCTTGAAAAGCTGAAATCAATCAGGAAAAGAGCAAGCATCCTCGCCCTGCGTTTCATAACAGATGAGTATTCTTCTCCCCTAGGAGTTTGGGTTGTCAGGGAAGCAGTCAGAAAGACAATGGAATCTAATCCAATTGTGTTTCAGGAAGAGAGATTCATGATGAAATATGCTGAATCATACATTAAAAAGAAATTTGGATTTGATATCACTAATATTTTCAAGAAAAGTTTATTATTAAAAGAAATCAAGGATCAGCCTAGTCTAAAAACTTGGTTTAATTAGCAATTGCATCTGCAGTATACTTTCCCTTCAGTAAAGATACCTACATAATCCTTCTGATCCACGCAATGTTCTTCACATATCTGGTCACAATCATTTAACTCAACACATGCCTCACACACTACATATCCTGTGATATCATCTTTCACAAACATGAATAAGGCTAAGCATGCCAATAAGATTTCGATTGTTACCAAGACAATTGTAGATTTATCCATTAAATCACCGCACATATCATGTTTTCGAGTAAAATATTATGTTTTTGAGTAAATATATTATTTAAAGTTATCCCTTCTAAATCAAAATTTATTTAAGCTTGCTCTTCTTACTCATCAAAATGTCGCTTGAAAACCTGAAAAAGAACATCACTAATCTTCAGAATTCATTAGGCAATATTAAAAAGGAAAATCTCTCTTTAAGGCCAATGCAGGTGCAGAATATTTCTGATTTTAGAGAGACAAGAAATATCCAGATCCAAAAATCTGTAAACACATTTCTAAACCTGATCAAGCAGGATTCAGAGACTTTATCTAATGAGATCGAGCCAGAATCATTAGTGAATATTAGGCAGTTAATCAACAAGATTGACATAGCTTATATCAATGATGATATTGATGATATCAAGGACAATATAGGTAAACTTGCTGAAGCCTTGATTTTTACTGATGATCTGATCAAGACAAGGATGATAACCAAGCCTCAGAACATATCAGAAGAGATCAAGGAGGATGTTTATGCAGATATTGAAGAGCTTGAGAAATCTTTTGAATCTTGCTGCTACCGTTCCTGTGTCATTCTCTGCGGAAGAATATTAGAAGTTGCCTTGCACAGGAAAGTATTTGAAGTCACTGGACAGGATTTTCTTGAAAAGGCTCCTGGAATGGGTCTTGGCAAGATCATTGCAAAACTCAAGGAAAATGATGTTCCAATCGATCCAGGACTGACTCAACAGATCCATCTGATCAACCAGATAAGGGTTTTCTCTGTCCATAAGAAAGAATCTACATTTTACCCTTCCAAAAACCAGGCTCAGGCAATAATCCTCTATACAATGGATGTGGTTGAGAAATTGTTTAAGTAGAAAAACGAAAGGTTTATATAAATTAAATATCCACACAGTATTAAATGTATTAAATATTTGGAGGTTTAATGAAAATGCCAACAATAACTCTTTCAGTCCCAGAAGATCTTAAGAAAGATATGGATGAATCAAAAGAAATAAATTGGTCTGAAGTAGCTAGGACAGCTATAAAAAGTAAGGTTTCGCAATTAAGAATTCTTAAACAAATTACTTCTAAATCAAAATTTACAGAAAAAGATGCATTGGAATTAGGCAGAAAAATAAACAAATCAATGCATGAGAGATACAATAATTAGGTGTTTTAATGGATTTGGTGATAGATGCAAACATATTAATGTCTGCATTAATAGCTTCTTTTAAAAATACATTTGATCTAATACTAAATGACCGATTAAATTTATTTGCGCCTGATTTTCTGCTGAAAGAGATTGAAAAACATAAAGAGGAAATACTCTTAAAATCAGGGCTTGAGAAGACAAAGTTTGATTTGCTTTTACTAATAATCTCATCAAATATGGATTTTATTCCTTATGAAGAGTTTAAACAATTTATTGACCAAGCAAAAGATATGTCTTTAGATCCTAATGACCAAGAATATTTTGCATTGGCTCTAAAACTAAAATGTGCTATTTGGACTAATGACAAAGAATTTAAAGAACAGGATTTAATTCAAGTTTATTCAACTTCAGAATTAATTGAAAAGTTGTTTAAGTGATTAATATTATTAATTCTGTTTTATAAGAAAACTTTTTAAACTTTCTACTAATATCTCATCTTATGGACACAAAAACACTGAAAAAGAAATATATTGAATTTTTTAAATCAAAAGATCATGTAGAGATACAAAATTCTCCTTTGATTCCAGAGCATGATCCTACTGTGCTTTTCACAACAGCTGGGATGCATCCGTTGGTTCCTTTTCTAATGGGCCAGCCACATCCTCAAGGAAAACGCCTTGTGAATGTACAGAGATGCATAAGGACACAGGATATTGATGAGGTTGGTGACGAGACTCATACTACATTTTTTGAAATGCTTGGAAACTGGTCTCTTGGAGATTATTTTAAAGAAGATGCCATCAAGTGGAGCTATGAATTCTTGACAAGCAAGAAATGGCTTGGCTTGAATCCAGACAGGCTTGCAATAACCTGTTTTAAAGGTGATAAAGATGCACCTAAAGATAATGAAGCTGCAGATGTCTGGAGATCTCTTGGGATTCCAGATAAAAGGATTGCATTCTTAAAAAAATCAGAGAATTGGTGGGGCCCTGCTGGAGCAACAGGCCCTTGCGGCCCTGATACTGAGATGTTCTACTGGAAATTGAATGACAAGCCTGCTCCAAAAGCTTTTGACCCAGATGACAAGAACTGGGTTGAGATCTGGAATGATGTTTTCATGCAGTATAATAAGATGAAAGAAGGCAAATTCGAGCCTTTAATTCAAAAAAATGTTGACACTGGTCTGGGAGTAGAAAGAGTTGCAATGGTCATGCAGGGCAAAAAGGATATTTTTGAGATTGAAGTGTTAAGACCTATAATTGATAAGGTTGAAGAGATATCAAATATAAGATATGATAAAAAGAACTCTAAATCATTCAGGATCATTGCTGACCATATCAAGGCAGCAACATTCATCCTTGGAGATGAAAGAAGTGTTCCTCCCTCAAATGTTGACCAAGGATATATCCTTAGGAGATACATCAGGAGATGTTTGAGGCATTTGAGACTGATTGGAGTTGATGTCCAGAGTATGGACACAACTGTAGAGCTTGCAAAAGTTGTCATCCAGATCTATAAGCATGATTATCCAATATTGATTGAAAAAGACCAGATTATCTATGAGGAATTGAAAAGAGAAGAGGATAAGTTCCAGAAGACTCTTGATAAAGGTCTAAAAGAATTTGAAAAAATGGTAAATAAAGACAATAAGATAACTGCCAAAGAAGCTTTTCTCTTGTTTCAGAGCTATGGATTTCCAATAGAGATGATTGAGGAACTGGCAAAAGAGAAAAAGGTTCCCATTGATGTCAAAGGATTTGAAAAAGAATTCAAAAAGCACCAAGAGCTTTCAAGGATTGGAGCAGAAAAAAAGTTTAAAGGAGGATTAAGTGAAGCATCTGAGATAACTGCAAAACTTCACACTGCAACTCATCTTCTTAATGAGGCTCTTAGAAGAATGATTAGCAAGGATATCTCCCAGAAGGGATCAAATATCACTCCAGAAAGGCTCAGGTTTGATTTTAATTTTGACAGGAAACTTACTGATGAAGAGATTAAGAAAGTTGAGGATGAAGTCAATAAGATCATAAAAAAAGGCATTGATGTCAAAAAAGAGGAGATGCCTGCTGAAGAAGCTTTCAAGAAAGGGGCTCACGGAGAGTTCGGAGCAAAATATCCTCCAAAAGTATTTGTCTTTTCTGTCGGAGACTACAGCAAGGAGATCTGTATGGGTCCTCATGTGAAGAACACCAAAGAGTTAGGGCATTTTAAGATCAAGAAGGAGGAGAGCAGTGCAGCTGGTGTTCGAAGGATTAAAGCAGTTCTTGAATAGTAGATTAATAACTGATCAATTCTTGAACAGACAATAATTGACTGCACAAAATGAAAGAGATCGAAGTAAATATAATCGAGATTGACAAGGATGAGATAATTAAGAAACTGCTTGATCTCAGAGCTGAAAAAGTCTTTGAAGGCGATATTTATGCCATACATTATGATTTCAAAGATAATTCATTAAAGATTGATAAATCCTTTGTCAGGTTAAGGAAAAGAGGGGATAAATCATTCCTGGCATACAAAAAAAAAGATTTCAAAAGACAAAGCAAAGATTATGGAAGAGATTGAGACAGAAGTTTCAGATTTTGATGACACTCATAACATTTTATTATCAATTGGATTGATCCCATACCTTGATTATAATAAAAAAAGGACAAGTTATAAATTTAAGAAGATTTTATTTGAGATTGATGAATATGAGTATATACCTCCATGCCTTGAGATTGAAGCTCCTTCAATTGAAATTATCAATGAGATGGTAGAAAGACTAGAATTTGATAAGGACAAAGTTAAGAGTTGGAGCGGTTCAGATTTACTCGCTCATTACGGGAAAAAGTTTACTTATGAGGGTAATAAAACTTTGAAAAAGGTCAAAATGATCGAACATGAACTCACTTACCTGGCAAAATCCCTTCCAGATAATCTTAAGGATTGCAAATCAAAAGAGATAATTGATATCTATATCCCTAAACAGTCAGACCATCCTACATTAAGAATAAGAAAGAATGGAGATAAATATGAGATGACAAAAAAAGAGCCTGTTGAAGGTGGGGATGCATCTCATCAAGAAGAGCAGACTATTATCTTAACAGAATCAGAATTCAACACTCTCTCAAAATTAGATGGAAAAAAGATCCACAAGATCCGCTACTTATACAATCATGATGGAATGACAGCAGAATTTGATGTCTTCCAAGGCCCTCTTGCTGGATTAGTTGTAATCGATTTTGAATTTGACAAAGTAGAAGATAAAAAATCATTCCAGATGCCTGATTTCTGTTTAGCAGAAGTAACACATGAATTGTGGGTTGCAGGTGGAATGATCTGCGGCAAAAGTTATGAAGATGTTGAACAGGAATTACTAAGGTTTGGTTATAAGAAATTATTTATGGAACGTAACAATTAAATAACCTTTAACCCAGATATTACATCAAAATGTTTTTTATTCAATGTTGCCAGCTCACAATTGTTTGAAACTGCGATTGAAGCAATAAAAATATCCCTGATTTCAATTATTTTCCCTGAAGATTTCAAATTTTTAAATATTTGTGATGCAATTCTGGAACTAGGCGCATTAAATTCTAATATCTCAACTCTATTAAAGAATTTATCAATAATAGAAAGGTTTGTTTCTCTCAGCAATAGTTCAAACATTGTTATTGATGAAATCGACACTTCATGATCATAAATCTTATTGAGAATCATTTTTCCCTGATCAGAATTCTTTATGATCTCAATGCAAACATCTGTGTCTAAGCATACTTTTTTGACCATTTTTTGTAAGAAGGCCTTAATGCCTTGAATACCCCTTCATATTCCTTATCATTTTTTGGAAGAGACCCTGCCACTTCCCTCAATCCGCTTCCGGTTTTCCTAGAATTCTTCATGAAATAGAGAATAGTCTCTGTAAAGCTTTTGTCATCCTTGATCTTTTTCAATTCTCCATACAATTTATCTGATATCATAATTGTCTTTGCCATAATACATATGAATATACATATACATATATAAATTTTTTGTTTTTATTCTTCTTTCATCTAATTTAAATTTCTTTTTTTCTTTTTTCATGAAATTTAATTTAAAACAAGTCCTTAATGAGTATTCACCATATTTTTTCATAAGATTTTCTTAGAATCCAAAGATTATCTGAATCTGCTAAAAATATTTCAAAAAACATTATGATTTCTAAAAGATTTTCTACTTTCCTATTATATTCCCAATCCAATAAAAACCACCAATTATTTAAACCAATATATACTTTCTAATACACATGTGTTGCATAATTGGAGTGTTCAATAATGAGAATGCAAAAAAGATTGTAGAGTCTGGGCTCGAGATCATGAAAAACAGGGGCCTTGACTCAAAAGGTATCCAGTGTGATAAAGACTGCTGCCTTGGTCACCGTCTTCATTCTATTGTCAGCTTTGTAAAGCATCCTATTGTTGCTGAGGGAATACTTGTTGCAAATTGCGAGATCTATAATTGGAAAGAGCTTGCTAAGAAACATAAGATCAAGCCAAGAAATGACGCTGAACTTATCTTGAATTTGATGGATAAGATTGGACTGAAGATATTGGATGAGCTTGAAGGGGTTTATGCATTTGCTTACTGGAGAGATGATAAGATAATTATTGCAAGAGATATAATTGGATTAAAGCCGTTATGGTATTCGCATAAGGATGGATTTGCGTTTGCTTCAGAAAAAAAAGCATTGGAAAAGAATGGGTTTTTGAGCTGCCAAGAACTTAATCCAAGAAAAATCCTGATATATGATATTAAAGAGGATAAGATTGAATTCAAACAAAGAAAATTTTTTAACATCACTCCAGAGCACAGGCTCAGCAAGAGAAAGCTGATGGAAAAAGTTGATAATCTTCTTTATGACGCTGTCAGGATGAGAATTCCAAACAAGAAGTTTGGGATCCTTTTCAGCGGTGGCATTGACTCCACTGTAATTGCAAGATATATGAAAAATCTTGGCCAGGATTTTACCTGCTATACCACTGTGCTGGAAGAGCCTGATGAGAAAGAAGCAGATGACTTAATATTTGCAAAAAAAGTTTCAAAAGAGATGGATCTTAAATTAAAGATAATCACAATAAAAAAAAGTGATCTTGAAAAATATCTTAAAATTGTTGTCCCTCTTATTGAGACAAGTAATGTTGTTAAAGTCGAGGTTGCCTTGACTTTCTATGCAGCCTGTGTTGAGGCAAAAGAAGATGGGTGTAAAGTGATTTTTTCCGGCCTTGGTTCAGAGGAGATATTTGCAGGCTACCAAAGGCATAAGGAATCAGGCAACATAAACAAGGAATGTCTATCTGGCCTGATCAAGTTATATGAAAGGGACACTTATAGGGATGATGTTGTTACTATAAACAATGGTCTTGAGCTTAGGGTCCCTTTTCTGGATAAGAGATTGGTAGAATTTGCATTGAAAATCCCTGAAAAATATAAGATCAAGGGAAATAAGGAAAAGATAATTTTAAGAGAGGTTGCAAAAGGATTAAGGATACCTCAATATGTTTATGAAAGAAAAAAGAAAGCTGCTCAATATGGATCAAACATCGACAAGGCACTAAAAAAGATTGCAAAAAAGAAAAAGATCACAAGGTCAGAATATTTCAGGTCATTCTATCCATCACATAATCTTAGACTTGGAGCCTTGGTAAGCTCTGGAAAGGACAGTATTTATGCTCTTCACATCATGCACAGGCAAAATTATAAGATTGAATGCTTGATTTCTGTATTCAGCAAGAACAAGGATAGTTTTATGTTCCATACTCCTAACATTGATCTGGTCAAACTGCAGTCACAAGCAATGGAGATTCCTTTGATATCAATTGAGACTGAGGGTAAAAAAGAAAAAGAGTTAAAAGAGCTTGAAAAAGTCCTGAAACAAGCGAAAGACAAATTCAATCTTGATGGGATCATCACCGGAGCTCTTTATTCCAATTATCAAAGGGAAAGGATTGAAAAGGTTGCAGATAAAGTTGGATTAAAGATTTTTTCTCCACTTTGGCACAAGAACCAGGAGACTTATATGAGAGAATTATTAGACAACAAATTCAAATTCATCCTTTCAAGCATTGCAGCTGATGGCTTGGACAGATCCTGGCTTGGTATACCTCTAAAAGAGAAAGATATTGACAAATTAGTTGAAATCAACAAAAAAATTGGCATCAATATTGCTTTTGAAGGTGGAGAAGCAGAATCATTAGTTTTAGATGCACCTTTGTTCAAGAAGAAAATAATGATTGAATCCTCAACAATAATTATGGAAAATGAGAATACTGCTCAATTTATAATTAAGAAAGCGAAATTAATACAAAAGGAAAATCAATAAATGAAACAAAGTGAACAAAATAAGTTAATAAAATTAATACTAAAAAAAGAGATAATAAAATAATTTTTTAGATTATTTTACACAATTGCAAGCTTTATATCCTTTGTTCAAAGGGCTTGATTTTGTATTAAAGATCATCCTTGATTTTGGCTTGATATTCTGTGCAAAAGGACAATTCTTTTCATGGAATTTCTTGCCTTGTTTTGAAGCTACAAAAACCTTTTTTGCAGATTTTGTTACTGTCCTTACAATTGGTTTTGATCTTATAATCACTGGTTTTGCAGATTTTGCATTTAGATGCTTAACCTTTTCATCAAGTCTAGCTTGCGCTGAACTTATATCCTTAAACATTGATATGATTCTTTTCTGAGATTCATTCAAATCAATAACTTTCTCATTTAATGTAATTATGTCAGTCTTAGCCAACCTGAATGAATTCATAACATTTTCTTCGATTTGTTTCATTATTATCATCCCCAATATATAGGTTAGAATATATATGTTTATATAAATGTTTGGTTATATAACTACTGTAGTATAGTAAAAAGATGTTTTTAATTAAATGTTAAAGAATTGTAACTTTAATCCAATAAGTTAATAAAATCATTCAGATTAATTGATACAATGACTCTTTACCTTATCTCAACACCGATTGGAAACCTGGAAGATATTTCTTTTAGAGCTCTAAGAATCCTAAAACAAGTTGACCTAATCCTGGCAGAAGACACTAGAAGGACAGGAATCCTTCTGAATAAATATGATATCAAGAACAGGCAGGAATCATTCAATGACAACAATAAGGAAAAGAAGACCAGATTTGTCATCGAGCTATTAAAGCAGGGAAAAGATATTGCTTTAGTCTCAGACTCAGGCACACCTGGAATTTCTGATCCTGGATTTTATTTGACAAGAGAATGTGTCAAAAACAATATTGTTGTATCTCCGATACCAGGACCAAATGCTGCAATCTCAGCACTTATCAGTTCAGGATTTGCAACTGACAGATTCACTTTCATTGGTTTTCTGCCAAAAAAAGAAAAAGCAAGATCAGACATCCTCAACAAAATAAAAGACCTAAACTCTACCTTCATCATATATGAGAGCCCTTACAGAATCCAAAAGACATTGAAAGCAATGTCAGAGATCATCCCAGACAGAAAAATCTGCATTGCAAGGGAGATGACAAAAAAGTTTGAGGAATTTATAAGAGGAAATTCTACTGAACTCTATAATAATCTAAAAAATAGAAATATTAAAGGCGAAATCACAATTGTTGTCGATAAAATCTGATCATTTCACTAGATAGACTGTGTCATGCTCCCTTACATGCTCTTTCACTTTCAACCCAATGGCATCTCCTTTCTTTGCTGTCTGGACTTTCTCATGCTCAATCTGCATTGAGCTGACTTTCTGCTTAAAGTCAGAGGTGGCTCCTTTAATATGAATTTGGTCTCCGACATTTAGCTTACTATTTTTAATCTCAATCACAGCAACTCCAATATTTGTAAAATAGTGTGTTACTGCACCTATCTCTTCTTCATTTTCTGGTTTTTCGCCTTTTTCCTTGATTTCTACTTTCTTTTTTGATTTCTTTTTTACAGTTTTTTTTACCATTTTGAGTATTATTTGGATAATTATTCTTGAACAGCTTTCAATCCTTTTTCTGCACAATTATCACAACAGAACCAATGGACTCTTCCATTGATCTCTTTTTCAACTATTTCCCCCATATCTTCACCAATAACCTTGCCGCAATGAGAACATACTGATTTTTCACCTCTATCCATCTCACCTTCCATAAATCCTGCTTCTGCAGGGGAGATCTCATCATTCTCAACCAAGCTATCAGTGCCTTCATCAGAATACACATCAGCTTCTTTATCACCTTCAGCAAAGTCTTCTATAATATCATCCTTATTCATGAAACCACCCTATACCTATATTTTAACTATTCCTATTTAAACTTTATTATATAAAGGCTCAGTAGAAAAGTTAAATAACCCGAACAGCTGTTAGGCTGTTTCGGGGGTGGGGAGTGCACCCCACCATGGGAAAGAAAAAAGAAAGACTATTAATACGTTACGCAAAAGCATTGCTTAAGCAATTTGAAATAGCAA
>JBDROB010000055.1:0-29403 GCA_043810355.1 Candidatus Woesearchaeota archaeon
TTTTATGTATTTTATATTATAATCTGATCTTTGCATATATAAATATTTCTGAAATATAAGCATAATATATGAGAACTACTCAAACATAGTCACATAAATTTAATATAAACAATACACAATTCATAAGATATGGATAATCCATTCAACACAGGTGCACCACAAAATACTCATAAAGAAAAGAAGTCATTAAACTTATTTGGATCAAAACCAAAAGAACTGGCAATTGATCCAGAAGCAGTAAACAACCAATTGAACAATGTCAGCCTAAGGCTAAGAGTTCTTGAAGAAAGATATACAAATTTGAGAAGAAAGACACAAGTGATTGAACAAAACATGCTCAATGCCCACAAGCAGATAAAAGAAGAGATAAAAATGAATAATTCTGATATGACAGACATGAAAAGAGATATTAAAGACATAAAAAACAAGATGAGGCAGATAGTCTTAGAACTTAAAAATTGCGCGCTAAAAGAAGATTTGAATGTACTCAGAAAATATGTTGAGATGTGGGAACCTATCAATTTTGTCACCCAAAATCAGGCTGAAAAAATGATACAAGAGGCTATTGATGAACAATTGGGCAATAATAAAAAGATATAAATACTGGAGAATCTTAAAAGAGTCTAGCAGAAACATAAACTTTTTATAATATAATATAGAAATATATCAATTATAAAGAATTAAATCAAAAATTAAGAATTAAATCAAAGATATATAAATATATCAGACAAAAGGTGTTATGAGTGGCTTTATTCGGGAACAAAAAGGATGAAATACCTCCAATGGGATCAGAAGGTGGAATGCAAGGAGAGATGCCTCCACCATATGAAATGGATCAGAATTCTATGGGAGACCTAAGCAGCATTCCAATCGATTCAGTCTTGGCATTAAGACAGCAAGGCCTAACTAACAACCAAATAGTGCAATCACTTCAAAGAGATGGATATACTTCTGATCAAATATTTGAAGCAATAAACCAGGCTGATATCAAAGGCAATGTCGAGTCTGTGCCTCAAGGACAGCTTGACCAGATGGCTCCCTTAGACAATCCAATGCCTCAGCAATATGATCAATATCCACAATATCCACAACAACCACAAAGAGGATATCAGCAGCCTATGATGGGGTCAACAGACCAGATAGAAGAGATTGCAGAAGCAATAATAAGCGAGAAATGGGAGGAATTGTCCAGGAATATCTCTAAAGTCGTTGAATGGAAAGACAAGACTGAATCAAAAATAAACAAGATTGAGCAGTCAATAGAGGATTTAAGAGTAAGTTTTGACAAACTTCAATCAGCATTAGTAGGAAAGATTTCTGAATATGACAAGAACATAATCAATGTAGGGACAGAGATAAAAGCAATGGAAAAAGTCTTTCAAAAGATACTGCCGACATTCACTGAAAATGTGAATGAATTGTCAAGAATGACAAGAAAGATCAAGAAAACTCCTTCTAAAAAACATTAGTACACAACCACTGTAAACAGCTTAGGATTAAATATGATTATGATGTTAATATTCAATTTATTAGGAATACTATTTAATCTGTTTGGAATACTAAATAATCTATTTGAAAACTAATAAACAATCAATCATATATTAGAACAATTAATAATCTATGAGAACCCTGCCAGTCTTTGGACAGTGAACATAGCTATCAGAAGTATTGCTGCCAGACCCAATACTTTAGGATGTGCAAGAGTGTTCCAAAAAGCACCAGCTCCTCTTGAACTCACATCTGTGCCTCCATCAGAATTTTCAGCAAGCTGCTGAACATCATCTCCAGTAGGGATACCTTTGCTGAAAACCACAGAAGCTATTGATCCAAGAAAAATTATCACACCTATAGTAATTATCCAATATACAGCTGTCCTGCCATTATCACTGCCTAAAAAAGATACAAAATCAATGTCACCAAATATCTTGAATGTAGCAAGCAAGAATATCAGGAAGATGAACAGGATCACAAACCAAGGCGCCATTATGTTAATTATCTCTCTTGCAGTTGTTGAGAATAATGTAATCACTGCAATTGCAAGTGCGAGCAATGCGTGCACTCCCTTGTTATCACCTACAACTTTTGTAGTACCTAATACAGCATAGACCAGAACAATAATAAGAAGAAAGGGAAAAATCAACCCAAATTTCTCTAGCAAGCCAAATCCTGATATTAAATCTGCCATTTTAAATTAAATCTTTTTTTTATTTGCCGCCGCCAAAGAACTCTCCGATGGATTGTCCTATATTTGCCATCTTACTTCCTTGCTGTGTACCCTTGTCGCCACTAGTAATAAATGCGATAATAATAGCAAATACCAGAAGTATTATTATGATTGCAATGGCTTCTTGGCCAAACATATCTCTTACCCAATCCCATCCAGGTAATCTGCCAGCAGCTGCACCAAATGCCCAGATCACAATCAATAATGATATTATGAAAATCCATGTTGCAAGTGAACCTTTAGTCCATTTTGCCTGGCCTCCCCAAGCACCAATCAAAATCAACAGCATGATGACTGCAACGACAACTGCTGCAATTGCAGGAAGAGCTCCATTGATAATATTGACTACATCCCAATCAGCAGGATAAGTATTAGTGACATGAGGAATGACAACAATCAGTCCAATGATGAGTGAGACAACAATATTAATGTTTTTCTTGTCATCACCAAATACCTTTGTCTTATGCAATACAGCATAAAAAAGAGTAAATATCAGCAGAAATGGAAGCAATACATCAAGCAAGCCCCAACTATTTATGTCCCTTACAAAATTTTCAAGATTCCAGGAAACCATTTTAATACCTCCTTTTAACAATTATCAATAATTATGATAGCATAAACTATTTTACTTTTTATCTTAATGATTAGATTATATAAAGTTTTCTATTTTAAAAGAATGAAATAGCTGTTTTTTTACTTCTCTTTCGATGATTTTGATTCAGATTTAGGCTTATTGTCACGGACAGCAAACATCATGAACAATATCACAATAATTATGAGAACAATCGAGCCGACAGCATTACTGCTGAAATTCTGGGTGAGCTGCCTGATCAGCCAATCGAGCCAGGTCTCTCCGCCTTCAGTGCTCAAAGCATTAAGAAAGATTATGACAATTCCAATAAACATTATCACCATGAATGTCATCTTCCATCCGCCTTCCAAGGCAACACCTTCACCTTCTTTCATAAATGATCCAACCAACAAAAGGAAGAAGATGGCCAGGAATAGAAGAATAACAATATGTGAAGCTGTCTGATTGACAATCTTTACAAGATTTGAAGATAGGATGACTAAAAATCCAATAACAAATGATACAATAGCATTAAGGTTCTTTTTTGTATATTTCTTTCCTTCAATCTCTTCCATACCAAGAACCTTGGTCTTTTCAAGTATGGCAAAAACAATTGTGAAGACAAGAAGAAAAGGAAGGATCACATCATATATACCAAGCTTTTCAAAGAAAAGTATAATTCCCCTAAATGTTGATTCTTCAGCCATGATTTGATATTATTTAATAAATGTGTATATAAAAGTTTCGGAAAGTAAATATTTAGTACACAATATTTATATATAATCCTAACATATTGTTATTATATATGGAAAAATCTGAAATATCTGAAAATTCTGATAAATTACTATTAAAAGATAAGACATCTATAATTGGAGTGATACCCTCTTATCCAAAACATACCAAACAGAATATTTTCTCAAATGTGATGATGCCTCCAATAGGAATAGTATCTGTATTGACACATATAATGCAGGATGACAAATACTCATGCTATTGTGTTGATGAAAACAATTATTCAGGACCATTAGATTATCTAGGGATGCCAGACCATGATTTTCTTCAGAAACATAATCCTGCAAGATTTGCATTCCTTTATGGGGGTATGTCAAACTCAATACTAAGAATGTTTTCATTAGCAAAACAATACAAAAGATTCGGATGTCATGTAATCTCAGGAGGAAGCCATGTCGATGCCTTACCAAAAGAAGCCTTGAGCAAAGGAGTTGATATTGTTGTCCATGGAGAAGGTGAAGAGACAGCTAAAGAAATTGTTGAGGCTGTAATACAAGGCAGACCTCTTGAAGAGATCAAGGGAATCAGTTTTATCAATCAAAAAGGAGAATATATTTTTACTGGACATAGAGATCCTTGTGAGGATATGGATGTGCATAAGATACCTGACCTTACACTGATGAAGTACTTAAAGAAAAAGTTTTCAGCAATCCCATTAAGCTATGGACTAGGGTGCCCGTTCAGATGCGAGTTCTGCGTTGTTCACAGCCAGTACGGCAAGTACAAATCTTTTTCAAAAGAAAAAGTGATTGAACAGATAAGCAGATACAGTGACATGGGATTTAAGGAATATTTTTTCACAAATGACAATTTTGCCCAAGACAAAGAAAAAACCATTGAATTATGCAAGGCAATCGGAGATTACAAAAGAAAGTTCAGAAAAAAACTGAAAATTATAGTACAAGTAAGGAATGAAGTGGCTGAACATGATGACCTGATTGAGGCAATGAAATACGCAGGTATAGACTCTCTTTGCATAGGTTATGAGAGCCCTATCAATGAAGACCTAAAAGCAATGAATAAAGGGGTCAATTATGATCTTTTAGTGAGAAGATCAAGGAAACTGGCAAAAAACTTTTATATTCACGGAATGTTTATATTTGGATATCCATCTCGCCTAAGTGAGGGAGAAAAGCCGAGCATCAACCTGAGGGAAAAGGCAAGAAGATATGAAAAATTTTTCAAAGATGCAAAGATTGACAGCATCCAAGTATTCAAGGCAATACCTCTTCCAGGATCAAAACTAAGAGAAAGGCTTGAAAGGGAGAAAAGGCTAATGCCCTTGGAGGCAGTCAATTGGGACAAGTATGACGGATTGTTCCTGTGCTATGATCCTACACCAGAAGGGATCAGTGCTTATGAACTACAGAATCTGCCAAACCTAATGATGAACAGGAAATATGCAGGCAATTTTTTAGAAAGATCAAGCCTGAATTTCTTCAATTGGACCAAATGGGTATATAGGATATTTGAGTTTGTCCCAGTATTCGGGATATTTTACATAAAGAATTTAGTCAGGAATATATTCAATAATATCAGGAAAAAAAATGATGAACAAGAATCATCTTTGTTGCCAAAAAAGAATATTTTTTATGCCTCTCTTTTGAGCACATGGTTAAGGATAAAAAGAAACTGGAGAAATACAGTAATTGCAACATATGCAAGAGGAGTAGCAAAGAGATGGAGAAAAGAGTACAACCAGAATGATTATAGCAGGAAATTCAAAGACTTCTTTGCACAAAAGCAAGAATCAAAATAAGAGATTTTGCCATAAATAAAAGCAAATTTTATAAACCTTCAAAGGTTAGTATGTTTTAAAATGATAGACAAAAAACAATTTTTAGAAATAAGAAAGGAGCTAGAGGCATTTGAGGAAAGCAGAGAGAAAGTGATATCTGGCTCAAGGGACATAATCAAGTTATCAAAGCAAATAATCTCAGGATTGCATAGGGATAATGTAGATAAAAAACTAATTTCTGAAATTACAAGCAAGATCAAAAAATTACCAAAAGATCATTTTGATACAGGGATGGGCAATGTTGCTGTTCAGGAATATGTAGAGGCAATCTGCTTTTATGATTTTGTAGTAAAAGGAAAGGTTCCAAGTTACAAGGAATTAAATGTCGATGTGCAGAGCTATCTTCTAGGATTAAGCGACTTATCAGGGGAATTAGTAAGAAAAGGAGTAAACAGTGTCATCAATAAGGATTATAAGATGACAATAAAAATCAAAGATTTTGTCACTGAACTATATAATGAGTTTCTTCAATTCACTCTCAGGAATGGAGATCTGAGAAGGAAAGTTGATGAGATGAAATGGAATCTGAAGAAATTAGAAGATGTTGCCTATGACCTGAGCATCAAAGGCAAGATCTGACCAGGTGATTTTAATGAGTTCTCTAGATGAGGCTGCCCATATTGCAATGGGGCAGTGCATGGGATTGAAAAAAAAAGAGAGAGTCTTGATTATTTATGACGAGAAGACATCAGAGATAGCTGAATCACTTTTTCTTGAGTCTAGGAAAATCTCTGATAAATGCAGGATGATAAAGATTTCTGAAGGAAAACAGCATGGCCAGGAGCCAGACCATGATGTTGCAGATGAGATGACCAAGTGCGATGTATTGATGCTTGTTACAACAAAATCATTGAGCCATACAAAATCAAGGAAAAAATCATGTGATAAAGGAGTCAGAGTTGCATCAATGCCTGGAATTACAAAAGAATTGATGGAAAGAGCAGTCAATGTTGATTACATTAAAATGGCTGAAAGGACAGAGAAGATATATGAATGTTATAAGGAAAATTCTTATGTCCAGATAAAAACTGAAAAAGGGACAGATATTGAGATGAGACTGATGGAAAGGATCAGATTCACAAAACCAGGGATATTCCATGAAATAGGGGATTTTGGGAATCTGCCAGCAGGAGAAGCAGATATTGGGCCCATAGAAGGATCAGCAAATGGAACAATAGTCATTGATGCATCAATGTCAGGAATTGGGAAATTGAAGAATCCTATAAAATTGAGAGTGAAGGAAGGAGTTGTTGTTGAGATTAAAGGAGGCAGTGAGGCACAGGAATTAAAGAAACTGCTTGAAGATGCAAGTGATAAAAGAGCATATAATATTGCAGAGCTTGGCATTGGGACAAATGATAAGGCAAAGATAAGCGGAAATGTGCTGGAAGATGAAAAAGTGATGGGAACCGCCCATGTAGCAGTAGGCAATAATGTGACCTATGGCGGCTTATGTGATGTACCTTTGCATTTAGATGGAGTCTTTTATAAACCAACGATCATTGTTGATGGCAAAAAGATAATGCAAGATGGAAAAATATTAATATAAGATTATTTCTATTTCTAGAAAATTTTCAAAAGGTGATAGTATGGCAGATGATATTGATGAAGAGTTTGGATATAGCATTGAAGATGATGAAGAAAATGATTACTATGACAATGATGATGAGGATTAGGGATACTTTTTTATAAATTGTTATTTTTTTAATTTTTATGAAGATAACAGATTTTGATTATAGACTTCCAAAAGAGCTGATAGCCCAGAACCCTTCGAATAAGAGGGAAAAATCTAGACTTCTAGTTATGAATAAAGGTAAGATTGAACACATGAAATTCTTTAATCTAATAGACTACCTGAGAAAAGGAGATGTTTTGGTCTTGAATGAGGCAAAAGTCAGCAAGGCAAGACTAAATGGGAAAAAAGAATCAGGCAGCAAAGTTGAATTAATAATTGAGAAAAGGATTGAAAAAATCTACTCATGCAGGATAAATGGCAGAAACATAAGGAAAGGAAATATTCTGTCTTTCAGCAATGGATTGAAAGGAAAAGTAGTTGAGAGAGAGGGTGCATTATCATCTGTCATATTCAATAAAAAAATAAAAGGACTAAATCTTCCATTACCGCCATATATCAAGAAAAAACCAAAGGATTATGGTAGGTATCAGACAGTGTTTTCCAAAAAAGAGGGAAGCCTTGCAGCTCCGACTGCAGGATTGCATTTTTCAAAACAATCACTTGAAAGGATAAGGAAAAAAGGAGTCAAGATTGTCAAAATATGTCTGCACATCGGATTTGGGACATTTCTTCCTGTAATCGCTATTAAAAATCATAAGACTGAAGAAGAATATTTTGAAATCTCAAATGAAAGTGCTGACATAATCAACAACAGGAAAGGCAGGCTTATATGCGTCGGCACAACTGTTGTTAAGACACTTGAGAGTGCAAGTGATAAAAAAGGCAAAATTGTAAAGTTAAAAGGTTTAAGTGATATATTTATCAAGCCAGGATATAAGTTCAGAATGAAAATAGACGCAATGATCACTAATTTTCATTTCCCGAAAAGTTCTTTAATCATGCTGGTTTCAGCCTATTTTGGAAGAAAAAAGGTTCTTGATCTGTATAATAAGGCTGTAAAAAAGAAGTATAGGTTCTTCAGTTTTGGGGATGCGATGATGATTATCAAGAAAGATTAGTTGTTTTGGATGAGTCTTTTCTCTTTTCTCATGCTAAATTCACAGCCGCAATAATTCTGACGGTAGATGTCATATTCCTTGCTCAGTTGGATGCTCTTCCTGAAACCATCATTTTTCTTGAAGTCAGATTTGATGAACTTTATGTTGTGCTTTTTCTCCATTTGTTTTCCGATATAGTTTATTATTTCAAAATCTTTGTGAGGGGAGACTGTTAGAGTTGTGGTGAAACAATTGTAATTATTTTGTTTTGCATGCTTTGCAGTTCGGTTTAATCGGAATTCAAAGCATTTCTCACATCTTTTTCCTCCTTCTGGCTCGTTTTCCAATCCTTTGATGAAATTTAACCAAAAGTTGTGGTCATAAGTGTCTTCAATAAGCTTTAGATTGGATTCTTCAGCAACTTTAACAGCTGCTTTCAATCTTTTTGTGTGCTCTTGTTCAGGATAGACATTTGAGTTTGGAAAGAATATAGTGACATTGTAATCTTTAATCAATTCCTTGATCACATGAGTAGAACAAGGTCCGCAGCAGACATCAAGCAATAGTTTCTGTTTCATTATGACAAATTAAAACTTATACAATTGGATTAATAATAGTTAATCTTTTAAATTGATTGTGATTTTCAATAACTAAAAAATGAACAAAACAATAGCAGATATAGATGAAGCTAAAGGCGAAATTGCTGAAATACTTATGAGAATGAGGCAGATTCCTCAAGATGGAAATTTTGATCCAGAACATGCTGAGGTTATGGGAGGAGAAGGTCCTTATCATATTGGAGAGCTGCTAGAAACAGTAGGCATAGGGATATTAGCAAGAGAAGATGGTGATCCTGCACAGCTAGCAGATTACATCCAATGCAATGTAACAGGTTATTATGGGCATGATACAAAGGAGGCTGATCTATTACGAGAATACATCGGACTTGCTGAACAGATCAAGGAAATTGCAGTTAAAGCAAGCAATCCTAGTAGGGAGAATTAATCTTGTAATTCTTTATAAATCTGTTCTTAAATCTTAAAAAAGAGTTTTCTTTGATATGCTTTCTGGCATGCTCCATCAAATTGATGACAAAGTGAAGGTTATGGATTGTGTTAAGCATCATGCCATTGAATTCTTTTGATCTTGCCATATGATGAAGATAGGCTCTTGTGAAGTTTTTACATGTATAGCATTTGCAGTCTTTTTCAATTGGATTTTTATCATCCTTGTATCTTGAGTTCAGGATCTTTAAAGGGCCTTTTTTTGTCAATAAAGAATTCCTTCTTGCAGTCCTTGTAGGATAGACTGAGTCAAACATGTCAACACCCAAACTTATAGCTTCCAATAATTCAGGAGGAGAACCGACACCCATAAGATATCTTGGCTTGTCTTTTGGCAATAAATTACATGAGAATCTGACTATCTTGAACATATCTTTCTTTTTTTCTCCAATAGCAAGACCACCTATTGAGTAGCCATCAAAATCAAGAGATGTCATGAGATCAATACTCTTTTTTCTTAGCTTCTTGTCAGTGCCACCCTGTGTGATGCCGAACAAGAGCTGCTTCTTGTTCTTGTGGTTCTGCTTACAAAGCTTTGCCCACTCAAATGTCCTTTTCACTCCTTGCTCAATCCTCTTTTTTGAAGAGTTAGGCAAGAGCATGTCATCCAAGCACATGATTATGTCAGAATTAAGACTATTCTGGATTTGGATAGATTTACTTGGACTGAGAAGCTCGTTCTTGCCAGTGTAAGGATTCTTGAAATGCAAGCCAAAGTTATCAATCTTTGGCTCAAATCCTTCACGGATTATCTGAAAGCCTCCAGAGTCTGTTGCAATCACTCCTCTGAAATTCATGAATTTATGGATTCCACCAAATTTCTCAATTGTTCCTGTTCCTGGATATAATGAGAGAAGGAGAGAATTTGATATTATTGCTTTAGTATTGATCTGCTTGAGCATATCAGGAGTCATCAACTTTACATCAGCTTTAGTTGCAACTGGCATAAAGAAAGGTGTTTCAATCACACCTGATTTAGTCTTTAATTTTCCAGTTCTTGCAGATGTTTTTGAGTCTTTGTGGATTATCTTGAGCATTGTAAATAATAAGGAATGTCCATTTATATATTTAACTCAAATCCAGTTTCCTAAAGCTTAAATATCATGAAAAAATCTTGATAATAAAATGAATATTTTACTTATATCACTTATCAAAGATTTTTTAAGAGCAGAAAAGGTGAGGAGTCCTAAAGGGACGATTTTTCTTAGGTTTCCTTCATTGGCATTAGCAAATATTGCTGCACTTACTCCTAAAGAGGATGAAATCATCTTAGTGGATGAGCAGATATCTCCTGTAGATTTTGATGTTCAAGCTGATCTTGTTGCAATAACAGTCAACACTTCAGTTGTGCCAAGAGCCTATGAGATTGCTGACAAGTTCAGGAAAAAGGGAATAAAAGTGGTTTTTGGGGGGATCCATCCAAGCCTGATGCCAGAAGAATCATTAAAGCATGCAGATTCAATAATAGTAGGTGATGCAGATGGCAAATGGGAAGAGTTGGTTTCAGATTTTAAGAAGAATAAGTTGAAGAAAAAGTATGTCAATGACCAGACAAGAGATCTCAAATATCTTCCAATACCAAAATGGGAGATATTCAAAGGAATGGGTTATGTTAATTTCAATTTTGTTGAAGCAACAAGAGGATGTTCTCATCACTGTAAATTCTGCTCAACCTCACCATTCTATCATCATAAACATAGGACAAGGCCTATTGAGGATGTGATAAGGGACATAAAGAATGTCAAATCATTTCCAAAAAAATTCATATTCTTTGTAGATGACAATATTATTGGAGATAAAGAATATGCAAAAAAATTGTTCAAAGCATTGATACCATTGCATATCTATTGGATAAGCCAGGCAACAGCAGATATTGGAGAGGATGAGGAACTGGTCAGGTTAGCGGCAAAAAGCGGATGTTTTGGCTTGTTTATTGGGTTTGAATCAGTTTCAAAAGAGAATCTGGATGATATGGGAAAAGAGCACAATCATATAAAAAATTATAGGAACACAATAAAATTACTTCGTAAGAATGGGATTGGGATTGAAGCAGGATTTATTTTTGGATTTGACAAAGATGACAAGACAGTCTTTAGAACAACTCTTGAATTTCTGAAAGAGACAAGTATTGACTCATTCTTAGCAATATACCTGACACCAATACCTGGGACAAAAATTTATGATTCTTACAAAGAACAAAAAAGACTGATTACTGATGATTATACAAAATATGATTTCAGGCATATTGTGTTCAATCCGGAACATATGGGTTCAGAAGAAGTCTATGATGGAGTTAGCTGGATAACAAAGGAATTCTATTCAATAAAAATGGTCAGGAAAAGGTTTATGGAAAAATCGGGGTATTTCATAAGGCATCCATCAATAAGAAGCCTTCTTGGGGTTGTTGGAATATTGGCGATTAGCCTAGGATTCAGGAAAAGGATAAAAGACCTATCAAAAGATGGGACGTTTCCAAAAACTTAGGGTTAATGAAAAAGTCAGACTTTTTCACTTTTTCAAAAAACTTAGAAAAATTTAAATATATGAAGCATTGAAAACATAGAATATGGCAGTACTAAATAAATCTGATAGGATGTTCAAATATCTGTTCTTGATAGCTGCAATATATGATCTTGTCTTGGGAATCTTGTTCTTCTTGTACTACAATCAGATCTTTAAACTTTTTGATATAACTAGGCCTATCTATCCAATGTATCTGCAATTGTCAGCTGCATTTGTGATTGCAATGGGTGTAGGATATTTCTTTATCTATCTGAATATGTACAGAAATATTGATTTGGTCAAGCTTGGAATTGTGTATAAGATAGTTTATAGTGGATTGACAAGCTATTTTTATTTTAATAATAAAGCTGATGCATTATTCCTATGGTTTGCAATAATTGATGTAATATTCTTAGTATTTTTTGTATGGTTCCTTAATCATGCAAACAAAGACAAGAGATATTTAAAATGGAAGTAGTTATTGGGAAAAAGAATATTTCTTTTGGCTGGATATGGATCCTAGTCGGACTCATTGTGGGAGCAATTATAGGAATGTGGTCTTTTAATGGACCATTACCCTCTCCATTAGGAGATTATACAAGCCTGCCAAGAAGGATGGTAAGGTTAGCCCATATCGCTTTTATTGCCCTTGCAACTATCAACATATTATATGGGTATGAGATTGACAAGGTCAAATTAAACGGGAAATTTAAGATGATTGGGTCAAGATCATTGATAATTGGAGCAATATTGATGCCTATCATACTGTTAGTATCTGCTTTTTATGAGCCAATGAAATATTTAACTATGATTCCTGCAATATTGCTGATTTTCTCAATTTTCGTAATTGTTATTGGAATACTCAAAAAATAAATAATTTCTAACTAAATTAGATTAATTTCAATTAAATTTAAGAAATAAATTAATTTCAATTAATTTCAATTTAGAAAATGTTAAATATTTAATCAATAAAGTAGTTATTATATGAAAGAGATTGAAGTTAAGGCAAAAATAAATGATTTTGATAATCTAATTATGAAATTGAAAGAATTAGGCTGTAATTTAGGTGAGGAGCTGATACAGTGTGATATAATCTTTAAGAGCAATAAAACAGATTTTTCAAATATAAAAAGAGGGGAGAATATATTGAGGATAAGAGATGAGAATGGAAAATTTAAACTTACTCTGAAGAGATCACAAGAAAATTCATTAGATTGCATTGAAAATGAGGTAGTGATTGATGATGATAATCAAATGAGAGAAATTCTACTTAATCTGGGATATAAAGAAGTTTTAAGAATAAATAAATTAAGAAGAAAATTTAAGTTTAAGGATTATGAAATTTGTCTTGATGATGTAGAAGAGCTTGGGAAGTTTATAGAGGTTGAAAAAATATCAGAAGAAGACAGCAAAAAAGTTCAAGAAGAATTATTCAGATTTCTTAAGGATTTAGGGATAAGAGAAGAAAACAGAATAGAAAAGGGATATGATAACCTGATGTGGGAAAAGATGATAAAAAAAGATAACTTTTAAATAGCCAAATCCAATCCTATACCCTAATATGAAGTTTAAAAGAACCAATAACTGTGGGGAATTGACTAAGAAAGACCTTAAGAAAGAAGTAGTCTTGATGGGATGGTGCCAGACCCGAAGAGACCATGGCGGAATCATATTCATAGACCTTCGTGACAGAGAGGGATTAACCCAGATAGTCCTTGATCCAAAACATGCAAAGAAAGTGCATTCTGAATCAGAGCATCTGAGAAGAGAGGATGTCATTGCTATAAAAGGGCATGTCAGAAGCAGACCTTCTGAAATGGAAAATCCTAGGCTTAAAACAGGACAGATAGAAGTATTGGTTGATGAGCTTGAATTGTTGAACAAAGCAGAAACACCTCCAATAGAGATTGATGACAGGATTATTGCAAATGAGGATATTAGATTAAAATATAGGTATCTTGATTTAAGAAGACCAAAGATGTTGAAAAATTTAATCATGAGGCATAAAATAATCAATGTTGCAAGAGAATTCTTTGACAAAAATAATTTTATAGACATTGCTACACCATTGATGGTGAAATCAACTCCGGAAGGTGCAAGAGATTATATTATCCCAAGCAGGGTTAATCCTGGAAAATTCTATGCCCTTCCACAATCCCCTCAACTTTACAAGCAAATTCTCATGATAGCTGGAATTGACAGATATTATCAGGTTGCGATATGTCTCAGAGATGAGGATTTAAGGCAAGACAGGCAACCAGAGCATACACAGTTTGATCTTGAAATGAGTTTTGTGACAAGTGATGATATAAGGGAGTTTGTTGAAAACCTTTACAAACATATTTTTAAACAAGCACTTGGAATAAAGCTTGAGAAATTCTCTTTGTTCACATACAAAGATGCTATGGATAAATTTGGAACAGATAAGCCAGATATCAGATTTGATTTGATGCTTACAGATGTAACTGATATTGTTGTTAAATCAGATTTTGGAGTATTCAAAGATGTTAAAAATAATGGTGGAATCATAAAATGCATAAATCCTGAAAAAGATCTTGGAAGAAAAGATATTGACAATTATATCCAACTCTGCCAGGAAAATGGTGCAAAAGGAATGGCCTGGATGAGAGTAACAGAAAAAGGCCTTGAGTCAAATATTGCTAAATTCTTTCCAGAGCAGATTCAGAAAGATCTGATAAAAAAAGTTAAGGCAAAGCCAGGATCTATCTTGATGTTTATAGCTGACAAACCTAAAAAATGCAATGATATTTTGTCAAGGCTTAGAATAAAACTTGGAGAAGACCTAAAATTATATGATCCTAATGATTTCAAATTTTGCTGGGTATGCGATTTTCCTCTCTTTGCATGGAATGAGGATAATGAAAAATGGGAACCAGAGCATCATATGTTCTCTATGCCAAAAGATGAGTTTATAGATGATTTTGAAAAAAGGCCAGAACAGGTTATTGGTGATCTTTGGGATCTGACTATGAATGGAGTTGAACTAGGTTCAGGATCAATAAGAGTGAATATTCCATCAGTTCAGGAGAGAATAATGAAATTCATAGGCATGTCAAAAGAAGAAGCTAATGATAAATTTGGTTTTTTACTTGAAGCATACAAATATGGAGGACCACCTCATGGAGGTATGGGTCTTGGTGTTGACAGAACAGTTGCATTGATGTGTGGAACCAATGATATCAGAGAGGTCATTGCTTTCCCAAAAAACAAAGCTGCAGAATGTCCTATGGATGGATCTCCTTCAGAAGTAAGTGAATTGCAGCTCAAGGAATTGGGATTAAAGCTGGACATGGTCAAGAAAAAATAATTTTTAACAAATAATTTTTATAAAATAATTTTTTGAAACTAAATAAAAAAAGAAAATTTTTTTCTTTTTTACGGGGGGAAGACAATGAAGATAGGATTATTAGGTCCTGTTAATATTGATATATTCTGTAAAGTCTTGAAGTTTAAGAGACTGGATTATCTTAATCAGATAAATGAATTGGCAGGCAAGATAGCAAAAGGAAAGCATTCCATCGTGATAGTGCCTCATAAAGGATCAATCCAGAGCATATTCACCCAATATTATAAAAGATGCAAAGGAAGGAAAGTAATCGGAATCATCCCAAAGGATGATACTGAATGGGGAATTGACCATCTTGATCAGGAAATCTGCGATGAGATAGTAGATGCTGGCACTTGGAGAAATTCTCCTGAAAAACTGGATGAAGAGTCAGATATCTTAATATGCCTAGGATTTGGACCAGGATCATTGGTTGAGATAGGGCAGACAAAATGGTTTAAGGTTGACAAGATCTACATAATAAGAGAATTTATCACACAAAAGCTGCCTGATGAGATCAATAGACAGCTTCCTATTGAATATATCTCATTTGAGGATCTGAAGAAAATTATTTAAATCAAAAAATTTATATCAAAAATGGAAGATTTATTCGAAAAGAAGAAAAAGAAGAAAAAGAATAATATGTTTAGAGAGTTAGAGGAGCTTGAGGAAACATATGAATATGAAGAAGACTCAGACCTGCCTGTGCATGAAACATTTGTGAAAGGCAAGAGATACAAACAATGAATTTCAATCAAATAATTTAATCAATGAATATAATCAATAGATTAAAACAAAGGATGGCAATCAATGAGGGGAATCAATTGAAAGTTGACAAAAAGATGCTGGATCATGTAGCTGAATTAGCCAGATTGAAATTAACAGACAAAGAGATTGAGACATTCATTCCCCAATTCAAGGAAATTCTAATTGCTTTTGCAGAACTAGACTCTATCAATGTTGACAATGTAAAGCCAAGCTTCCATCCTGTTGAGATAAAAAATGTGATGAGAGAAGACAAGGAAGAGAAATGCTTATCACAGGAGGAGGCATTGTCAAATACCAAAAATAAGAAAGACGGATATTTCAAAGGACCGAGAGCTATCTAAAATGAATATGAAGATGGATAAAACATTTGTAGTAATAATTGTATTATTATTGATAGGGATTGCGGTCATTATGATTCCATCAATGGTTAGAGATTCAGATAATGATATAAAAGATAATAAAGAAGATATTGAGGGGGTAAAGATGGGGAATAGCATAGCTGTATTTGAGACATCAATGGGTGATTTTTCAATAGAATTATTTGAGGATAAGGCACCAATAACAACTAAAAATTTTATTGATCTTACAAATAAAGGATTCTATGATGGATTGATATTCCATAGGGTGATTGAGGGATTTATGATCCAAGGAGGAGATCCAAAAGGAGACGGCACAGGAGGGCCTGGATATAAGATAAAAGATGAGTTTCATCCAAGCCTAAAACATGACAGTCCAGGAATATTGTCAATGGCAAATGCTGGCCCTGATACTGGAGGATCACAATTTTTTATTACACTAGCTGCAACACCATGGCTCAATGGCAAGCATGCAATATTCGGCAAAGTTACTGAAGGGATGGATGTTGTTGAAGCAATCGGAGAAGTAGAGACAAGAGCTGGTGACAAGCCATTAGAGGATGTTGTGGTCAAGAAAATCACTATACAATCTCCAGAATAAGCCTATTAAATCAAGAAGATTAAGAAGATAAAATGAATGTGAATGATTTTGTTGAAAAAGTAAAAAAGAAAGAGATTGATGTAGTCAAGCATACAAAAGAAGTCATTGAGAAAGTAAAAAAGATCAATAAAGAATTTAATCATTTTAATGTAATTTCTGAAGAACTTGCTTTAGAGCAGGCAAAGGCAATTGCTGATGGCAAGGTCAAGAAAGGAAAACTGCTTGGTGTTCCTGTATCTATCAAAGATTGCATCTGCGTCAAAGGAGTTGAGAGCAGGGCTGGATCAAAGATATTATCAGGATATAAGCCGACATTCAATGCCACTGCAGTGCAGAGAGTGATTGATGAAGGAGCAATCATCATCGGAAAGACATCACAGGATGCATTCGGCTTTGGAAGCTTTTCAATAAATGTAGGATTAGGAATGAAGATTCCGTTAAATCCTTTTGACAAAGAAAGGACATGCGGAGGAAGTTCTGGTGGTTCAGGAGGAATAACCCAGAAAGCAGATTTTGTCCATGTAAGTTTAGGAGAGAGCACTGGTGGATCAATTGAATGCCCTTCATCTTTTTGCGGAGTGGTCGGATTCTGCCCAACCTATGGAAGAGTATCAAGATATGGGCTGATGGATTATGCCAATAGTCTTGATAAGATAGGGCCAATGGCAAAATCAGTAGAAGATGCTGCATTAATGCTTGAGATTATAACAGGTTATGATAAAAAAGATACAACTTCTGTTGACAAGGAAAGTGAAGAGTTCACATCTTTTCTAAACAGAAGCATAAAAGGAATGAAGATTGGGCTGGTGAAGGAATCAATAGGGGAAGGTATAACAGATGAAGTTAAGAAAGAAGTGATGGCTTTGGCAGAAAAATTAGAAGCGCATGGAGCGATTGTCAAAGAGGTCAGCCTGCCAATCACATTCAAGTATGGAATTCCAGCATATTATCTGATATCCACAAGCGAGGCTTCAACTAATCTGGCAAAATACTGCGGAATGAGATATGGAGCAGAAGAAGTGTTGACAGGTGGATTCAATGAATATTTCACCAAAGTAAGGAGCAATAATTTTAATGCAGAATCAAAAAGAAGGATTATGCTAGGGACATTTGCAAGAATGGCAGGATATAGGGATGCATATTATATCAAGGCAACAAAAGTCAGGACAAAAATCATTGATGAGTACAAAAAATCATTTTCCAAATTTGATTGCCTGATAAGTCCAACAATGCCATTTGTCGCGCCACGGCTGAAAGACATAGAGAGATTGACTCCATTGCAGAATTATCTGGCAGACATATTGACTGTCGGTCCAAATCTGGCAGGAATACCTCATGCAAGTGTTCCAATCGGAACAATAGATGGAATGCCAGTAGGGATAATGATAATGGCAGATCATTTCAATGAGTCAAAAGTAATCCAATTAGGAAGTGCAATAGAAGAGATAAACAAAAAATAAAGTTTTTAATTAAAAAGTCAAATGAAAATAGTAAGAATTCAAGGTGAAATCAATACCAAATTGAATTCAGACTTAATTGTATTTAATAAATGATAAAAAATATATAAAGAATAAAAAGGATAAACATGGCAAGAAAAGATCCAGTTCCTTTAGGGAACCTGAAGAATGAGGATAAGGACAAGACATGTCCAGAATGCGGAAGTGAAGAGATAGAGTGGCAACATAGTGAATTAGTCTGCAAAAGGTGCGGATTGGTGATTGAATAAAATGTTGATGGAAAACATGACCTGGGTTGAAATAGAAGAAAAACTAAAAGAGACACAGACAGTTTTGATTCCAATAAGTTCATTAGAGCAACATGGACATCATCTTCCAATTTCGACAGATTGCGTAGAGGGTTACGAAGTAGCTAAAAAAGCAGCTGGAGAAACAAAAGTGTTATTACATCCGACTATAATGCTTGGCAATCAAAGAAAAAGTTATGGATATCCTGGATCAATCTCTATAAAAAAAAGCACACTTAAGAGTGTGGTTAAAGAGGTTTGTGAAAGTTTAATTTTTAATGGATTTAAGAAACTGATCTTTGTTTCAGGTCATGGAGGATCAAATCATTTAGAAGCAATTCAAGAAGCAATTGATGAAATGAATAATAAAAACATAAAAGTTATTGAACTGTTTGAAACTTTTTCAAAATTAGCAGAAGAACTAAATGAGAGTGAGCATGATGGGCATGCAGCTGAAAGCGAGACTTCACTAATGCTATATCTTGATCCTAAAAATGTAAAGATGAAAAAAGCAAAAGCATATGCTCCAAAATATCCTGATGACGGAACTTCAGAAGAATTCAGGAAATGCAATCCTATAGGTGTTAATGGAGACCCAACAAAAGCAACAAAAGAAAAAGGAAAGAGATTATTTGAGAAAGCAGTTGAAGAGGTTGTAAAAATAGTTAAAAATGAGTGATTTTAAAAGCAATAATGTGATTGGGCTTGAGATACATATAGAGTTAGATACAAATACAAAAATATTCTGTCCTTGTTCTAGGAAATCAAAAGAAGATGAAGGACCAAACACAAGAGTTTGTGAAGTCTGCATCGGAGCACCTGGAAGCAAGCCAGTGCTTAATAAAAAAGTTGTTGAGTATGCCTTGAAATTAGGATTGGCATTGAACTGCAAGATCTCACCAGAACTAATATTCTCAAGAAAAAGCTATTTTTATCCAGATATGGCTAAGAATTATCAGATTTCTCAATACGAGATTCCTCTTTGTGAAGGAGGATTTTTAGAGATAAGTTCAGGAAAGAAAATTGGGATAATCAGGGTTCATCTAGAAGAGGATCCAGCAGCAATGATACATCCAAAAGGAATGGAAAAGAGTCCATTTGTCTTGGTTGATTATAACAGAAGCGGGAATCCATTGGTAGAGGTTGTGACAAGACCAGATATGGCAAGTCCAGATGAAGCAAGGGATTTTATGAAGAAACTGATCAAAATCTTAGGGTATTTGGAAATATTTGATATTGAAAATGGAATAATCAAAGCAGATGCTAATATTTCTATAAAAGAATCTGGTTATGTAAGGAGTGAGGTTAAGAATATAACAGGATTTAAAGAGATTGAAAGAGCATTGAGATATGAAGTTGAAAGACAGAAAAAAGAAGTATCTGAAGGAAAGAGACTAGTCCAAGATACAAGGGCATGGGATTCTGATTTTGGAATAACAAGATTGATGAGGACTAAAGAGACTGAAGCTGATTATGGATATATAATTGATCCTGATCTGGTTATAACTGAGATTACAAATGATTGGATTGATGAAGTGAGAGCAGAGATGCCTGAGCTTGGTCAGGATAAGGTCAAGAAATACATCAATGATTACAAGATTGACAAGATTGATGCTGAAGTGATTGCGGCAGAAAGATTATTAGCAGAGCTATTTGAGAAAGTTGCCAATGAGATTGATCCAATCTTGGCAGCAAAATGGCTGCGAAGGGAGCTGCTAAGGGTCTTGAATTATAACAAGAAAAGCATGAAAGACCTGCTTCTTGATGAAAGGCATATGATTGATCTCTTAAAGTTAGTTGAATCAGGAAAAATAACTGAGACTTCTGCACAGAAAATAATTGAAAAATTAGTCGAGAAACCATTTGATGTAAACAAATATGTTGAAAAGGAAAAGTTAGGGGTTGTGTCTGACAAAAAAGAATTAGAGAAGCATTGCATGAAAGCGATAACAGAAAATCCTGAAGCTGTGAAAGAGTTTAAGGCTGGCAATCAGAAATCATTGAACTTCCTGATTGGAAAAATCATGCAGGCAACCAAAGGACAAGCAGATCCAAAAGAAGTCAATTCTGTGATGAATAAGCTGTTGAAATAAAAGAAAAAGCCAAAAGAAAAAACAAGAAAGAAAAAATACATTAATGAGAAAGAATAATAAAATAATAAGGAAGAATTAAATAAAACTAAAAGAAAAAATCAAGCAACTTTTCCAAAATCTTCAATAGCCTTTTCTAAATTGTTTGCCATTGAATCCTTGCTTCTTTGATAGAATGGATAGACATTTCTTCCGACCCACATGTTTGTGGCAGCCTGGAAAAGAAGGTTAACAGCCTCAAAGAATTCAGCTGATGGGGAATTATATCTGATACTAGGATCCATCAAAGTCCTAAAATCAGCGACATTCTCTGCTTTTGCCTGTTTTTTAGCACGCTGGATCTCACCATACCATCCTGGATTTAGTTCTACAACCTTATCCCTAATCCTCTGCTTGCTAACACCTAATCCAAATGCAAGTAACCTGTCTTCATGCCAAGTGCAGACTGCATCAGCTAATTCATCCATAGGACGGCCATTGTCCATATATGTTATGTATTCAACTTTACCATCTTCCCTTGTAAAACCTCTTGATGCTGCATAGTCTGTCATGATCTTGCTTGCATTTCTTGTTGAAGCATTGATTCTGGCAAATCTTTCATCAGTTATTCCCATCATATCCTGAATTTCAGCTCTTGCAGGATATCTGTCATCTGGCTCAAATTTGGTGCTATAGTCTAGAATTGGAATCAAATCTGGAGGGATATCATCACCAGGTTTAAAATTTGCAGGAAGCCCTAGATCTTCCATGGTTATCTCGCCAGCCGCTATTCTTTTCCAGACAGAAGAGGCTTTGCCTAACCTGTTTCTTGAAATGAATTCAACAGGCTGGACATAAGCTTGAGTCAAAGAGTCAGGATTTGCAGCTTTTCTTGGATCACCAAACATAGAGTAATCCCAGCCAACTCCTTCCTGATGTTCTGGCAAGACCCTGTTCACAAATTTAACTCTCATTGTAGTTGGAGCAATTCCTCTCTTGACTGCTTCTTTTGCAGTTATTTGCTCTCCTTGATCTGTAACTAATCCTAAATAATGGCTGGCTATACCTTGTTTGTGCAATAACTCAAAATTAAATCCAGCCATAAGGCAGACAGTGCTATTATCTAATTTAATTGGGGGAGTAATTGTGCCCCAATCAAAAACAGAAAATACAGGCCTGTAAGTCATGTCAGCCACACCATAAGATGTTCTTGATGGTTCGTCAAGAATTCCAATTCTCTTAACACTTGTACCTTTTTCAATTGTCCTTAAATAATCCGGCATTTTTATTCACCTCATATTATTAAATATTTTATTTCCATAATCCTTTATATTTATCTTTTAATCTTTCAACAGTCAATCGAGTGTTTTCAACTGCAAGCCCTGTGTATAGCTTTATGTCACGCAGATGCATTCTTTGGTCTTCTGTAAAAGAATGATACCATTCAGACTTGAATTCAGGATCTTCAAGAGCAACTGTTACCAAATTTCTTCCTGACCTAACAGCTTCTCTAGCATACCCTTTTACAGCAGAGTGAGCATTCTTAAAATTATGCGATTTAAGAATCGCATTCATTGCCTCTGCTGGCATTGCATTTGCTGAACTTAAATGCCTGTCCATTGCAGCTTCATTCACTGCAAGATTGCCCATTGTCTTATCCATTCTTTTCAATGCATCATATACAATAGCGATTGTTGTCTGTGGTTCATATCTTGCCATAACTGATCCTCTTAAATCCCTTTGATGATCTGAAACCTGCAAATGATAAATCAGGTTCATTCCAGCTATTACCTGTTCCCATATTCCATTAACATTCTCAAACTGGATTGGATTATTTTTAGAAGGGTCTGCTGAGCTTCCTCCAAGCCTTTCTTTAGTCTCCCTTCCACTAACTTCAGAAATCTCTGATCTCTGCAAGTCCCTCATTGTGTTTGCCATATCTGCAAGAACACCCATCATAGTAACAAATGAATTTGCATAATCAGCCAGTTCTTCCTTGCTTACAACTTGATTGGAGTGAGGGCATACTTTCAGGTGAAGAAGGGTTTCAACAATATGTCTTTCAAACTCTCTTACTTTATCCAGCCCAATAACAGTTCCAACTGAAGCATATGTTCCTACAATACCTGAAATCTTTCCTTGAAGACTGTCAGCAGCCTCATACATTCTGTCAATTCTTGTGTCTAGCCTGCTTGCATATATTGCTATGCTTTGCCCAAATGTTATTGGAGAAGTAAATTGTCCATGAGTCCTTCCAACCTGGACCCTGTCTGCATACTGTTCAGCCAGATCAACAAGAGTTTTCAGCATGATTTTTGCTTTTGGCAATACAACATCATATACTACTTTTTTGAAACACCAGTTCCTCGCAGTATCAAGTATGTCATAAGAAGTTGTTCCAGGATGCATTTTATCTCGAGTATCTTGACTTACATACTTGCCAAGTTCTGCAATAACAGCAAGTTGATCGTGTCTCAGCTCTCCTTCTAAATCATCTGCATTTGCAGGACTGAACTGCAAATAGGCATTTTGCATCTCCTGCACATTTTGGACATTAGCCATCCCAAACTGGTGTCTTGCTACCATCAATTGAACTTGGACATTTGCACATGCTTTCCACTGCGCTGCTCCAGAAATGTGTGCAGCAATATCATTATCCCAATATTTGTAGTCTAAAGGATGTATCATCATCTGCCGCTGTTCCCTTAGCTCTGTAGTTAAGTGAGCAACTTGCTGTTCCAGTTGTTCGTAACTTGGTTTGTCTGTCATATTAATACCTCAAAAATGTCCAAAGCATCTGACATCTGCAGCTGGCATTGCCATTCCAATCTCATTGACAGCCTTGATTACAACATTGTCTGCAATTGATCCATAAGGATGGATTGTTGCAGTCACACCAACAGAATGCAATGCCCTCACACAATCATCAAAAGGAAAGAATGCATCTGATGAAACAGAAGCACCTTTGAATGGATTGTCTTTTAATTGGTGGCTTTCCATTATTCCATACAACCTGTTATAACCAATTCCTTCCCTATCCATTGCCTTTTGCATGCCTTTCATAATCATGTTGGCAACAGCTTCAATTCTTGCAACTTGTCCAGAGCCCATTGACACAGAAACACCATTCCTGACAGCAACAACACCATTGCTTCTTGCTCCTGTAATGTTTAAGTGCCATGCAGTGAGCAAATCTCTTGCCTCATTTTGAGTAGGTGGTCGCATAACAGATACACCTTTGACCATAGGTCTCATAACCAAATCATCAACTGTTCTTAAAGCTGTCAGATAAACATCCTGCACACCTAATCTTCCTGTTGGCATTTCTTTTATCGATACTAAACCATGAGTATCATCACCTTTAAATTTTGGCAATCTGTCAAGAGCTGAGAATTCTCCAATACGGACATTTGCAGCCTGATTTTGAATATATCCAATTACACCATGATTAAATCCAGGGGCTGCCAATACATCAGGAAACCAATGGCCTGGTTCTCTTGGGTGATAGTGCTCATATAGAGCTTCAGCAGTAGCCATATCTAGAGGTTGAGTAAAAAGAACAGTCCCTCCAAAATTGCTTAATTGGTCAGTATCCCTTGCAGTCCTAAACAATTCAGTATAATCACCTTGTCCACTATAATCAGTTGCAAATCCAGAAACAATATTATGCTTCATAATGACAACAGTTGGCTGTTGATGGAAATATTTTGCTGCATCCATTGCCCTAGTAATATCGCCAACATTTGTCATTGATAATCCACCTTTTCCTTTTCCATCCTTTCTTACAGACTGCAAGTTTGTCAGATCTGGAATAGTACTGGCATCAATATCTCCAACTCGATTATAAGCATAAATCGCTCCATGCTGGTTTGGATTCTCACCATACTTCAGATCCCATTCTTTATTTAGAACAATTGTGAGCCTATCTGGAAAATCACCTTCACTTCGAGTCCTATAGACAGCTGTTCTGTTTGAAATATCAACTGGCTTTATTTCTGGCATTTTCATTCACCTCCACTTGGATTATGTATTTTATAGGGTTCAATCGCTTGTTCGAAAGGAATGCCTTGCATAAAACCTGCAATAGCAACCCTATACTCTGCAAGTTTTTGGAATGCCTTTTGATGAAGTTTGTACCTCAATTCAAGAGTGGTGTGTCCATCATGCCTCAATAAGTTTTGTGAGAGTTCTAAATAATCATTTGGATCAGATAAAACAGCAACCCTATGCCAGTTCTTGGCACAAGCAGCCATTGCTGAAGGTCCACCTATATCAATCTGGCCTCTTGCATCTTCCATATCAATTCCAGGTTTTGTTATGGCTCTTTCAAAAGGATAAAAATTACCTATAAAAAGATCAACTGGTCTTGCTCCTTCTCTTTCAAGATCTTTGCTATGGGCTTTACAATAAGTCTCTGTTAAATATCCAAGAAAGAGTTTATGATGAAGACTTTTAACAAGGCCACCCTCTGTTTCTGGCATTTCTGTATATTCAGAAACTTCACCTAAATGAGAATCTGCCTTATCACCTAAAATATCCCTGATTGCAGTATAAGTCCCTCCAGTAGACACAATAAACACATTTTCTGTTGCATTCAAAAGATTAGGTATTAAAGAATCCAATCCTGTCTTGTCTGCAACACTTGCAAAAACAAACCTTACTGGAACCAAATCATCAATCTCTTCGACTCTTCTTATTGCCATTTTTCCACCTCACTTCAAAATATTTTATTCAGTAGGATACTGGAATGTGATCTCTTTCAATTGATCAACTGTCTTTTTTGCCTTTTCAAGGGCAACTGCTTTCAGAGGATTTGTTTTTCTTGTGATTTGAGCTGCAATAATTGCAGCATTTGCATAACCAGCAGATCCAGCTGAAACAAATCCAGTTGAATCATAATCATGGTTGACAATCTCAAGATATCCATCAAAATTAGGAGGATTATCTCCCCGGGCAATCTTGACACCAATCTGTACACCATTTCCTTCTGCAATAATCTCATCAATGTTCAGCAGATGCCTTGTTCCAGATCTTGTGTCTCCAGGCCTGAAAGGAGTGATAACAACATCATCTGGCTCCATGCGATGATGCTCTTGCACATAACAAGGAAGGCCTATCTTTTCAAATGCTGCAGCAATATCAGATGCACCTACATAATCTGTGATCTTGACTTTCCTGTCACCCCATCTATAATCCTCAAACTTAAGACCAATATTAAGTGCAGTATATATTCCATTGACAGGCATTGAAAGAACAGGATTTCTTGGAGGTTTTTCATCAGTTGCAAGAAAAGCAGATATTCCCATAAGTTCAGTATCTAAAAAAGGGACACCGATGACCAAATCTTTTACGGTTGCATGCCTCTTTACAGCTCCAGTGAGCATGTTGCTCATTCCAGCCCCAGATATCATAGCCTGGCCGCTTTTCTTTGCCATAAGCTTCCTAGCATAACAATCAACTGTCTCATCAATTGTTGGTTTTCTAGAAGGACCAGTCTCTACAACAATATTTCTTTTATGATAACCATTTAAACCAACTTTAGGACCAAAAAATTTGGTGCATAATTCCTCAACCAATTCAGGAGAATTATCTGCAGAGGCTATATGAACCAATACTGCAACATCTTGATTCTCCTCACACCATCTTTCAATCTCTTTATCAAAATATTTCTTATCACTGTCAGATCCTACAATAATATTTATTCTTGAAGTTGACATCTTTTTATTCCCCCTGTTCTTATTAATCTAATAAAATTAATTCTGCACAGAGTTCAGCTCTGAGCATTAATAATCCTGACATTTTTAATCATCTCTGTTCAATCAATTACTATATCCTATAAATTCCAATGGTTTTCTCTCGTCTGGATAGTGAAGTATTGTTTTTAATTCAGGACCTGAATTCTCTCTAACTTGTCCAACAATTGAGGCTTGATTTTCCCCTCTATCATTGATCAATCTAACAACAGCTTCAGTTGTATCCAGATCAGGAACAACATATGCAAAACCCATACCCATATTTTGTTTAGTATAAGCTTGTTCAGGTGTCCATCCTGATTCTTGAGCTAATAATTGATGAATTGGATGTGGATCAAGAGGATCAGTAATTTCAAAAGCAACATCTTTTCCAACCCTATTGAAATTATGAAGCCCATTTCCAGTTATGTTTACACCATAAATTTCTCTAGTGTCAAATTGTTGACCAATTATAGCAGCTTCGACTAAATAAAGAGCTGTAGGAACTGCCATTGCTTCAAGAATTGTTTTTCCTTCTAATATTGGGTGAGTGTCATTAGGCATATATTTACCGTGATATTGGCTTTGCCATTCTGCTCTTGGTTCAAGTTTTGGTGAATTCACAAAAAGAGCATGCCTTGCTCCAGTATAACCATTACTGTGCAATCCAGAAGAGGTTACACCGACAATATATTGACCTGGTTGAGGATCAAGATTTGGTATTCTATCTTTTCTGATCAATCCACTCATGACAATCCCAAAATCAACACCATGGCCTTGTATACCTAATGAGATCATCTCATCTAAAGATGCAGTCTCTAATTTGCCAATATTAAGATTCCATGGAGCAAAAGGTATTTTTATCATTTCAAGAGCGTCTACAAAACCATTCATAATCTCTCCCATATGATCTTGTTCAACATGAGTTTGGCATGCTAAATAAATATCAATCACTTTTGGAAAAACATTAAGTACTGTTGCTAGGTCATTAGCATTCATTGCAATTCCATCAATAGCACATGACCTATAATCATGAGCCCACGCACTCAGGAAAAGCTTTGTGCCATTTCCATCAACACCATGTGCTTCTGAAAAATCAGGATTGATTGGATCATCCCTAAGTTCAACAAAGAATCCATTTGTTCTGTCATTTCTTCTATCAAACAGCCAGGAAGCTCTTTCAAATGCTCTTTTACCACTTGCAATAGCTGCAGCTTCACTTGCTTCATAATCTGCAGTATCTCTTGGGGTACTGCTTCCTTGAGGTGTGTTTTCTGGTTTTGTCATTTCAATCACCAATTAAATTGAACTCCTCTTGGAATCGGATTTCCATCAAAATAAAGTGCACCTTGCGGAGTAACTTCATATTTTCCTTTTGCAACATTGCAGATTGTCTCAGGATAAATCACCCAGTCTCCTTTTACTTTAAGAATTTCCTGCAATTCTCTTGCTGATCCAAATAGAGGGAATCTCCATGCCAAAGCTTCATCTTCCATATCTGGATGGGTCCTGATATAATCCAAAATATGCTTAATAGGTTTGAAACCACTGCCTTGCCAGAGCATTTCAGCTCTTACATCCAATGATCTGATCTCATCCTGGACTGGAACTCCATCAGATACAGCTAAAAGATCACCTTCATCAACTTTGGCAGTAACAAGATGAACAGATGAGTGGACATAATTCTCTCCAGCAAGAATAGCCTTAGCACTTGGAACCCAGCCTAATCCTCGATAAGCTGGCTCGCCACTTTCTTTCTTTTTTCTTAAGTCACCAGGATGGACATTCATCCAGACAATATCAGAAGTTGCTTCTAAACATTCCTTTGAAAGAGCCCAGTCATAGCCAGCTAGAGCGATTGCATCAATTCTCATATCTTTGAGCAATTCAACTTGTTTTGCATCATATGCTGCCCTGACCTCTTGATCTTTCATATTATCACAACCAGCTTTTCTGTAAAAGTCTCTGATTGGATTTGTTACAGTAGGAATCTTCAGTCCATGTCCAGCATAATCTTGATTTCCAATCCTATCAGCATTTGAGTCTGGGTTATCTGAACATATCAGGATAGGGTCAAAAGAGTTTCCTTCTGTTGTGTGTGTATCTGCCAAAAATCTTTCAAGAATCTTCTTGGCATTTGTCCCTGAGCCAGACATGTAAATAGCCAATCGCATTGGTTCGCTTTTTGGATGATATAATTTTCCTAGTGTCATTCCATTCACCTCTCAAAAGCCTTTTTCATAATGTCATGCCTCATATGCTTTCCGCCTTGGACATCAATAATATTAGCACCTGCATAAGCTATCCTTTGTGCTTCTTTCATATCAGGATGATAAGAAGTGACTCCAAGGAGCCTTCCTCCAGCATATTGGTGGTGGCTAGCATAAGCTCTTTCAAATAGATCAGGATTAGCCAAAAAGGCAGAAATGGAATCAATTTGAGCAGGAGTTAAATCAGGAGCATTAAGGAAATACTGGTTTGCAAAAAAACCACGATCCTGTTCTCTTGGGTCAATACCAACAGCTTTCAAAGCTTGTTCTAATGCAATCTTTCCAGTAGAATCACTTGTTCCAGGACGGAGATTGCTTTGAATTACATGATCATAATTAATATCTGATCCAGAAATTAAAGGGTTAGTTATCTGGATTATTCCATCAGTCCTTACTGGTCTATGGACTATTCCAGAATGAAGGACCCTGTCAACAAAAGGAAGGCCTTGGACAACAGAATCAAGGTCTAAACCAGGCTGGTGAGCTAAAACATAACTACAAGTACGAGCAATACCTTTAATATCAGTGCCAAAGAACCTGTTAAGCTCTTCTGCCAGAGAGGATTCATCATAAGGGCCAATCTCAATGACAGAGACATCTGTATCTAGAACTCCTTCAGGTAATTGCCATCTAAAACCAATATCACTAATTTTATTCGCCTCAAAAAGTATAATATTGTCATTATAAAAATAACATTTAAAAGCATTTATATTTTCAAATATGCAGAATTAATCAGTAGTATTAACAAAAACTAGAAGCTGAGCTTTCCACCAGTCTATTGACTGGTGGTGCATAAATAATTTATTTCTATGTGGTTTTTGTTCTTTTTAAGCTGTAAGAAAGCTAAGAAGCAGACCTAAACCATTAATGTACCGTCTGAACCCTATTCGTAT
>JBDROB010000056.1:0-5136 GCA_043810355.1 Candidatus Woesearchaeota archaeon
CCCTTAGAGTTCGTATGGATGTTTGTCGTTCAAAGCCTATATATTTATATATGAGGAGGTTATATTAATATGTAACGGAAAAATAATTAGGGAGGATAAGGAGAGCAATCTTCTTGTTCAACCTAGAATTCTCATGGATGGGTCGTGGTATGATCTTAGTCTAATATTGTTTTTAATTCTCTTATTTTTTTCTAGGTCTTTTTTCTGCTAAATCAATTGAGAAGGATACCTTAGATTTCTATATTTTATTTTTGAGGAATATATTTTTTTTAAGTGTTGAAATAAGCTTGTTCTGCATCAAAATCTATATCAAAAGCAAGAAAAGAAGATTTCCAAATATCAAGGTCAGAATATATGCAACTAAAAAACTAGGGACAAAAGGGATTCCTTCCTTTATCAGGACCTTTCCGATCTTTTTCTGCCTGTAGAGGTTTTTCAACTCTTCTATCTGCTTTTTCTCAACACCAAGATCTTTTGGTCCAGTTATCCTTTTTCCCTTGTATTTTATATCCTTGACAATCCAGTCACCTTCAGTAAGCCTATCAGGGGTGACAAGCTTTATCATGCAGGATTTCTCTATGGCTTTTATGAAAACCCAGAGGTAGAATGTAAGAATTATCAGGCAACCAAGAGCAATGCCCAAGAACTTAAGGAAAAGATCAGGCAGGAAAAGAGACAATATGATCAAGGCAAGGCCCAATGAAAGAAAGATCCATCTAGCTCTTTTCACCATTTTTTTAACAATGATTTTCCTCAATTCTTTCAAAAATGCCTTAAGGTTGACAATAGCCATGACAAGACTGAATATCAACCCATAGATTGCACCAATGACAAATATATTGATGATGAATGACAGGAGGAAAGGTATATCTATGATTGGGATATTTATTCCGATAAGAGCTCCTAAACCCATCAATAGCTTGGAATCACCTCCTCCCCATTGGCCTGTGTAGAACATGAGATAAGCAATTGCGACAAATGCTCCAAAACCGATTGCGCCATACAATAGATATGAGAAGTCGTTCTGGACAATTGAAAATATCAGGCGGATGCCAAGACCTGCTCCAATAAGAGAGAAATTCAGCCAATCTGGAACCTCTCTTGTCCTTATATCATTATAAGATGCTATCAACAATGCAGTGATAATAATGATCATAATGAAAATATCTATCATATCAATTTACTTCTGTTTTAAGTTTATAAAATTATTGTTTATCATATATGTTTTATAGATAGAAAAACTTTATAAACATTGATTCACTATCATTGCATAATCATAAATTTGGAATGCTCTGGGGGAAATTAAGGCAATGGTACTTGAAAAGCTACAGAAGATAACAGAAAATATTCCTTATATATCCAAGAAAGAGGAATCAAAAGAATACCAGGATGAGGAAGAATTTGAAAAAGGAATGATAGTCAAGACACCGCAGCATCTGGCAATGACAATGGAAGGCACAGCTGCATATTGCAGGAAAAGTGGTGAGGATAAGAATGCCTGCTATAAGAAGAATTTCACAATCTTAAGGAACCTTTTGCTTTACCAAGTTAAGATATCAATCCCTGTTTTGACAGTCAATGTCATCCCAGAATCAATGAAAAAAGACACAGAGAATTATAACTTTCTGTTAGACTCATTGGTAGAATTCCTTGAAAGCCTATCAAAAGATGAAGCAATACACAAAAACAAGATAAAAGTCAGTGTTTTTGGAAAATGGTATAACCTTCCTGGAAAAGTCATAGATGCAATCAAGACAATTGTTGAAGAGACAAAGGATTATGACAGTTTTTTCCTAAACTTATGCGTGAATTATGAAGGGCAGGAAGAGATAGTTGACTCATGTAAGCTGATAGCACGGCAGGTCAAGGCTGAGAAGATCAATCCAGAAAATATCTCAAAAAACCTGATAAAGGAAAACTGCTATTCTTCATATTTTATACCACCTGACCTGATAATAAAGACAGGATTAAAAAGAGTTGTACCAAGCACGCTTTTGTGGGATTCTCCTAATGTGAAAATCTATTTTGCTGACAAACATTGGCCTGAACTTAAGATTGCTGACCTGAACAAGGCATTGAGGCAATTTCAGGGATAATGCCAAATCATTCTATATATAACTATATATAACTATATTTTATTAATTATAAATGATTATGATCAATTTGTAAATAAAAAAATTTATAAGCAATCAATTAATTGTTAATATATTATAAGGTATATGTCCAAAAAGGGGTAAGATGGAATATTATCAAAAGCCAATCAATGATATTGTCAGCGAGCTTGATTCTGATCTTCAGAAAGGATTAAGCAAGGAATTGGCTGACAAGAAAAGGATTAAATACGGCCTAAATGAGCTGGAAAAAGGCGAAGAGATCTCAAGACTAAGGATTTTCCTGTCACAGTTCACAAGCCCATTGGTCGTAATCTTGATTGTCGCTGTCATTTTCTCAATGATAATCGGAGAGATTAAGGATGCTATACTGATTCTTATCATCATAATCATAAATGCAATACTAGGATATTTTCAAGAGTATAATGCAGAGAAGGCAATTGAAGCACTTAAGAAGATGGCGAGCCTGAAAGCCACAGTGATCAGAGGAGGGAAAGAGCAGAAGATTGATTCTGTAGATCTTGTTCCAGGAGACATCATATTGATCGAGACTGGGGCAAAGGTTCCAGCTGATGCAAGATTGACAGAAGCGTATAATCTTCAGACACTTGAATCTGCCCTTACAGGAGAATCAACACCAGTTGAGAAAAAGATTGACATAATCAAGAAAGAGGCTGGAATAGGGGACAGGTATAATTCAATCTACTCAGGGACAATTGTGACAAGAGGAAGAGCAAAAGCAATAGTCGTGAAGACTGGGATGAAGACAGAGATCGGGAAGATAGCAACAATGATACAGGAAGAGAAAAGGCCTCCAACCCCATTGCAGCTCAAACTGAAAAAGTTCTCAAAAAGTCTTGGAATCATAATTGGAATAATCACATTGATAGTATTTCTCATCAGAATAATGAAAGGAACACCTGTCTTTGATTCATTCAGGGACTCAATTGCACTTGCAGTTGCTGCAATCCCAGAAGGGCTTCCGATAGTGTTCACAATATGCCTTGCAATCGGAGTCAATAAGATGGTCAAGAGAAATGCCTTGATAAGAAAGCTTCCAAGTGTTGAGACCTTAGGCTCTGTCACAGTGATCTGCTCTGACAAGACTGGAACATTGACCCATAATATGATGACTGTAAAAAAAATATTTGTTGATGACAAGATAATTGAAGTTACCGGCAAAGGATATAAAGGAACAGGTGAGTTCTTATCAGATGGAAAAAGATTGAATCCAAACAAATCAGGTTCAATAGGTGAATTGCTCAAGATTGGAAGCCTGAGCAATGATTCTTCAGTAGACAAAGAGAAAATTATCGGTGATCCTACTGAAGGTGCATTAGTGGTCTCTGCTCTAAAAGCTGGAATAAACCAAGTGAACCTGAAAAGGGCATATCCAAGGATTGCAGAAATACCTTTCAGCTCTGAAAGAAAGATGATGAGCACTGTCCACAAGATAAATGGAAGGAAAGTGATCTATTCAAAAGGTGCTCCAGATGTCATATTGAAAAGATGCACAAAGATCATGATAGATGGAAAAGAGAAAAAACTATCATTATTGATGAAAAGAAAGATATTGAGGACTAATGAGGGATTTGCAGACGAAGCGCTAAGGGTTCTTGGATTTGCATACAAGAAATTGGACCATACAATAAATGAAAATGGACTGGTCTTTGTTGGGTTGCAGGCAATGATAGACCCTCCAAGGAAAGAGGCTATAGAATCAGTAGGGATATGCAAGAGTGCAGGAATAAGGACAATAATGATAACAGGAGACCATAAAAATACTGCGATTGCAGTTGCAAAAGAATTAGGGATTGAGGGAAAAGCCATAGATGGAATACAATTGAGCAAGATAAAGGATCTTGCAAAAGAAGTCGAGAAGATATCAATCTATGCAAGAGTCAACCCAGAGCATAAGCTGAGAATAGTCGATGCATTGAAGAAGAATGGCCATATTGTCGCGATGACAGGAGATGGTGTGAATGATGCGCCTGCATTGAAAAAAGCAGACATCGGAGTTGCAATGGGCATAACAGGGACAGATGTGTCAAAAGAGGCTTCTGACATGATACTGACAGATGATAATTTCTCAAGCATTGTCGGTGCAGTTGAAGAGGGCAGAGGCATCTACTCAAATATCCAGAAATTCATAGAATACCTGTTATCATCAAATCTAGGCGAGGTACTGGTAATATTTATTGCTGTGTTATTGGACCTTCCTCTTCCAGTGCTAGCATTCCAACTGCTTTTTATCAACCTTGCCACAGATGGATTTCCTGCTCTTGCTTTAGGGGTTGAGCCAAAGGAAAAAGATATTATGAGACAAAGACCAAGAAATCCAAAAGAGTTTTTAGTGACAAAATACAGTGTTTTCAGGATGATATATATAAGCATAATAATGACATTAGGAACATTAGGATTATATTATTGGGCATTGAGCAAAGGAGGGTTAGGAATTGGCTCAGCTGCAGAAGGAATAGGGTATATGTATGCCACAACAATTGCTTTCACAACATTGATGATGTTCCAGATATTCAATGTTTTCAACTGCAGGTCAGAGAATTCGTCATTGTTCAGCATAGGCATATTTACCAACAAATCCCTTATTAAAGCAGTATTATTATCTGTATTCTTTCAATTGCTGGTGATCTATACTCCATTAAGCATCTGGTTTGAGACAGTCAAACTTTCTTTTCTAGACTGGCTATTGATATTGGGTGTGTCATCAACAGTCCTGATTGTTAATGAGATAGACAAGCTGATAAGGAGATATTTGATAAAGAGTTCAATTTGATTATTTATTATTTTTTAATTTTTTTATGTTTTGTTATCTTCTTAAATTTTTACTTTTTAAGAAATCAATGTTGATTCACTATTCTAATTGATTTCAGATTTGATTCTGTTGTATGCATTAACTTTCAATTAATGCAAAAACGAAAACTTTATATATAATTAGTACTAAAAAAAACTAAATAAGTATATAATTATGTATATTAAAGTATATTAAGTTATTTTAAAGTAATAT
>JBDROB010000057.1:0-2367 GCA_043810355.1 Candidatus Woesearchaeota archaeon
ATCAGGAAGATAATCATATTTGACAAGACATTGTTCAGTTCACCACTAGAAGTCTATGTGCTATTACTGTATATAGTGATAACATTCATATGCGTATTTCTTCTGTATAGGAACAAGAAGGGAAAGGTTGAATAGGGAAAAATTGATTAGTAGTAGAAACATAGAAAAAAAGGAAAGAAAAAAGTTTGTATTTATCTGACTTCACAATAGTTTACCCATGTACAACCCTCTGTGCCTGTACAAAGTCCATAATTAATAGGAACTGCATCTCCAATGCAATGTGTATCATATTCAGTCTCACCAGTGCATTTGCCTTGGTTTGAAATACAAGTTCCAGGGCTCTCACTTTCACAATCAACATCAGGATACCTGCCATCTGCCCTATTCTTGCATGATGGTAGAGTACAACCAGAAGTAATTATCACAAACACAATTAAAACTGCTATTAAAAAGATTAAGATTTTTCTCATTTAATCACCTCGAATTATATTTGAATAGAAAGTAACCTAACTTATCTAAATATTTATCTATTTTAGGTAAGTAAAAAGTCTACTTTTTCTTGATTTTTGATGAATTTTGGTCAAAATCAAAGGTTTAATATATATCTTATATATATTAAATGATATGCGAAAGATAAAAACCATAATTTCAAACAAAATTGAAGTTGAGAATATCAAAGGATATTTTGAGCATAAGGTATCTAAGTTTGGCACTGGTGCCAAAATAGACTGTCCAAAGGAATATCTAAATTGTGAGGTTGTTATTCTTGTCAGAAAGAAAAGATCTTAGAAAGCTTTCCAAAAATCAGTTGATTGATCTGATTCTTGATCTTCGAGAAAGGCTTAGCAAAGTAGAGCATTATCTCAAAGCATTTGACAATGTTCATACTCCTTCTTCAAAGCAATTAAAGAAGAACACCAAGGATGAAGAACCTGAACATACACAACAAGAATCTTCTGATAAAGAGAAGAAAAAGCCTCGCTTTCCAGGCAAGCCTCAAGGCAGTAATGGCGGCGGAATCAAGCTTCCAAAACCAGATAGGATTGAAGAACATAAAGTCTATACTTGTCCAATCTCAGGAGAACCTTTAGGCGATCCGATTGGTTATCGTGTTAAGACAATAATTGATTTTCCTGATAAGCCAATACAGACAATAGAACATAGAATCATGCAATACACTTCTCCGGCCACTGGTGAAATTGTTGAGGCAAAAGTTGATTTGCCTAATAACACATATGGTAAGAATCTTCAGAGCATTGTTATAATGCTGAAGAACCTAACAAATTCTCATGATAAGATTTCAGATTTTATCAGACAACTTGGAGCTCCAACTTTCAGCTCAAGAACTGTGCAGAACATAGCAACAAAATACATTTTTGCATTAGAGCCTTCTCAAGCAGATATGATTAAAGAGCTGAAGAAAGAAGCATACTTGCATTCTGATGAAACTGGCTTCAGACAAGACGGCAAAAATGGCTATGTCTGGGGAATCTTTACAAAGACAAAATCAATATTCTTTGCTGCCAAAAGCAGGGCAGCAAAGTGGTTCAAGAAATTGATTAAAGGATTTAAAGGAGTGATTGTCGTGGATGGTTATGGTGGATATGATTATTATCCACTCAAACAAAGGTGCTGGGCTCATCTGATAAGAGAGTTTAAAGATTATGCCAAAGAGGATAAGGAGATTGAGGTGCAATATATACGACTAAAATCTCTTTATGAGAATCTCAAGATACTCAATGAAAAACCACCTGATGGAAAAGAGATTGAGAAAGCAAAATGGATTCTAAGAGATATTGTTAGTTGCCTGAAAGCAATCAAAGGAACAAAGAAGCTAAGAACATACATCGAGAATGGAAAAGATGACTGGTTTACAGCACTATACCATAAAGGCGTTCCGCTTCACAACAATCATGCTGAGCGAGAACTCCGCTCAGTTGTACTGCTAAGAAAGACAATCAGCTGTTACAGAAACTGGAAAGGCAAAAGATGGATTGATATTGTAATGTCCGTAATTCATACATGGAAACTACAAGGCCAAAATATATTCCAAAATCTAAGATCAATGGCAACCTGACTATTTACTTACTATTTTAGATAAAAATGTAATAAATAGTAAATAACATAAATGCTTAAAAATATGGAAGTTATTTTTTTCATATGGACAAAGAGATAATACAGCAGGTTCTGCTGAGTCTGGAGAATTCTTTGGAGAATAAGGGAGAAGGGATGTTTTTAGATGACAAAGAAAGTGTCAAGGTGAATGCTGATAATTTTCAAGTGGTTAAGGGTTCAGAAAATGACAGGAAAATGTGCTTTGTTGATGGAGGCAATCTTGAGATATTGAAAGGGCCGAATTTTTCAGTG
>JBDROB010000058.1:0-8904 GCA_043810355.1 Candidatus Woesearchaeota archaeon
TGTCAGGATATGATTTTGCAATGTATGCTAATGGTGTTGAGAAAGCAAGATTGACAACAGCAGGAAAATTAGGAATAGGAGCAACAACACCAAACCAAACCCTCCACATCAGCGGAACTATAAATGCTTCAGGAAATGTCAGTTTTGCACAGAACCTGACATTATATAGTCTAAGAAACTGTAACCTTGAGACAAACGCTCAAGGAGAGACAATCTGCGGAGTTGATGACACAGGAGCAGGTGGCTCAAGCCCTGGCTGGACAACAACTAGCAATTACCTTTACAATGACACTCCAGCAGTAAATATTGGATTAAACACATCAACCCCTGCCTACAAACTCCAAATAGATGCTTCAGACAAAGCATTGAATGTTTCCAACACACTTTTTGTCAATTCAACTAATGTTGGGATTGGGACAGACTTACCAGAAGCAAAACTGCATTTAAAAGTTGCAGATGCTGGAACAATTGATTGGGAAGAGGATAGGGACCATTTTATTCTTGAGAGTGATTCTAATGCTACTATGCAACTCGCAACTGTTGATGGGGGGTATAGTGTCATTGGATTTTCCTCAACCAATAACAGAAACAGAGGAGGTATTTGGTATGACCATGGATTAGATAGATTACTCATAAGAGCTGCAGCAACTAATGTAATCATTATAAACAATAATTCATATGTCGGAATCGGAACAACAATACCCAACTCAACCCTCCATATCGTCCCGCCTAGTGATACATCAATGGGAGTTCATATTGGCATGCCTTTGGCATGGACTTATAGTCCTAATTTTCACCATTTTAACGATACCAATACATCCCTGACTGTTGTTAACAGGGCTCGGAGTGGAACTGGTGACAGTGCTGCTCCATATTTCCGTGCAGCTGATTTTACTAATAATGACACTGCATACACTGTTGCTATTTATAATTTATGGGGTAATAAGGCTTTATATGCTTCAGGGGCTATTACTACTACTAATGCTACAATCCATACTGGTTCAGTTGGTGGCACCACTGATTTCAATAGTTTTGGAGATTATACTCTTAGTGATGATGGTTTAAATGGAACTAATGATGTTTATATTGGAGACGACCTAGAAGTTGATGGAAATGCTAGTTTTGAAGGAAATGTAGGAATAGGAAGAATCAATGCAACTTCCAAATTCCATATTAATGGTTCATTTAACTTCACAGATGAAACAAACAGTGTTGGGATTGAGAGCAATGCTTCATCAGTAATAATCACTGGCTCAACTGGAGCAAGATTGGTGATAACATAATGAAAAAATGGATGTTATTAATCTATTTATCAGCAATCTTAATATTGGTTAGTGGTTTTGTCAGTGCTTCAGAACCTTTTCTAGTAGATGCAAGAACAACTTGCCACCAAATAAATGAAACCCACAAGCAATGCACCCAAACTTCTGATAGAGTTAACACACTTGATGAAGATGGAGTATGGAAAAAATGCGAAGATGTCTTGAATTATGAAGTTGGAGATGATTTTATTGTTTTTGATTATGGAGAGGAAGAGATAAGGCTGGAATGGAACTATGATGTAAAATATATTGGTTTTGTAAATTTCCTAAAAAGGATTTTTACTGATATAGAATCATATTCAGAGTTTGATGTTAAAAGAAATGGATGCAGTTTTTATTTTATACAAAATTTTGAGAATACAGACTTTGTCTTAGATGAATTAAAATATAAAATACCTGAAGGTTTTAGTTTTAAAAACAACATACTGACTCATACAGAATCCAATATTTCTATAAATTTTAATCAGACAGTGAGAGAACAGAGTATTAAGATTTCTGATAATGGTGATGAATTGGTCCTGACAGGAGAGAACATTTCAAGACTTGACCCTACAGTTGGTTATAATGACCCAACTGTTGCTTATTTAATAAATGGTGCTGGAGATTGTAATTGGGTCAATCTTGATTATGTATTAACTGAAGATGCTGCTATTGCAACTTGTGATGCAGACAATAATCCTACAGATACTTTTGGTGTGAAAACATATGGCTTTTCTATTCCTCCAAGTGCAGATTCAATTGATGGTGTTGGTGTTAAGATTAGAAGAAGTTGTCAACGTTCAAATAGTTGTAATGATATTAATGTCACATTAATAGTCGGTGGAACCCCTCAAGGTCAAGATAAAGCAAGTGGGTCTTTATGGAGCTCAGCATTAGTTAATGCTACTTATGGTGGACTTTCAGATACTTGGGGTCTTACTTTAAATCCCGCTCAAGTAAATGCTGATGATTTTGGTGTAATGTTTACAGGTATATCTGATTATAGTATTCCTCGTAAGGTAGAGATTGATTCTATTAAGATGAATGTCACTTATACAGAAGGAGCATCAGACACAATCTACCCTTCATTCTCAAACTTAAAGAATAATAATAACACTTTAACAGATTCTGGTGTAGTTAGTTTTAATGCAACAATAACAGATACTAATGGCACTGCAGGTGTTGAATTCAATGATGTTAATTACACAGCTAATAATGTTTCAAATGCTTATAATGTGAGTTTTAATTATGCTAGTGCAGGGAATTTTTCTTATTATTGGTGGGCTTTTGGTAATGGAACAGATAATAATATTAATCAGACAGTTGAAAATATTTACACACTCAAAGGAGATGTGGGAGGAGGCTCATGCACTTATGGTGGCACTGGCAACTGGGCATTGGGAGGCAGTGATAATTGCGTGATAAGTTCTAATGTTAATTTAAAAGGAAATAATTTCAATTTTTCAGGAGCTGGTAGGGTAACTTTAAATGCTAATATCACTAATTTTACTCAAGGAGACATAGGAAATGGCATTGAAGTTACCTGTACTCCAAATGGATGTATTAAAATATGAATAAAATCATAATCTCAGAAGAATTTTGAAAAAAATGTTTGGAAAATGCAAGTTATCCATAACGTTTTAACAAGAAGCGTTTGGAAATTCAAAGAATTTCCATTACATTTTGACAAAGAATGTTTATAAATCGATAGATTTCAATAACATTCTGTAAAAAGAATGTTTGAGAATTCAAAGAATTTCCAACAAATTTTATAATATTCTCTCCTGTCAAGAACAACTGCTTAATGCGTTTAAAAATGCTTACGCATTTTTGATTTCTTAGAAAATATGTAGCACTTCATAGAGACAGGTGGCATGAAGCTAAAGCTTCCTCTTTGCCCAAAAGAATGTAAGATACTGATGTTTGTGGCTTTGAGTTAAAATGAATTGAAAATATGTGGTTTTATCCAATATTTGTGTTTATTATACTTTCAGCTATTGTCATTCCTCTAGTCCCTGCAAAAGCCCCTGATAATCTATTGATCCAAGTCACTGATAAAGGTTTTGGTTTTGATGAGATTTATTGTAAAGCATACATCAGTTCTGATAAGGGTGAGTGGGAGAATGAATTGGTTGATGACATCAACTTGCATGAGAACATGGGAATCAGCTGTCATGATAGAGATAAGTGTGTGAATAATGGCTATAAGATGTTAAGGACAGATTTTGGTTATTATTGGGGTGATTATGAGATTAGGATTGTCTGCAGGAATATTAACAAAATCACTTATGCAATCATCAATAACAGCAATATCCCAGAGCATTCTGATGCAGTTATATTATGAATTTTAGAGAATCACTTCATGCTCTAGAATCCCTTACACAGATTTCTCTTGATGTTTCCATCACTTCCCTTATAGTATTTGCATAATACCTGACAACATGAGGATTCCTCACTTTTAAGCTTCCATTTCTCGCATTTAAGACTCCATTTCTATGAAAAATATCTACCCCAATCCCAAAAGGGTCTCTGATGCCGTCAAAATATATGCTTAATCTAAATCCTTGGTTCACAAGCATATTTGCATAGAGTCCTACCCTATCTCCCAGCTCCATCCTGTCTACAGCCCTTGGAGTTCCTTGTTCTTCAATGCAGAATGCAACTAATGCAGTCGGTGTCACCCTTTGGTGTTTTACCAGCTCAGCCCTCACATAATTCCTTGCATGGTCAGCATATCTTATCTTTGGCTCATGGGCTGCTGCCTCTATCTTTAGCTCTCTCACTGTTTTTGGATGCCCAAAGCTAAGATATAGGCTTCCTTCAGGCAATGACCTGAAATACCTTGGAGCAAATACTGATAAGTCCAGCCCATAATAAGCCAAATCACCTAACCTTTTTATTAATGAGTATCCAGAATTCCTCAATCCTCTTGTTTTTGACAATAGATGAAAGATTCTTGATTCAGGAACCCAGTCATAGCTTTCTGCAATTGGTTGCAATACAACATCTTCACCAACATCCCCTATCCTTTCCTGTGCTTTTTCTGCCATTCCAAAAAATAATGGATTGAGCTCTTCAATTCTTCCGTCATAGCTTCTCCCTCCTTCTGTGTATATGCCTGTATCCTCACCTTCTGCTACAAAATTCACAAATCTTTTTATGACTTGAAAGACATAGCCTGGAGAACCCATTGATCTTCTGTTTATTGGAACAGCTTTTCCTTTTTTTAAATAATCACCAAATCTTCCAATAAATAAGTTTGATCCAGCCGCAAATACTGGAGGAGGCATCCTAAGATCATGCAGTTTTAATGCCAAGGCGATATAATCTACATGGCTCAGATGCCTTGGCAGATAAACAACTGAATTTCCTTCTAATCTATCTCTTTGAAATCCCTCAACAATCACATCACTGACAAAATGAGATAATCTTTCTCTGATAAGACCTTCCTGTTCACTGTACCAAGAGTCATCAAAACCTTTTACAACTTCATCTATCACTTCCAATTCTCTTTCATACCGATTTGAACGCACCATCTTATATTTAAAAAAAAATTCTAATATAAACATTTCTATAATTTAGTTCAATTTCTCCAAAATTATTACGAAAAAAGAATTACTTCAGTTTCCCATCCAATTTCAGGACTGCATCTGCATCAGCATATGTCATTGATACTAATGATGAGATGAACATAAGAGCAAACACTAACCCAAAAGCAAATGCAAATGTTACACTATATTGTTCAACCCAGATCACTGATATGAAGAATCCTATAATGCTTGTCAACATAAATGTGCTTGGTAAAGGAGCTATTTTCATAATTACACCTCTTTTAATACAAATTAATAATATGCCTATTTAAATTTTACGAAGTTTAGTTTGCTTACCTGTTTCCTGGCTTTCTCAATATCCTTGACAAATGTTTTCATGTATGATTCCATCCTTTTGCATGCATTTTCCTTGTCTTCCCCGCACATCAATATCCCTTTCTTGCACTCATCATATATCTTTTTTAATTCGTCTTCATCATCAATCAGATGGCTTTTGTATAATTCAAATATCATGCATTTCTCAGGCCTTCCACCTAATCTTTTCTGTTCATCTATTGTATCTCTGCCGCCAGTCAATGCTCTTTTCAATTTCTTCTTCAATGGCTCAATTGGCTCTGGTAGCTCTATACAGCTTTCAGGCTTGCTTTTTGACATCTTTATTGAACCATCTAGACTAGGTGTGTATTTATGGTATAATGAGCTTGGCGGAAAGAATTTATATTTTGATTTTACTCTTGCAACAATATCTCTTGTCAATCTTATGTGTGGGTCTTGGTCTATGCCTACTGGAATTATTCCAGGCATCTCTTCTTCTAATTGAGGATACAGTATATCACCAACTTGGGTTACTGCACTCATTATCCTTCCTGGATCTGCGTTTCCATATATTGCTTTGAACTCATTCAAGGTTATTTTCCTGGCAAACTCATAAGCTAGGTGTATCACATCCTTGTTTTCTGACTGGAAATAAAATACTGTTTTCTTTGGATCTAATCCAAGAGCCAGATATGCAGGGATATGGAAATCAAGAGCTCTTTTTTTTGCCTCATCCAAAGAAACTCCTCTTGCTGCTGCTGCTTCAAGGTCTGCTATCAGGATATATGCTTTTCCTCCTCTTTCCTGGAAATATCTGATATTCTCAACAACAATCTTGTTCCCAAAATGGATTCTTTCGCCTGTTGGCATGATTCCTGATAAGACATAGAATCTCTTCTTGTCTTGTATGCATTTTGAGATTATGTTAAGGTCTCTTCCTGCAAAAACAATCCCTCTTTTCATGACCCTGTTTGGTTTTGGAAATAATTCTACCTTAAACTCTTCTAATCCAAAATCCTTGACAATTCTGGAATAGTCCTCTACTAGTTCTGAACTGTATGGATCAATTGTTTTTACCATTGTATATTGCCTAACTCTTCACTTTTATATATTTTGCTATTAATGCAGTAAAATTCCATGCATACCTATTAATGTATCTGATTATTGTCAATAACCGCCCATAATGTTGGTGGAATATTATTGCTTAAATATTTGTTTTAACACTCCTTTTGCTATCTCAGTTTTTTCTGGATAGCATGCTAAATGTACCTTTATATGAAAACAATCCCCTTTGTCTGTCAACTTATATTTTCCTTCCAGCAGCTCTCTCTTGTCAAGCCTGACAAAAAAATGAAGATCCTCATCAAGCCTGCTCAGATATTGGTCCATAAGTCTTTTTTTCTGCTCATCTGACAATGATTTATTTAGATTCTTTAGAAATCCATTTACATGCCTGTCTTTAATCAATTTTACTTCCATAATCTTTATTTCAGCACATTCCAGCCCTTTTGCCTTGCTTTCCCCTAATTCAATCTTTTCTTTTACAATGTCAAAAGGTATTAATCTAAGCAATGCTGCATTTAATTCATTGCAATCTTCATCATCCTTTGCAAAGACACTGATTTTAACATTATGGGCTAATTTCATTTTAATATCAAGCTAATGACATATGGTTTAAATTTTTTTCCTAAAAAAACAATTTATGGAAAAAATCCAAACATTTATATTCATAAAGACCTAAAATTTATTTATGAAACATACAATAAAAGTGACTTTAATTCTGATACTTATCTTTCTTATGACTCAAGTTATTGGATTGTATACTGTGAATAAATATATTCAGGTTGAGACCAATGACCAGGGTAAGATTGTTATTGTACATACAAACACTACTTTTGGCCCAGCCCAGGAATTCCAGGAGAATCAGAAGACATATTCATTCTTGTTCATAGTCGCAGCAATCTTTATCATGACTGCACTGATCCTGCTTCTTATAAGGACTAATCTTGGCAGATTCTGGAAATATGGATTCTTTTTTGCTGTATTTATTGCATTAGGGGTTGCTTTTGGAGTATTTATCAACAGGTATATAGCCCTTGCCTTTGCTCTTATCCTTGCCTATTTCAAAGCTTTCAGGCCAAATTATTATATCCATAACCTTACTGAAATATTTCTTTATTCAGGAATTGCAATACTGGTCCTTCCCCTGTTTAATCTTCCATCTGCTTTTGGATTATTGATTCTTGTTTCTTTTTATGATATGTATGCTGTCTGGAAATCAAAGCATATGATCAAGCTTGCTAAATTCCAGGCATCTAACAAGGTCTTTGCTGGCTTGGCAATACCATACAAGATTCCAAAGATTAGTTTTTTCAAGAAAAAAGACATTGGTCACAAGACAGGAAAAGATAATGGTTTACCAAAAGAAAAAAAGATCAAGAGTGCTATCCTTGGTGGTGGGGATATTGGATTCACTTTGATATTTGCAGCAGTGGTCATGGAACATTTGATTGTAAAAATAGGCATTGATAAGACACCAGCTTTCTTTTATTCCCTTATTGTCGCATTATCTGCTACAATTGCTTTATCCGGCCTCTTTTTATATTCAAAAAAGAATAAGTTTTATCCAGCAATGCCTTTTATAACTATTGGCTGTTTTATTGGTTATGTTATTGTCATTCTCCTGATCTGATCTAAAAACTCTTAAGAATTCTTTGCTGTGATCTGGCAGCATAATTTCCTGGTATTAGTATCATGCCATCTTTTGCAGCTATTGTCTGCACATGGGTCTTTTTCTGAATCTCTCTTGCCAGATAGATTGGATCTGACTGGATTACGCTGACTCCAAAATGTGTCAGGATTGCTAGGCTTGGTTTAACTATGCCAATGATTTTTTCAGCATCTGAGATTGATAGGTTGTTCTCTGCTTTGTTCATGTCTGTAGCATTTAATATCAATATGTCAGATCCTATATAGTTTTCAATTATCCTTTTGTCATATCTTGTGTCAGATGTATAGCATAATGTGAAATCATTTGTCACAAATTTCAGGCCGATTGTCTCAACTCCTCCATGATCTGCCGGTATTGCTGTTATCTCAACATCATTGATGCCTACCTTCTGCCCTTCCTTGACTACAATTACCCTTTCCAGAATATCTCTGTGATATTTGGTCAGATATGGCTTTAGGTCCTCATCTCCATTGATGACTGTATTTGTTGATATCAAAACTCCTTGTCTGTCCATTCCAGAATATGTTATTGAGTCTATCTGTGCATTTAAGTCATTGCAATGCCCTAAGTGATGATGGGTCACAATCAATGCAACTGTCTCCCTTAGGTTAATGCCATATTCCTTTGCCTTTACCAATGATCCTGGCCCTGGATCAATCACAAACTGGTTCTGTCCAACTCTTAACAAAATTCCGCCTGTTGCCCTCAGCTGTTTACCTGCAACAATCCCTCCTTTCCCTGTTCCTAAGAATATTATCGAGTCTGTCATCTAATCCCCCTTAGATTATAAGAAATATTTGTGATTTATAAGCATTTATATAATTCAATACTCAAAAGATTTGTTCCAAAAAGTCCTGTTAAAAAGTGAATAATTCGGAAAGTAGTTCTCACTTCTGCAGTATATAGGTCATTTATAAACTTTAAAAAGAGAACATACCACCATATACCATTTCATTTTGTGAACTACTTTTCACATTGATGTTCTTTTGTCTCTCGATAAAACGTA
>JBDROB010000059.1:0-19050 GCA_043810355.1 Candidatus Woesearchaeota archaeon
TGATGATGAGACTAATGATGGAAATTATGAATGTAATGATGGTGTTGATAATGATGGTGATGTTTTCATTGATAGGGATGATCCATTGTGTGATTCTCCTACTGATGATCATGAAGAAGGGGAATGTAATGATGGCATTGATAATGATTTAGATTTAGCTATTGATTATCCTGATGATTTTAGTTGTTCTGATTTGAATGATGATGATGAGACTCATCCTTTGGCTGAGTGTCAGGATGGTATTGATAATGACCTAGATGGTGACATAGATTATCCAAATGATCTTGGCTGTGACTCATATCAAGATGATGATGAGTCTGACGGACCAGTTCTTTGTTATGATGATTTGGATTGTGGAACATCTTGGACAGACACATATTGTTCAGGTTTAGACTTTTATATAGATGATTATACACCAACATGTTATAATCCAGGATCTGAGAGAAGTTATTGTAATACAGAAACTGATACAAATACAGATTACTGTGATTACATCTGTGATGACAGCTTAGGCTGCGATTACACAGAATGTTCAGATAGCGTTGATAATGACTTTGACACATTTACAGATTATCCTGATGATTGGGGTTGCACTTCGTATTTTGATGATGATGAGACTAATGATGGTAATACAGAATGTACAGATGGTATTGACAATGATGGTGATGTCTTAATTGACATGCTTGATCCAGGATGTGATGGTCCATGGGATGACTCAGAGGATGAGCCAGCTATATGGAATCCATTAGATGATCAAAGCATACTGGAAGACAGTCCAGATAATACTTTAATATACAATGACCTAAATCTTGAATGCAATGATCCAGATGATCCAGAGATTATAACCATCACATCTACCCATAATCATTATGATTTGGTCTTTAATGGTGATAATCTTGAAATTATCAATTTAGAGCTTGATTACACAGGAATTGAGACTGTTGACCTTGACTGCAATGGAGTTGCAGCAGACTTTGACTTGACAGTCCTTCCAGAGAATGATGCGCCAGTTATCAGCGGATTGCCAGATGAAGATGTTTTCGAAGATACAGTAAATGATGATGTCTTTAATCTGAACGATTATACCGACGATCCAGATAATTTGGACTCAGAATTAATTTACACTTTGATGTCTGTTTCAAACAGCAATCAATGTGGAATTTCAATTGACAACAGTGATAATGTTGATATTGTACCAGACCTTTCATTTATAGGTTCATGTACAGCTGTTGTAAGGGCAGAAGATCCAACTGGATTATTTTCTGAAGATACATTTGTTGTAAATGTATTGTTCAATCCATTGATTAATCATGGACCTTATTTCATATCAACACCTGTTACTCAATTAGTGATTAATGATCCAAGGGATTTTGTTGAAAAATATGAATATGATTCAGATGCAATAGATCCAGACAGTGATCCTCTAGTTTATTCAATTATAACAGGACCAGCTGGCATGACAATTGACCCAGTCACTGGATTGATTGAATGGGAGCCAGATGAGGATCAGGCTGGTGAGAATCATGTTATCATAATGGTTTCCGACGGATTTTTGACAGACTTGCAAGAGTTTATCATTGATGTAATTATACCAGATGCGATTTCATCTCCTCGTAGAAAGCTGTTTATTGACAGAATTAGTTTCGACGGAACATACTCAGATAAGTTTGAGGCAGGAAGCAATGTTCAGGCAGTAATTACAATGACTAACAACGACTATTATGATATTAAAGAGATGACAGTCACATATACAATTCCTGAACTTGGAGTAAGAAGAAAGTTAGGTCCTTTTGGTATTGATGCAAAAACAACAGTGACAAAACTTGCTGACTTAGAGATTCCAGATTGGGCAGATCCAGGAATTTATGACGTAAGGATCTCTATTGCCTCAACAAAAAGTGATGACTTAAGGAGAGTCCGTCATAGAGAATTAGAAATATATTAAGTGATTAATATGAGGGGATATCTAAAAAAAGAAGGTGATGTATTGAAAGTTACGAGTGGAAATATATATAGTATGATACAATAATATTTAAATATAAGTTGTATTTACTATATCATAGTTATTAGGTGTAATCACTATATAATACTCATTAATCGAAAGGTTTATAAATGAGTATGTAATTACGTCCATATAACTATCAATATTAAAATAAAATTATATAGGGGGTAAAACAAATGAAAAGTAAAATATTCGGAATGTTGTTAATGTTTCTGATAAGTGTCTTGGCACTTACAACAATTGCAAGTGCACAGATAGACGAGAGTTCAATAACAGTTTATCTCGACAATATTGAACTGTTTGAAGGAAACGACAACAACTTTGAAGTTATAGAGAGAGGAGAGACATTACCATTGAAAGTAAGATTCCAGGCAAATGAAACAACTGGAGCTACAGACGATGTTGAGATCTCAGCTGAGATAAAAGGAGATGCAAGAGACGATGTTATCGCTGCTGAAACAGAGGTTTTTGACCTTGAAGATGGCGGATGGTACACAAAGAAATTAAATTTAAAATTGACTAAGAGAATGGAGCCTGGTCAATACGATATTAGAGTTAGGATTGAGGGAAGAACAAGAGACATATCAATAACAAATTATTATAGATTGCTTGTTGAAACCCCAGAACATTTAATTGATATTGACGATGTTATCTTTTCACCTGCTGGAAAGGTAAAAGCTGGAAGAGCTCTATTGACAACTGTTAGGGTTGAAAATAATGGAGACAGAAATGAAGACGGCGTTAAAGTTGAAGTATCTATACCAGAATTAGGAATTTCAGCTGCTGACTACATTGATGAGCTTGAGCCTGAGGGTGAAGATGACGATCAAACAACAAGTGAAGAGCTTTATATGAGGATTCCTGATTGTGCTGAAGCAGGAGATTACACAGTACAGATCGATGTTACCTTTGATGATGGTGACGAGGTTGCTTCAACAACAAGGACAATCGAGGTTATTCCAAATGAAGCTTGTGAGCTTGATAACGTAGTTCCAACTACACAACCAGAAGCTGGACCTTCTACAATAATCAAGGTTCAGGATGTATCAACTGGAGAAGGAGCAGCTGCTTACCAAGTGACAATTACTAATGCAGGTTCTTCAACAAGAGCTTACACAGTATCTGTTAATGGTGGAGACCAATTAGACGCTTCAATCCAGCCAAGTAACACAGTATTGGTAAATGCTGGTGATGCTGACTCAGTTTTAGTATTCTTGTCAGCAAAGCAGGGCGTGCCAGCTGGTCAGTATGGATTCAGCTTATCTGTAAGTTCAGGAGACAGTGTTTTAAAACAGATTCCACTTACAGCAAATGTTGCTGGAACATCAGCTAGCGGTGTTGCTGGATCAAGCCTTAAGAGAGGCTTAGAGATTGGTTTGGTTGTTTTAGTTGTCCTTTTAGTTATTCTTGGCCTGATAATTGGATTTAACAAATTAAAAGGCGATGAAGACGAGGACGCAGAAGGAACACAAACCTATTATTAATTGTTGTTCCGAACAACACCAAAAATTCTAATTTTTTTTATTTTACTTTTCATTTACTCCTTTATTTTTTTATTTTTAATTTTTTTATCAATCTAATCTAATTCTTTCAGTATTTTATCAATTTTAAACTAATTCTTCCATTAATCTCTAGTGCAATATCAACCTATATATTCTAAAATAGTTTAAAAATCATATTTCTTTAACAATAGTATTATTTTTAATACTCCTAGTTTTTTAACTTTGAGATAGGGTTTATTTGGGGGATTATTACAAAAATGGTTGGTATTATATGAATAAATCCATAAAATATACTTTAACGTTTATACTTTTATTGTCAATAATTCTTTTGATTAGCTTAACCTCTAATGTTTATGCAACAAACAGTATGAATGCATACACAGATGCTGAAATTAGGACATGCTCTTGTGTTGAATCAATAAACACAATAATAGTGGAAAATAATGACATTTATTCTCGAAGTTACGAAGTAAAGATATACAATAATAAGATCTCAAAGTGGGTTACAATAGCCCCTTATCTCTTCAATTTAGATTCTGGAGAGTCAATTGATTTATATCAGCATATTAAGGTCCCATGCTTCTATGATAAAGGCTTATATGACCATAAAATTCAGATAAAATCATCATCTGGTGAGGTCAAGGAGATAAATCAGAATGTAATCATCCAGAATTGTCAGAACTTAGAAGTCATTCCTTTGATAAATTCACAAAAGATCTGTGGATGTGACAAGGCAGATTACGAACTCCAAATCAATAATGTTGGTTTTTTCAAAGAAGAATATGAAGTTTATGTTGATTCATTCAATGATGCCTCTACAACTGATCAAAACCCTCTTATTATTGATCCAGGTGCTGGTAAGATCACTACCTTAAGTATTGATCCTTCTTGCGAAGATGTGGGGAATTATACAATTGAAGCATCAGTTCTTGCTACACAATCTAAGTTTCTTACAAAATTTCCTCTGGATCTTCAGGTGGACAATTGTTACGATTATAATGTTAAGCTGGGTGAAGTTTTATCTACTCAAGCTCAAGCATCAAATAATGATTTTAAGGAAATCATTTATGATTATGATATTTGCGAGTCCTTGCCTGTAAAAATCCCTGTTAAGATTGATAATCCAGGACCGATTGAGAATTCATATGACATTGAAATTTCTCCAATTGATGATATCTTATCTATTGATACAAATAAGGTATCTGTTGGCTCAGGCCAGTCAAGATTAGTATACCTAAATGTCAAACCTCTGGTTGGAGATGAATATTCAATAACTTATTCAATTGATATAAAATCTGATATAGGAAAGATTAGCAAATCTTTGTCTCTTCCTCTCAATATTGAGAATTGTTTTGTTCCAAAGATTGGTAAGGGATCAAAGAGGATAAAGGTAAGCTATTCTGAATCCATTACTTCAATTCTTATCAAGAATTCAGGGAATAAATTAGCTGATTATGAACTGTCTCTTGAGACAGATCAGCCTTGGATTTCATCACAGCAGAAATCTGTTGCCTTAGCTCCTTCAGAATCAACATCCTTTAGCATTATTACAAAACCTTTTGAAGATACTCCCCCTGGAAATTATCTGGTCAAATTAAAGGTTAAATCTAGTAACAATATTGTTTATGTCCAGCCTTTTATAATCAATCTTAAGAAGTCAAGTGTAATTATTGATTTTTTTTCTTTATTCTGGATTTATTTTATTATTGCCTTGATAATATTGATTGTTGTCCTGATTATCCTTTCTTTGTCAAAGGATATTGTTAAAAAGAGTAGATTGAAGAAGATTGCAGAAAAGGCTCAAATAATAGAGAAAGTAAAAAAAGTAAAATCTGTTATCAAAAAAGAGGTCAAGAAAGAGCCAAAAAAAGAAATCAAGAAAGAGCCTGAAAAAATTAAAAAAGAAGTGGTTGCAAGAAAAAAGTACAAGGTTGAGATATGGCATATCATTTTGGTTATTGTTATTGCGATTGTGGCTGCAGTCCTAATCTATGTCTTTCTGACTTACCCTATCACTCCTTTTATCAGGTCATTATTTGTTCCTCTTAATGCTACAACTACAACAATAGAGGAAGTGACAACGACTGAAGCGGTTGCAACTGAACCACCTCTCACATCCAAGATTGGGCCTTTGTATGAGAAAATTAAGGGTATTATAGGTTCAATAAAGGATACGATCTTTGGATACTTTAAATCAGCTTATAATTTTGTCTTATTGTATAAATGGTTTTTCTTGGCAGGAATTATCTTATTGTTACTAATCATCATTATTTTAATCTTTAGAAAACCTCTTCTTAGATTTTCAAGGAAAACTACTGGAAAAATAAGATCTAGATATGGCAGATGGAAAGTGAAAAGGGCAAGGAAAAAAGAGATCAATAAGAAAAATAGGGAAAAGAAAAGATTAGAACAAGAGAAAAAGAGAATAGAACAAGAAAAAAAGGGAATTGAACAAGAGAAAAAGAGAAAAGAATTGATAAAAAAAGTTGAGGAAAAGCCATTAAAGAGAGTCAAGGTAGGGCCTGTTAAGAAATTAGTATTAAAGGATTCAAAAGAGGAAAAGAAAAGACCTCCTGTTTGGCCTATATTCTTGATTATCTTGATTGCAATAATTGTCACTGCCTTTTATTACATGAATATGTTGCCATTCTTGCCTTATGAAAATGTTACAGCAACAACTGCAATAGAGATTCCAGAGACAACAACTTTGGCTGAAACAACAACCACTTTGATTGAGACTACAACCTCATCATTTGTAGATGTCACAACTACTAGCGAGATACCATTAACAACATCAACAACTTTATCTGGAGAAAATATAGGATTATTTCAGACATTATCAGACTCGCTCAACAATGTGATAACACCTGTTAGAAACCTGATTAATGATTATCTCCCTTATATCATTGCTGGAATCATTGTCCTGGTTCTTTTGATAATTCTGATTAGGGTAATATCTTTTATTTCAAAGGGGCCAAAAAAAGAAAAGCCAGTAATAATAGAAAAAATTGATGAGATCAAGAAAGATGAGACTATAAAAGAGGAAATAAAGAAAGATCAAAAGATTAAACCAAAAAAACTGGCTGAAAAGCATGTAAAAAAATATGATCAGATTGGTCCTGAGATTGTTGAGCCAAAAATCTGGCCTGCTTTATTGTTTTTACTTGTGCTTCTTGCAATATTGATTGCCTTGATATATTATATCCATAAGAAGATTGGAATACTCAACATTCTAAGTTTTTTATATGGAATTGTTAAATCAATCTTTTTAGGTGTATGGAGCATAATAAAATTTATCTTGCTTTTTTTGATGAATAATCTCACTTACATTATTATTGGCATTTTAATTGTCATTATTTTGATTATTATACGCTCATATGTTAAAAAGAGGAGTAGCGCATATTATTTTGAAAAATCACTCTCAACATACTCAGTTGGTGATGATGTCACAATCCCAGTGAATGAGAAGATTGGTATTGGTGAGATATCATTTAGGATCAGAAGCAGGATTAGTAATGCATCAATCTCTATCAAAGGTTTGAAAATAAAGCCTACTTTCATCAGGCCTTCCCCTCATGTTTATAGGTATTTTGAGATAAATACAAAAAATATAAGTGAGAACAACCTTTCAAATGTCCTTCTGAGGTTCAGGGTTAAGAAATCATGGATTCTGTATAATGATATTGATCCAAAATCAATTACTATAAAAAGGTATGAAAAGCGCCAATGGATTGATATTTCTACTAAGATCATTGATGAGGATGACTCATTCCTTTTTTTTGAGACAAAACTTCCTGATTTTAGCTATTATGCAATTGCTGGCTTGAAAAAGGAAAAACCTGTTATTTTGGAAAAAAAGCCTATTATTGAATTTAAAAAAATGGAAAAGCCTGTTGAAAAGACTGTCATAGTTGCACCAAAAAAGATAATAGAAAAGCCAAAAGAAAAGATAATCAAGGAAAAAAATCCAAAAAAAGAGGATGATCTCCAATGGCCGATCTATCTGCTGATTTTAGTGATCATAGCTGTTATTGTCAGCTTGGTATATTATAATTATGATTCAATCTCTTCTTTGATTACTCCAACCTCAGAGACAACATCGACCTCAGCTGAAACAACATCAACAACGATTATTGTAACAACCTTGGTCACAATACCTGAAAAACCTACTACAACGATTGAGGAGTTTAGGACTGATGAGATCCTTAGCTCAATATCTGATGGGCGTTATAAGTATAATCCTGAAGGCAAGGTTGTCAACACTGAGTCCAAAGCAGTCCTTTCTAACGATGAGTTGGCTGATTTGTTGATGGATAATATGGTTGATATTATTGTTAAGACAAAACTTTCTGTCAATGAATTGAATAATCTGATCAGAATTTTATCTGTTAATAAGACTATTATTGATGAAAAAGGTATTCCTATCCAGGTTTGGAATTTTGATGAGAATAGATCATTGGATCTTTCTCAATATTTCATTGATCCTGATGGTGATAAGCTGGTTTATTCAGCTGAGTCTACAGATCATATAAATATTGATATTGACAATGAACTTGGCATAGCTACATTAATCCATGACCCAGGATTTAGTGGCGCTGAAACAGTGGTATTTACAGCTGATGATGGTAAAGGAGGTGTAGTTAAGAGCAATAAGGTAATGCTTATTGTTAAGAAAGCTCCTGAAGTTCCTATTTCAGAGAAAATTAAAGAGGATTTGAATGATTTTACAGGCAAGATTAAGGAAAGTGTCAGTTCCATATTTAGCAAGCCAATATCTTTTTTAATTGATTATCTCAATTACATTATTGCAGGCTTAGTCATTGTTTTTATCATCATATTGTTTGTAAAATATAATGACAAGATCCTTGATTTTTTGGATGAGAATAACAATAAAGATAGTAAGTCTGATAAAGTTAGTAAAAAGGAGATTGAAAAGAAAAATAAGAATTCTAAAAAATAAGAAATTTTATAAATAATAAAAAATTATTATTTTTCCATGAAAACATTAGTAGTCTATTATTCAAGGACTGGAAACACCAGAACAATAGCTGAGTCTATTTCTGAATCATTGTCATGTGATATTGAAGAGTTGACTGATAATAAGAAGAGGACTGGCCCTCTTGGATATCTGATTTGCGGAAAAGAAGGTTCAATGAAAAGCACTCCGAAAATAAATGATCTAAATAAGGATATTAGTGAATACAAACTTATCATTATTGGCACTCCTATTTGGAGTTTTAATATGTCAGGGCCAATAAGATCTTTTGTCACAAAATTCAAGGATTCTATTGGTAAAGTGGCCTTCTTTTGCACAGAAGGTGGTAGGGGTGGTGAAATAGCATTCAAAGAGATGTCAGAAATACTTTGGAAACAACCATTGGCAACATTGGAGATAACATCTCATGATATTAGGGATAAAACTGTAGTGGATAAAATGAATATTTTCATCTCTAAAATCCTGAATTCAAAGAAATAGTCACTACTCAACCGTAACATTTTTAAATCAATTTATACTTTGATTCTTTATGACAACAAAGAGTGCAGCTAGAAGACTTGGTGTTATGTTTGATCTAGATGACCTTGCTAATTATTTTTCAACTAGACCTGAATTAGTGGCAGAAGCAGTGGAAAAAGGGCTCATTCCTCATGATCATGGCTTATTATTGAGAGGGAATGGATTGGATTGCAATTTAGATCCTTTTACAATGGTTGATTTTAAGGATTTATTGTCAATCTTGCCATATCAAAGGTCAGCAGAAGATTATCCAGATGAGGCAATCCTATTCTCAAATCCTATAAAAAAAAGTGTTACAGTTGATCAAGGAAGAAGGATTTGCATACCTCCATCTTATTACAATCTTTTTCCTGAATCAGAAGGAAACTACAAGACATGTTTTATTGGTGAAAATAGGATTTTAAAGAGAATGATTGTTTTTCCAGAAGTCAATAATCCATTTGTTAATTTTGAAGGATATGTTTATGGTGAATCCCATATGGATAATCAGAGAAGGCTTTTGCTTTCTAAAGACTTATTTAAGCCTGGTGAGAAATTATGGGTGATTGGTGGCAACAGGCCTTATCTTGAAGTGACTCACAGAGTTGAGGAATAATCAGTTGAGGAATGATCTAATACTCATAAAACCATCTTCACAATCTCATAAGCCATCCCAAGGACAAATAATCCTATAAGAAGATATTCTATAACTTTGTTTTTTGTAATGACATACTCAGGTTTTCTTTCGCCTAACTTTTTTGCTCTGATATATATGATGACAGTCATTATTCCTATTAACCCTAATGCAAAAGTTCCTGTAAATCCAAGAATATTGATAAAATTTGTGATATCAACAATAAATGAGTCAATAAAGAAAAAAATTATTGGCACTGATATTGTGAATATCCATGACAATCTCCATCCAATATGGTCATCAAAATGGAACATCTCCTTTAATCCATAGCCTAATGCTAAAAAGCTTGTTGTGAGAGCAAATAATGCAAACAAGTTTGCAAATATCAGCATATTTCTTCCCATTATTTGCCCAAGTGCTATTGTTGCAATCCTTTGGTCAGGTTCAAGACTCTCAAAATTCTGTAATCCAACAACACCCAGTACAACAAAGCTGAATATTATCGCAATCAGTATTGATATAGTTGTCCCGATTATTATTGCTTTTTTTAGCTCTTTCTTGTTCTTCTTGAGCTCTTCTTTCATCTCTGGTATTGCCACTGTGCCAAATAATGAGAATAGGATAACTCCATATGGTACAAGTATATTGTTAAAATTGACTGATTGCAGATTTGAGTAATTGATTTTTGTGAATGAGATTACAGTTATTAATACTAGGATCCCAATGAGGATCATTGATATGCCCATCTCCCATCTTTTGATTGCCTTGATTCCAATATATATTATTGTGCTGCAAAAGATAAAGAATCCAAATCCATAATATATTGGGTTTCCTCCAAATATCGTCGACAATAACTCTCCGCTGGCAATCAGGTAGGCAATCAAGGCGCCGTAGATGCTTAGTATGAAAAGTGATGCAACAATGAATTTTCCTTTTTTTCCGATATATTTTTCTGCAAATCCTGTTATCTGATGGTTTCCTTTTGTCCTTAATACAATCTCGCCCATAAAGAGCTGAAGCATTAATATGAAGAATCCAATCACCAGGATGTCAATCAGTCCGACAATAAATCCTGCTTTTGCAATGACATAGGGAATGCCTAGAACCCCTGCTCCAATTGTGGCTCCGACTAATGTCGCTACTGCCTCCCATACCTCTTTTTTCATATTCTTATCCTCATTTATTGATTATTTAAACTTTCTTATTAATTTTATGCAAGTTTCTAATTACTTGTAATTTAGTCTTTACTACTCATTATTTTTTGGCCAATTCCCACAAAAAATCAAAATTTACTTTGTATGATTTTGCAACCTCTTTGCTTCTTATCAGAGTTGCAATCGGCTGCTCTCCCCAGACCATTATCGCTACCTTGTCACCATAGATCCATGTTGTTGCTGGAGTTTCCTGCATATTTGAGCAAAAACGCATTTGGCAGATGGGAAATTTATCTTTTGATTTCTTTTTTCTTATTTTTTCATTAAAAAGGATTTTTAATTGAATTCTGTTTTCTTTTCTTTTCAAATGCCATTGCCTTGCATAGTGTGTGAATAAACTTACAAACTTGCCTTCTGCTCCAAAAACAAGTAATTCTTTTTTTGTCTTTATTACATCTTCAGCCACTGATTTAATTCCTTTCCTGCCTTTAAAAATTGTAGCTTCTTGAGGTCCCTTGCTTAGCATTCTTTTAGCCTTTAATTCAGGAAGTATTGAATTTACTAATTTCTTTTTTTGTTCTAGCTCTTCCTGTTTTTCAGACAGGAACTTAGTGATTCTAGTTGGTTCAGCAGCTTCAAAATATTTTCTATTTGCTTTTATAACATAGCTGACAAGGCCTTTTTCTATAAGTCTTTCCAAAGCATCATATACATTTGTTCTATTAATACTTGACTTTTTTGTGATTTCTCCTGCCAGGGCAGATCCTAAACCAAGAAGATCAAGATAGATTTTTACTTCGTTTCCTGCTAATCCTGCGTTTTCAAGTATTAATTTTGGATTCATATAGGGTGCATATGTTTTTCAGTATTTAAACTTTGTTATTGTTGTAATATAGTATTACAACAAAAACTTAAGTATACTATGTGTAGTTACTAATGTATTACAAATAATGGAGGTTAAAATGTTTACCTATGATACTAACATAATTAGTCAATTAAGAACTATGCTTGATGAAAGAACAGTCCTATATAAGGATTTGAATAAAGAACACCTTAGAGCAATTGGAATAAGGCAAGAGGATATATCAAAATCTTTTTTTCCAGTTTCCATTGAACCAGGTACTTCAAGTAGATCAGAATGGATTTTTTATGTGGATCCATTGAGAGTAAGTCAAATAAGTATGGAATATCTAAACCCAGATTTAGATTTAGGTCATGATTATGATTTAATAATGCCGTCCAGAACTTTTCGAGCAGGCATATTAACCAGATATAAACCAAAATGGATTTTTAGTAAAAGACCAGCTAGACCTAATAAAATTGTAGGTGAGCAAGCTTATTTATTTGAAAGTTATAATTCTGGTTTTGACTTTAATCCTGATCTTTTTCGAATTGGTAAAGATCAGAGAGTTTTGCCATTGTACGGTAGGTTTGTGTGGCTTGAAGAAATGTTGGAAGATACAGTGAAGACAGGAAGAGATTCACAAGTAGGAGGAAAATAAAATGTTCACAGAAGACAAAGAAGCAATTGATGCTGTTAGGGAAATATTAGCAGGACATACTTTAGCGTATGCAGATCTTGATAGGATCGGATTAAGGGCAATTGGCTTGAAGCAATGGGATGGTCCAAGGAACTTTATGAGGGATGAAAGCACTGTGCATAGATTAGAGTGGTTATTCTATGTGGATGCATTTAGAGCTGGTAGTGTAGAGATGGAGTCTTTAAATACTGATTTAAGAAGGGAAATGGCTACTGATTTTCTGATTTATCCAAGAGAAATCAAAGTAGATGTAACCACTGTTTATAAACCAAAAAGATTTCTCAGCAGTAAACCATCAAAGCCTTTGCAGATTGTCCATCAACATGCTTACGGAGAAGATAGTTGTTGGAAAGTTCCTAAAATGACTCAAATCCATTCAACACAGGAAGTTTTACCATTGTATGCTGAACAATTTAAGAAATTGGAGGAATTGATGAAAATCTCAGATGTTTAATTTTTTTGTGATGATTTATAGGCTGGGTAGAATCAAAGATATTCTGATAATAAAACAATGATCTAGTTTTCATAGACACAAAACAAGGATTTGCAAGAAAAATAGGATAAATTATCATATATTGGATTAACAAATACATTTAGAATCTAAACCCAAATTCAAGCAAGCCTGCTGGAACCTCAATCCTCTTTTCATCAGCATGATATTGCCCTCTCGCAATATTGTATGATTTTTTAGATTGTTCTGCTGTTTCAGATAGATATGACTTCGCAGCCCTTTTTATTGTTTTTATTGAATGAGGCCATTCGCTTTTCTCTTGGAACAGCATTATTTCACCTGACTGCTCAGTCCCGAATATTGTTCTTACCAGTTCATCTCCATCACGGGTTTTAGTGCTGTCTTGATATACCCCAATGACAATGCTGATTGGGTTGCTCCTTAATGTTCTTTTGAAATCTCTTCTTCTCATATTGTTCAGATGAAGCAGATCTTTTCTTGAAGCAAGTGCAATTCCATCCGGGTGTGAGTGGAATGTAATTAATGCATAATCTGTCCTTCTGTCACCTTCTCCATAAGGTATTTCGCCTTGCTTTGGCATAGGTGATTGAAATCCAATCTCATGATTTCTGACAAACCTTTCAAAATCATCTTGATTGCTTTTGTTTCTGGGGTCTTTTCCTGTTTTATCAAGATATTCCCAGGCTAGCCTGTTCAGTCCTGATATTTGGCTTACTGAATCTTCATCGCCAATAGTGATGTATTTTGAAATATAGAGTTTTTCTGTTCTTGCTCTTTTGTAAACATCAAAAGCCGCTTCATAGCCAGTCTCAGTTGTGATTCTGACTAGTTCTGAGATACCTTCTAGAATATAATCACGCTGAAGCACTTGTGTCAGAAACCTTGGACTAACTATATCATTTGCTCTTCTAGCTCTCTTGATTATTGTTTGTTCCATCTTTTTAAAAGAAAAAATAAAATGGGGCTGCTGGGATTTTCATGCCAAAATTATGGTCTTTTGGCAAATTTGAACCCAGATCCACGGCTGTCTTCAGCAGAAAGATTATTCATCGCCGAAATGGCTCATCCCTCCATCACTGGAGGCCGCTATACTAGCCAGCTTATACTACAGCCCCGATATTTCTTTGCTCAATTCATGGGCAGGTCGTGGGATTGAGCAAAGCGAAATGCTAAAAAATCAAAGATTTTTTGCACCCAAAAACACTTTTTGTGTTTTTCGTGTCCCACTTAGCTACCTTGATCAAACTTAGAAAGTTTGGCCAAGTTATACTACAGCCCCGATAGGATATCAGAATTTAAATCGATATTTAAATGTTTTGGGTATTTGGAAAATACCCAAAGCTTAGAAATTTTATAAAATTTCTTTTGTTTTGGGAATTAGAATAATTCCCAAAGCTTAGAATCTTTTCATAAGGTTTTTATTGTCTTGGGAAATTTTTTTTAATTCTCCAAATCTTAGAAAATTGATAATTTTTTATTGTTTTGGGATTAACTTTAAAATGTCAGAAATTTTCCACCAGTTTTTAACTGGTGGCTGAAAGCCATTCCCCCTATTGGAATCAGAAAAATGCTCAAAAATGCAGAGCATTTTTGGCATGCCAGAAATTTTATTAAAATTTCTGAACACTAAGAACCACCAGTCCTATTATAAGGTAATTGCGGATTTAGTAGATCCCACCAGTCTCTGACTGGTGGTTCTTTAGATTCAAGCGTATTCTCAATAAGTATGGAATCTCATATTGGGACTGAAGATATGCATGATTTAATAGCAAGATTCGGAAAAACATTAAATGATGAAGTAGAAAGATTAGTAGCTACAGGAGAGCGCAGGGACCTTGGATATAGGACTACAGGGTGGTCAGATGGTTTTGAAGATGTCCAAGAGCTAAGAATGGTTCCAAAATGTCCTGAACATGAAAGATCTGTAGCAAGAAGTGGATTAGAAGAGCTCTATGTCAGGCATGAAGATCCAGAGTTGAGACAATTAGTAAACCAACAGCTTCATTATTCAGATTATCAATTATGGTGTTTAAGGCATCCAGTCTCATACACTTTGATTAAAGGAGGTCTAACAGCTGTTGCCTTAACAGCACTTATTGGTGGTTGTACTGCTCTTGCTTATTATTCTGGGGCAATAACTATAGATCTTCAATAATCAGAACTCAACAACATCCCCTACCTTGATATCTAATAACCCTTTCTTTGCTTCAATAACATATTTTGCCTTCCTTGGCCATGTCACTGTGAACTGGATAAAATTGTTTTTGACTGCAGTCACTTTTTTGCTTGCATCTAAATAAAACACATCAATTGGATAAAAAACAAAGAACATGTGCAGGTCGACTAATTTCTCTTTGTTGAAATGAAACACTAAAGCCCTGTCTTTTGGAAAACTAAACATCAATCCAATTGCTTTTGAAAATATGCTTTTGCAATGTTTGGTCATTGCAACTTTTTCATTTAATCTTATTTTTCTTCCTTTCATATTCTGCCTCAATAAAACACAATGCTTGCATACCCCACTGCACTGTCATATTCTCCTAAAACATCACCTGAAGTATAATATTCCAATAATTCCACCTTATCGCATTCAATAGCAGATAGCAGGACTGCAATCGGCCATCTCCCGCATATTGTTGCACCAGTCTTCTCAACATATTTCAGAAATCCCTTTACATCTTTTTTAAGTATAAATTCAATAGCTCCCTTATCCAATTTTTCCATATTTTCTTTCACATTACCAGAAAAAGGGACAAAACCATAATTTGCTCCATAATGTGTAAAATCACTTGAAGCAATAATTACAACATCTTTTCCATATTCCTCAATGCTTTTCTTGATTCCTTCACCTAGCTTATAATAGTCAAGATCTTCAGAAGCAATTATTGGCACTAACTTTGCATTCTTTGAGATAAACTGTATAAATGGGACCTGTACTTCAAGTGAGTGCTCCATCATATGCAGATGTTCATCTTGCTCAAGCCCAGTATTTCTAATGATGATTTCACCTAATTCATCATCATTCTCTATTACACCAAGAGGTGTCTCCCAATCTTCAAGAGAGATTCCGCTTTTTGGGATATTATGGCTCAGTCCAATAATGACAAATACATCAGGTAATCCACTTTCTTTTATCCTTTTGAATCCATGTGCTGCTCCTGCTCCTGAAAAAAAGTATCCTGCATGTGGGCTGATGACAGCTTTCACTTTCTCAATTTTTCCTTGAGAAGCATTTCCAGGGCCGAATTCAGAATTAAAACTGTCTTTGATCTGTTTCAATAGCTCATTTTTATTGGCAGGGTAAAACTGCCCTGCAACAATCGGCTTTCTTGTCATTTATAGATATTTATCTTTATTCTATATATTGTTTTCTATCATTATGCAAACTAGAAAAGATTAATCTTCAATTATCTCTGCCTTCTCCCTTCTGCTTCTTAATAAATATATGATTACTGCAATGATCAAGATTATCACAAATATGTTTGATATCAGCAATAATGGATTGTTCAAAATCTCGCTGATAAAGCTTTTTTCTTTTATTGTGTCTGTAATCTCCTCTACTCTCTCGTTTGTTTGGTTTATCACTGCTTCTGTTGTTTTGTTAAAAAGTCTCTCTTCAAGGCTTTTCTTAACCCTTTCAGCAAGGCTCTGTGCTTCTTCACTAATCTCTGAATCATTTATTTCTGCTTCACTCTCTTCTTCTCCTGTCCATCCCTCTGGTGCAGCACTAATTTTTATCACTTCATTTATTGTCTCACTCACTGTTGAAGTGCTTGGCCTGAATGTCATTGTGGCATTTATGTAATAATCTTTTTTATCCCCTACTAATGGCATGTAGATAACTTCATTGACAGCGCTTTTTGTGCTTCCTCTTCCTATTCTTCCAAGAGCAACTTTTCCATTTATATTCTGGAAATAACTGCTGATGTCAATCTCAACTTCTTCAAAATCATATTTTAGGCTTGGATTCTTTACATCTATCAATACTTGGACCTCTTCTTCACTTTCATACAATTCTTTTAGATTGTGGCTCAGCTTGAGATTATAGCCTTCTACTTTGAAAGGGATGCTCAATTCTAAATTCTCTCTTATCCTGTTAAAGCTGTATTGTATGTTTGTGTCAAATGTGAAATCACCTTGTTTTTCTGCAGTAAATGTTATCAGGAAATTTTTCCCATCTTCAGGAGGTAATGATCCACCAGTCCACCTAAATAATCCGCTTGTGTATGCTATTCCTCCATACTTTTTGTCAAGCTTGACATATTCTGGTGGTGTGATCTCAAATAATGTTATTATGACATTATTCTCTGAGTCAGTATTGTTGAGGTTTATGGTAAAATTGAATATATCCCCTACTTCAATATATTCAGGTGAAACTTCTGTTTTTATATCAAGGCTTAGGTTGCTTACTTCAAGGTCAAATTCATCTGTGACAGTTGTCATCTCATATCCATTGAAATAACTTGCTTCAGCTATAGATTCATAATCTACTGCATTAAACGATCTTAATGTGTATCTGCAGATTATAAAATTCCCACCTGAAATATCTCCTGTCCATGTTACATTGTTTCCTTCAATAGTGCATGTATCAATTGCAGAGATAATAAAATTATCAAATCCATCATTGAATGTTATATTTTCTGCCTTAATACTTCCTATATTGCTTATCTTTGTTGTGACTTTTGTTGATTCTCCTTTCAGAGGATTTTCATTTGAGAATGTCCTTTCAATCTCCAGTTCAGTGATAGGGACTTTTACTTCAACTTCTGCTTGATATATGTATTGGTCTAGTGTTGCATTATGATAGCTCTCATTGATGGCGCCAATACAATATCTTATATCATTATCATCCTTGCACTCTCCATTATCCAAAAGGATTCTTTTGTCATTAAATTCAAGGAAAGCATTGTTTTCATTGACACCTAAAAAATATTCAACACCATCAGCAGTGAATGTTTCTCCATCAACAACATAATCTGAGAATATCTCATGGTAATCTTCATCCTCAGCAATTGTGAAAGAACTAATCAATATTACAAATAATCCTAGGAAAATTAACCTCTTTTTTATCATCAATATCATTTTTAACTTTAGAACTATAAAAATTTAACTCTTCTTTTTCTGCTTTCTTTTCTTTCTCCCATTCTTTTTCTTCCTTTTCAATCCTCTAACAATTTGATCATAATATTTCTCTGTTGTCAAATATCCTAAAAAAGAGAGTATCACAACTATTAGTCCTAGCAAGGACGAGAATCTGTTGATATATATGCTGAATATGTTTAAGCCTAATAATATGATTCCAAGAATCAGGTCAATCAGGTAGAACTCTTCAAGAATTTTTTTGGGTATCATCTTGATCTCTCCAATTGAAATTAATATAATCTATCTAAAAGAATAAAGTAATAAAAAATAAAAATAATTTATTTATTCTGCCTTTGTTGTGATTAGTCCGCTAAGACCGTGAGTTAGAGTGTTTAGAGTGTTAGATCCTTTTGTATAGGTTGCTCTTATATCTGCTCTAAATCTTGCATCTGGTGTTATTGCAGGGCAGTCATCAAATGTTATTGTTGGGGATAATGCTCCATCAGCAATTGCAGCTGGGTCTACTTGAGCACTAGCGGATCCGCAATCAGTTCCATCTAAATATGCTCCATCTCCATCAACATCAATATACATTGCTGATAAATCTATTGAATCGCCCATTCCATTTCTGATTTGCAAAACAACATTGCTTGTTCCTGCTGCTCCACTTGTTACCCTAAATTCATCACAACTAAGTCCTGGTATCAATGTACAGCTAGATGGCAAAAACCTGCTTGGATTCAATACTCCAAAATAAGCTAATGCTCCAATTGCAACAAGTACTACTAGGATGGCCCATCCATAGGTCATCAAGAATTCCATTGCTGCCTGTCCTTTTTTTGGCATTTATTATCACCTCTTTTTTTATCAGTATACTAATTATACTACTAATTTAGCATAATAGGTTTATACCTGATTCAACTCATATATAAACTTTTTGATTTTCAATTCATAACCCAGCCTCAACAATATATTCATCACTACTTAAAAAAGATTAATAAATTATATATAACGTGTTCATTAATATCAAATTTATGTATATGTTTAACACAATAAATAGACTTGCAAAATTCTTTCTAATCACAATTGTATTCATGAATATTATATTTCTTCCAGTTCAGGCTTATCTTGACACATATGATTCCACAACTTCAAAAGATATCCTAAGT
>JBDROB010000060.1:0-46947 GCA_043810355.1 Candidatus Woesearchaeota archaeon
AGAAGTGGCACTTCTGCCACCTCTAAATTGGTTAATAATCCATTTCCTTTTCTTCTTGGTTAATTCATCCATTAATATCACCAAAAAGAGTAAAATTAAGAGAATATTAAAAGTGTGAACTGATTATCAAATTAAACAGTCCTGTTAAAAAGCATAACCTTTAAAAAGCCATTTTCCCCTCCATATCCCTAGGTGAGCTAGATCGGGAGGTTAGCCCTCTCCTGTTGCTGTCAACGGGCTTTAGGCAGGATCGAAGCTTTTGGAGCGATTCATATATTTTATATGGGTCCTGGTTTCAACGTTGAGGTTCTGTCCTGTTGGACTGGTTCTCTTAGGAACCTGGTCAGACTGGGAACAGAGCAGCCATAACTAGCTGGATTGGTGCTTTCAGGGTTGCGGAACTGAGGAGAGATCAGGGTTAGCCTATGTTTGGTATGTGCTTCCATCCAGGAGCATGCTCACCTGCTTTTTTTAATCCTGAAAATTCTCCGATATTTTCCCACAAACTTATATTAAGGACTTCGAAGAATTAATTAGTAAACCAAAAAGTTTATATATAATTATATAATATAGATTTATATAATACACTTTTGGGTAAGAAAAAAATGACACAGACAGTATTAAGGCAAACAACTATACACCAACCAAGACTAGACACAGTTGTTATGATAGAAAAAACAGTGGAGAAAAACAGTGGAGAGTTTGGAAAATTTCAATTATGGAGGAGACTGCCAAAAAGTGTTATGTACCAGACATACTTGCATGTTCTAAGCTATCTTGAACATAGCAATAAGATTGCTTTTGACAAAGAGAATAAGATTGCATGGATTTTCCAACCTAAGGTTTATAAGAAATTTATTGGCAGAAAAGACTTAGGGAGATGAGAAGAAAGGCAATTATTAGATTCGAGGATGAAAAGTTAAAAGATGAGTTTTTTAAGTTAAAGGAAACTGATATTAAGTTTTTTAATCAATTAGATAACACTTTTGACAATATTGAAGAAAATGCCTTTTGTTCTATTCAAATTAAAAAAAGATTATTTCCAAAAAAATGGAAGCATTACTCTAATCTATGGAAATATAATCTTCCAAACGCATGGAGATTGATTTACACAATTGCCCCTCCAGATAAAGAAGGAAAAGTGATTGTTTTAGTAATTATTTTGGATTGGATGAATCATAAGGATTATGAGAAATTGTTTGGATATTGAAATTCATCCAGAAGCATGCTCACCTACTTTTTTTAATTCTGAATTAATAGAAACCATTTTATATCAAGAAATCTATATTGAAAATATGGATAAACAGGATAGGATTATCATCTCCATTTATATAATATGGGCAGTGGTTGTATTTTCTGTCACATTTATCACAAAAGGATTTGACCCAGATAACATCACACATTTTCTCATAATAATATTCTTTTTGGCTCAGCTTGCATTGTTTCCCCTTATAAAAGTCATTTCAAAAATGTTCACACCGAAGCTTATTTTCATAACGCTTGCAGTGATTTTCGCAGCACTTGTCGAAGGATTCTATATGTTAACTAACCCTGTCTTTAAGTCATTGAAATTCACTGCCGGAATGAGTTTTGAGAAAATGCTAAGCAACTATCTTGTTGACCTGATTTTCACTATTCCTGTCTATATTGTAGTCTTTTTTGTAATTTGGTATTTTATCAACAGATATGATTACAAGCTGTGGGAATACCTGATTTTCATCAGCTTAGGCCATGCAATAGGGGATGGATTTTTCTTTTTCCTTGCATCGCCAATAATGATAATATTCATACCTTATGTTATGATAAATTACCACGCAATGAATCTTGTCCCTTTTCTATTGGTAAATAATAAGCTTAAGCCAAAAAACAAAAGTTGGATGAAATATGTCTTACCCCCTATTGCAATAATCATTCTTTATTTGTTATCAGGTATGATTATCAACACTGTCGGACAACTGTTTGCTCTATCATTTAAATAGATTTATTAAGTAGTTGTTTATGAATTCTTTAAGAAAAACTTGATTGAGTAAGTAAAATGTCATTTATATATGAATTTGGGATTCTGTTGATTTTTGTTATGATTGTCTCTTTTTTTATCAAACTACTGAAGCAGCCAATAATAATTGGATATGTCTTATCAGGCATATTAGCAGGCATATTTATTATAAAAGACAATATAGCAAAAGAAAATATTATAATACTTTCAGAGATTGGCATAACTTTTCTTCTTTTTCTGATGGGGCTTGAGTTTGACTTAAAAGAATTAAAGTATATGGGAAAAGATATAATTATATCAGCAATAATTCAATCTATCATCTTGTTCATAATAGCATATGTAACATCTTCTTTTTTTGGATTCAGCAGTATGGAACGAATATTTATTTCAATCATTTTTATTTTTAGCAGCACTTTACTTGTGGCAAAATGGCTTGAAGATAAGAAAGAAACAGTTACTTTGCACGGAAAAATAATATTAGGAATACTTATTGTGCAGGACATAATTGCTATAATTGCTATAACTTTTCTTGGAGTTATTCAGGAAGCATCATATATAAATATTCTTCTTGCCCCAATTGGTGGAATTGTCCTGTTATTGATAGCCATTGTGATGTCAAAATATTTGCTTAACTGGCCTTTAAAAGTAGCAAGCAAATACCCTGAACTGCTTTTTGTAATCAGTATAGGTATCTGTTTTTTATTTGTAGTGATCGCTGCTCTTTTGCGCTATTCAGAGACTATAGGCGCCTTTATTGCAGGTATTGTTCTCGCTAACACATTATATAAGAGGGAGATCATTACAAGATTAAAACCATTGATAATCTTTTTTAACATGTTGTTTTTCATTGGATTAGGTTTTAAGATGGGGTTTGGGTTCGAGTTTAATATTCTCCTATTTATTGGGATTATGGTTATATTAACCCTGTTTATAAAACCAGCTGTGATATATTTCTCATTGAAACTTAGAGGGTATGATGCAAAAACTTCTTTTATCTCGGCAATAAGCCTTTCTCAGCTGAGTGAATTTGGTATTATTATCATCTCTGGTGCCATTTATTTTGGGACTATAGATAAGATTCTCGGAGCGATTTGTTTGATAATAGTTATATTCACAATGTTGATATCTTCCTATTATATTAAGTATGATAATTCTATATTCAAATTTTTTGAACCCTTATTGTTGAAATTAGAGAAATATTTTACAAAAAAAGCAGACAGTAAAGAAAAAACAGATTTGAAGTGTAATATTATTTTTTTTGGATATTATGATTTGAGCAGGGAATTTTATTCGAATATTGAAATTCTTGGAAAAAGGATTCTTGTGATAGAGAATGATCCGCAAAACATAGAATTATTGAAAAAAGAAGGTATCAGGTATATATACAATTCTTATAGAGATGCTGAATTCTTAGAACATCTTGATTTTAGCGAGATAGAATTGCTTGTATCAAGCATAATAGATCTTGATGATACAAAATTGATATTAAGATTATTAAAGAAAAGTAATCCAAGTTCAATTGCGATTGTGACAGCAAAAAATCTTAAAAATGCTTTAGATTTGTATGACAATCATGCTGACTATGTGATCTATCCTTCTTATTTAAATGAACAGCAAGTTTCAGTGCTTTTAGAGGATTATACAGCTGATATTAACAAAGTATTAACTAAAAAGATTATTGAAATCTCAAAACTGAAAGAAAAGCAGACAAAGATTGAGAGTCATATTAGAAAAGGAGAAAGTTTGGCAAGAAGAATAAAGAAAAAATTGCCATATTTTAAGGAATGAATAATAATTCAGCCATGAGTTTAATGAACTTTAACTTATTTGTTTTCTAATGATAAAAAAGCATTATATTGATATATTGATAATATTAAATGTATTATGAAGATTGATCAAATAACAAAAATTTGACAAATATTAATATGCTCGTCCTGTTTAGATGCCAAATGCATCTTAACATGCTCAGAAATCAAGAAGTGATTTCTGACATATCCCCATGCTAAAGCATGGGGTATTACGGACTCGCATTAGTGTTGTCAAATTTTTGGGATTGAAAATTCGATTCGATCCTGTATCTTCATTTTAAAAAAAATGAAGTATTATGATCGAATTTTCAATAATTATAAATTTTACTCAACCAAGATTGCCGCTTTCCCAGGCATTGCCTGCTTGGCTTTCTGCTCTTCTGATTTACCAGCTAACTTAACCTCAACAATGCACTTGAATTCTGATCCAATCTCCTGCTTGGCTTCTTCCAGCGCTTTCATCTCTGTTTTATCGTCGAGAATAACTATAGGGATCTTTGAAGTATCATTTAATAATCTTGGGATGATTTTAGAGATCTCTTTCCCATATTTTTTCAATTCACCTTTCATCACATTTTTCATTATCTGGCCTAGATCCCTTGTCTTTTCCAGTTCTTTCTTCAATTGACTAAACAAGTCATATTTCCATTTCTCAGCTACAAACAACCTAATCTTCTTAGGCTTTTCAATTCCAGCAAGTTTCAAGACTGAATTGATGTCAGATTGCACTATAGAAACTATTGCTTCTTTTGCATCTTCTTTTGCATCAATCTTTCTGGCATCAAATTTTGGCCATCTTGCAATTGACACAAATCCTTTCTCTCCAATCTTTTCCCAGACCTCTTCTGCTATATGAGGGCAGAATGGAGATATCAATAAAGCTAATGATTTCAAAGCATCTTTTGATGCTCCTTTCTTGTGCAAAAAATTCACAAACTGCATTATGTCAATGACTGCAGAATTATACTGCATCTTCTCGATCTTTTCTGTGACATTCTTGATTGTTGCATTTGTCTTGGACTCAATAGACTTGTTGTTCTCAACAGTCTTGTTTTCATAAAGGGAATAGACTTTATTCAAGAACCTGAAGCTTCCTTCAACTCCTTTGTCATCCCATTCCATGTCTTTGTCAGGAGAGCTTACAAAAACCAAGAACAATCTAGCTGTGTCAATCCCATATTTATTTGCAATCTCTTCTTGCGTCACAACATTGCCTCTGCTTTTGCTCATCACAAAACCGCCCTTGTGCAGCATCCCTTGGTTGAACAGTCTTGGAGCAGGTTCATCTATGTCTAATAATCCAATATCCCTTAAGAATTTTGTAAAATATCTGAAATATATCAGATGCATGCAGGCATGTTCTTTTCCGCCTATGTATATGTCCATTGGCATCCAATATTTTGCTTTTTTATTGTCAAAAGGTGCTTTGTCATTTTTTGGATCACAATATCTTAAGAAATACCATGAGCTGTCAATAAAAGTGTCCATTGTGTCTGTTTCCCGTCGGGCTTTTCCTTTGCATTTTGGACATTTTGTATCAACAAAGTCCTTACACTGTTCCAAAGGGTTTCCTTTTCCTCCAAACTTGACATTGTCAGGCAATTTCACTGGCAAATCCTTTTCAGAAACAGGCACAATCCCGCAGTCATCACAATAAACTATTGGTATTGGACATCCCCAGAACCTCTGCCTTGAAAGAAGCCAGTCTCTTAATTTATATTGTGTGGTAAATCTGCCGCATTTGTTCTTTTCAAGGAATTTAGTGATCTCATCAATAGCATCACGATTATTCATGCCATCAAACTGTTGAGAATTGCATATGATGCCATCTCCCATGTATGCTCTTGACATCTTCTCTGCATTCAGCTCATAGTCAGGTGGATTCAAAATTACCTTGATTGGAATGTCATACTTCTTTGCAAATTCAAAATCCCTCTGGTCATGCGCAGGCACTGCAATGATCGCTCCAGTCCCATATTCATGAAGGACAAAGTTTGCAATATATATCGGAATCTCTTCTTTTGTGATTGGATTTATTGCATATCTGCCTATGAACATCCCTTCTTTCTCCTTGTTCTCTGCTGTCCTCTCAAACCTGTCTTCCTTGATTACTTTTTTTATGAATTTCTGGACTTTCTCTTCTTCTTTTCTCCCTTTTATCAGCTCCTGCACATCAGGGTGCTCTGGTGCATACACTAGGAATGTGATCCCATAGAATGTGTCTGGTCTCGTCGTGAAGACAGTCAATTTCTTGGCAGAATCCTTGATTGGAAAATCCATCAATGTTCCCTTGCTTTTTCCGATCCAGTTCCTCTGCATTATCTTGACATCTTCTGACCATTCTTTTAATTTGTCAATGTCTTTCAATAGCTCTTCTGCATAGTTTGTTATCTTGAAGAACCACTGGTCAAGGTCCTTTGGTTCAACCTCTGTCTCTGTATGCCTCCAGCATTTGCCTGAATGGACTTGCTCATTTGCCAGCACTGTATTGCATTTAGGGCACCAGTTGACTGATGATTTTTTCTTGTAAGCCAATCCTTTCTCATGCATCTTTATGAATATCCATTGATCCCATCTGTAGTATTCTGGTGAATGGCTCATTATCATCCTTGACCAGTCATAGCTTAATCCTAATTCTTTCTGTTGTTTAACAAAAGAGTTGATAGCCTTTTCGGTGAATATCTTAGGATGAGATTTGGCTTGAATAGCAGCATTTTCTGCCGGTAACCCAAATGAGTCATAGCCCATGGGATAAAGCACGTTAAATCCACTCATTCTCTTGAATCTTGCATATACATCACCGATGCAATAATTACGTGCATGGCCCATATGGAGACCCGACCCCGACGGATAGGGATACATCTCAAGAACATAATACTTCTTTTTCTTTGAGTCTTCCTTTACCTCAAAGACTTTGGCATTCTCCCATTTCTTCTGCCATTTTCCTGGGATTTTAGTTAAATCAACCATATGCTCACCTAATTCATCCATACTTTTTAAACTTTATTTTTTTAAAGATACATTATATCAGATATTAGTTCTCTTCTTGCTAAATAAACCTTTGGTTTCCCACCTTTAATACAACCATTATCTCTTTCTCCACCAACAACTGCATCTATGCATTCAGCTTGTGCATCTACAGGCAATTCTGGACGCATAGACTCAGTTATATTACATACTCCTCCACTTCCATTTTGACACGGTTTTCCTATTCTGAACTCCATTTTAACCTCCAAATTTTTTATTGATAAAAAAATTAAAGAATAATTTCTAAATTAGAAAAACAAACAATGAGTAAAGACCAAACAATGAGCTAGCCTTTACAGTAGCAACAGCAGAATTAATAGTAATGATTTGACACAATGTAAATTTCTCATAGAACAAGAAGATTCCTAATTACTATTTAAACTTTTTGAAATGGATTGTGTATAGTCCTTAATTTCCTATTTATAATGAATTTTATAATTTCCAAATTATATTATCAAGCTCACGCCCCATTGTCCTCAATATCAAATAGAAAAAAAAGAAATAAAATCACCTTTTCTGCAGTTTGATATATGCAAAATAAGCAATCAATCCAAGGACTATTATTCCTAAGAAAAGGATTATTCCAAATCCTATTTTTGGCTTCACAACCTCTTCAACTGGTTGTGTAGTTAGTGTAGTTGTAGTTGTTTCCGCTGTTGGAGCCAATTTTGATCCTCCTGCAACTGACACAGAATTCAATACACTTAATCTTTTATGTACAACATATTGGAAAGTTTTCTGGCTTCCTGCACTCATCTTTCCTAAATCCCATTGCACTATTATGGCTCCTCCGTCTGATCCATCCTGCAAGATTGTTGGTTGCACTCCTAAGAATGTGATTTCATCTAATGAAGTGGCCATATCAGGCGGAATCACTTCAATCAGCACTCCTGTTTCAATGTCAGAAGGTGCTTCTGCCACTAGAGTGATAATTGACCTGTATAATGATGTTCCTAGATCCAGGTTCTTGACCCTGTAGACATCAAGGCTTCTTTTTACTGATACAGGAGTGATTTTTCCTGTCATGATGCCTTCTTTAAGGGCAGTTATTGCTGCCTGTGATTTTGTTTGTGTTGCAAATGAGTTTGCCAAGTCAAGCTGTGATGGTGTGCTTGAGCTTGTTGATGTCTGGGTTGATCCAATAACAATATATTTTACATTTGTCCAGTCTGAAGGTATTGTCTTTTTTAGAGAACTGACTACACTAGAGTCTGACACTTCAGTCTCTTCAGCAGCTGCACCTCCTCCTCCACCTCCTGAACCTCCATTTCCAGTAGATCCAGAACCTCCGCTAGATCCACCGCCGCATGAGCCACTGAATGCAAGATTTAGGTTTGTTATTTTGCCTGAATTGAATGTGTCAGTCAAAGTGTTTGAAGCTATACAATCATTTGAACTGAATGTAAAAGTTATTGTCTGAGTTTCGCTATAGCATGAATCTCCGCTGACACATCCTGTCACAGTCAGTTTTGCTCCAGAAGCTCTTCCATAAGTTCCGCTTGGTGACACTACAATAGTTCCTCTTCCTTCACCTGCTATTGAAGCAGTTAATATTGCTCCTTCTGTGACAGCATCTCCTCCTGCTGTCACAGTCCCCCAAAACCATTCTGGGTCTGATGGGATTGCTATTGCAGAATAGCTTAGAACCACAACCATTGACATTATCAGTGTTAGTATTATTATTCTATTCTTCATATTCTCCCCCATCTCTGTCAATTATCATCATGAACTACTTGATAAAATTAATAATTTAATAAAAAAATAAAAAACTGGAAATTATTTAGTAATTTCCATCTCCTGTAAATGTGTAATCCTGTGTCCTTGTCAATACCCAGTATCCTACTATTGGATCTATGTATGCTGATCTCAATGTGGAAGGATTAAAGCTGCCCATATTATTTGGATCATTGGTGTTATTGAATAGAGTCGAAACACCTGATGCATTTCCTTGGCCATTGTCAATGCTTCTTAAGAATGTTTCAGCTGCAACTCTTGATCTTCCATCAAGTCCTAATAGATTCCATCCTTGTGTCAATGACCTGCTTGCTCCTAATCCACAGCCTTGGATGTCTTTTGTATAGATATATATGCTTGAGTTGGCATTAAAATTGCATTTATATGAAAGCAATGGCAAGAAGCTTGCATCTGATAAAGTGCTCCATGTTCCTGTTGTAAATGAACTGCATGCATATGTTCCATCATCCCATGAATCAGCTGCCATCATTGTGGTATTGACACAGAATGGCACTGAAAATATATCTGTGTCATTCTGAACAAAGTCAATTCTTGCATCTGCAATATCTACAGGGCCTGCTCCTCTTTGTCTTGCTGGATTCCCTGCCTTGTCTGTGATATTGTAATACCCATGCCCATCTACAGCAGTTTCATTGGCAATGTCAATTCCTGATGCATTATTTGAACCATTCTTATTGTTGCCTGGGCTATATACTCCTCTGATTGTCAACTTTGTTAGGTTTCCAAGTGTCCACTTAATAGTGTCATTAACAGCTTTACCAAATGATGTAACTCCTGTTGTAACATTGCTTTCTGAAGCATTTATCATATCTCCTGTTACAGGTAATTTAAAAGTGAAATTAACAACATCTCCAACTGTAGTGATATTCTCATTAAACTGGATATATAGGGTATCATTCTCTGAATTGTTTATAATATCATATCTACCTGTTGTATCTGTGGCTTTAGCCCTCCATGTGTCATCATACCATGCCCTTAATATTTCTGGTCCAAATGTGTCTATATCAAAAAGTCCTACACTTGTATTTGATGTCATTGCATTTCCTGCTAAATCAGTGGCACCAGAAACAGTTATTGTTGCAATCCCATCTCCCATAGACCTGTTTATTGTAGTAAATCCACGCCAAACAGAATGGTTGAGTCTTTCATCATAGTAAGTCCAATTTCCTGCTACTGTTACAGTGACTGCACTTGAATTGTCAGTGATAAAAGTCAATACAACGTTATTTGTCACATTATACATTACTTCTGAGAAATTCACATACACTTGGAAATTACTGCCATTGCCATATGTACGATTGTTCATTGACATACCTGTATTATTATATATTATATTTTTTATTGTTGGTCCAGTTGTATCTGCAACTATTGTTGAGAATAGGTCTGGACTGCTTAAATTCACAGATGTAATATTAAATCCATTTCCAGCTAAATCAGTGTAAACAGAACCTTTCTCAAATTCTACTCTAAGCAATGTAGGAGTTCGCCATTTCTTAATATAATTAAGTGTATTTTGAGCCATCTTCAAGGTGATTGTAGTTCCGTTTGTGCAAGTTGAGGAATCAGCACCTGTCATGTTTCTAGTTGAGTCAACCCCTGCAGTTTCATTAACACTTGAATTCAGCACAACAATAAACTGCGGACTATTAGCGTCACAATCCATTGTTTCACTAAAAGTAAGATTTACTTCATTAGAATTCAAGTTTATTGTTGCAGAGGATAATGTTGCATTAGCTGAATCATTTTCATATGTATCACCAAAAAAAGCACCGCCAACTTCAGCATTATATCTGTTTGCTGCAGAGTCATTTATTGCTCCTGTTAGTATTGTCATATTCAATTCATTAGCTCTCCATCCAGATATATTATTTTTAATACCTGATGATAGTGTTATAGTAGCAACAGCCCCAGTTACGCTTGTTGTAGCTCCATTTAGAGTGATATTCTTTTCATCAACATCACCCTCTGAAACACCATATACATCTCCAACCTTAACTCTGAGAAGGTCAACATTTATTGCAGACCCAACAGATTCATTAAAGGTTAATGTAATTGTACCTGCTGTATGATTATATATCATATTAGCTGTCTTATTAAAAATAAAGATTCCATCTGTCGCTGTCACTGTTGTATTTGCTAATTTATTTCCTGCATAGTCTTTTATTGTAACTCCAGATCCTGCTAAAGTTGAGAAATTTACAAGTGGTGTAATATTATGATCAACTGAAGTTGTATCAAGACATACTTGGGTTGCAGAAGTCAGATTTGCTGCGTTTACTAATATATATGTACCATTATCTAATATAACATTATAATTTGTAAGTTCGATACCTGATCCATTAAGTAAACCATTGTCAGTAAAAGTTAGATTGATATTGCAATCTGAAACAGCAGCAGATGAAGTCACATTTGCTGATGCCAATACTGGCGCTGTTTTATCAAATGTTATATTATTAGCAAATGCTACACTATCACTCATTGTATAATTGACAGTTACATTAAGTTCAATTGATTTGCTTCCTTCAGTAACACTGCTTGCAATAGTGACATTGAAACTAACTACTGTTGCATTGACACTAGTATCAGTTGAATTTACTCTATATGATGCCAAAGGTAATCCTAATGAACCTCCTTCATCCCATCTCCATTGTAATATTGTCGATCCATCACTCAACGTCACATTTGTAAAATTATGAAATAATGTCACATCTCCACCAGCAGTTCTATTATTTGTAATATTTGCTGTATTCTCAACATAAACAAATCCATTAGGAAGTTTGACTGAAATGTTTGTAACATTAACTAAATTTGATGCATCAGCTGCTCCGTATACAATGTTTGTTACATTATAAAGATTATTTGTGGAAGATGTATTAGTTACAACAATATATATGTTAAATTCATAGCTTGCATTAGTTAGATATATGATACCATCTCGATTAGCATCATAATTCCCATATATAGTCCTGTTTAGAGCTTGACTTGGCCAGACAGAATCAACACCTCCAGTAATATTAAAAGAGGTATTGAACACTGCATTAGTAGACGGTTGCCAAGCTGCAGAGCCCAACCAATCGTTTGCAGCACTTACCATAGAAACCATCATTGTTAGAACTATTAGCAATAAAACCCCTTTTTTGATTGTATTCATTTTATCAACCTCGTTTTTTATTTTATTTTGATTTTTTTGTTTTTTTTAAAATTAATATATTTAAGACTATGATCATGATATTTCTGACTGAAAGAAATTATAGATACCGACCTCACTTCTTTTTGATTTAAGTTCCAACTTACCCACACAAAATATATTAATGTATTAAATAATCTAATTTATTCTTAATTCAAATATTACTCATATTTAAAGCTTACGTTTTTTTTAAGCATTTCAGTATTATTTATAGTTAAAAAGTTAAAAGTTAAATTAATGTTAGCCAACTATTAATTGATATTTTTTGATAGCCCTAACAAATTCAATGCCCTTAACTTTTGTTGTACAAGGACAGCAATCAATTGACCCGCCGGATCATATAGGGCATTACTGTGTCTGGCTGACTTATTATATTTTGAGTAAGGCTAAGCTAACAAACCAGCAATTTGAGATTCAATTTGACTCAGCCTGTATTTCCATCAATTACTTTTGAAGAAATCAATTGTCTTTCCCAGACCTTCATCAAGCCTGATCATAGGTATCCATCCAAGGATTTCTTTTGCTTTTGTGATGTCAGGTTTCCTGTTTACAGGATCGTCTGATGGCAGTTCCTTAAATATGATTTTAGATTTTGATCCAGTCATCTCAATCACTTTCTGTGCTAATTCAAGAACTGAAAACTCATCTGGATTTCCTAAATTAATCGGACCAATATCTTTATCCTGGTTCATCATCAGTATCATCCCTCTGACTAGGTCAGATACATAGCAGAAGCTTCTTGTCTGTTTTCCATCTCCATAAACAGTGATATCATCCATATTGATTGCCTGATTGATGAAATTTGAGACAACCCTTCCATCATCTTTTGCCATCCTTGGCCCATATGTGTTGAAGATCCTTACAACCCTTATGTCAACATTATGCTGCCGATGATAGTCAAACATCAATGTTTCAGCACATCGTTTCCCTTCATCATAACACGAACGAATCCCTACACAATTGACATTACCTTTATAGCTCTCTTTCTGCGGATGCTCTTGAGGATCACCATAGACTTCTGATGTTGAGCTTAATAATATCCTTGCCCCCTGCCTTTTTGCCATCCCAAGCATGTTCATTGTCCCAAGGACATTTGCCTTTATTGTCCTTATAGCATTGAACTGGTAATGCACTGGTGATGCTGGACATGCTAGATGATATATCTGCTCAACTTTCTCATTATCCAAAAAAAATGGTTTAATTATATCATGGTCAAGAAATCTGAAATCAGGATTTCCTATCATATGATCTATATTTTTCTTCTTGCCTGTAAAGAAATTATCCACGCAGATTACCTTGTTCCCCATTCTTAGCAGTTCATCACAGAGATGGCTTCCTAGGAATCCTGCTCCTCCTGTAACCACAATTGTCTTCTTTCTATTCATTTTACTAATTATTATTTTATTCTCTTTATATATTTTGTCAGCTTTCTCTAGTTGTTTGATATCTCCTATGTCAAACCAGCTGTCTTCAAAAACAAAAGAATAGACATCACTTTTCTTGTAAAGCCACTGTATATAATAGCCTGGTGCGTCACTTTTTGCTCCAGTTTCAAGAAATTCTTTTATCATCCCTAATTTGTCTGCAGGAAAGATATAGCAGCATGTTGATATCAATGTTGTCTTAGCCACTTCAGGCTTTTCTTCTAGAAAAATTAGCTTATTGCTTTCATCATGTGTCACTACACCCATTCTTTTGGCTACATCAAAATCTTTGACATCATGCACTGCTATGACACAACTCTTCTTCTTGTGATAAAACTCAACATAATCTTTCACATTGAACTCAAACAGGTTGTCTCCAGCTATTACCATCACATCATCCTTCACTTTCTCAGTATCAATGACAAATTGTATGTCCCCTACTGCTCCTAATTTGTCTTCATTTGATGTTGTCCCATCATTGATTATCTTCACAGCAACCCTATAATAATAGCTCTTCTGCCAATCTAAAAAATTATTGAAGAATTTATCATTTGTCACAACAAATATTTCATCAATCTCATCAACAACAGCAATCTTGTCTAATATATGCTCAATCATTGGTTTTCCTGCCACTTCCAGCAAGGGTTTTGGTTTGTCTTTGGTTAAAGGATAGAGCCTAGTAGCGTAACCCGCTGCTAATAATATCACTTTCATTTTAACCACTCACCTTCCCACTCCAATATAATTGAATCCTATCTCTTTCATCTCATTTGGCTCATACACATTTCTGCCGTCAAATATGTTAGGGTCTTTCATAAGGGCTTTCACTCTTTTCATGTCTAATTCCCTGAATTCATCCCATTCAGTGCATATCAGAAGAGCATCGCAGTTCTCCACTGCCTGGTATGGTGTGTTGCTGTATTCTATGTTTGGAAACTCTAGCATTGCTTTTTCCTTTGCAACTGGATCAAATGCCTTCACTTCAGCTCCCATCTCTAGCAATGATCTTATCAGTACAACAGAAGGTGCTTCTCTCATATCATCTGTCCTTGGCTTGAATGCCAGCCCCCATACAGCAATCTTTTTTCCAGCCAGATTCCCGAATTGTTTTGATATTTTTGGCAGCATTGACCTTTTCTGGTCTTCATTCACTTTATCGATTGCATCCATTATTCTAGAGCTGCAATTATGATCCTTTAGTGTTGATGCAATTGCCTTGACATCTTTTGGAAAGCAGCTTCCTCCATATCCTATCCCTGCCTGCAGGAACCTTGGTCCTATCCTGTTGTCATGTCCCATTCCTTTTGCAACCATCTTCACATCTGCCCCTACTTTTTCGCAAAGATGAGACAGCTCATTCATGAATGATATCCTTGTGGCTAGCATTGCATTTGATGCATATTTGATCAGCTCTGCGCTTTTCACATCAGTTGTTATTATTGGTCTTCCAGTCCTTTCAATAGATTTGTACAATTTAACCATAACTTCCTTTGCTTTTCCATTCTCTGCTCCTATGACTATCCTGTCTGGTATCAGGAAATCATTGATTGCATGGCCTTCTCTTAAGAATTCAGGATTGCTCACAACATCAAAGCCTATATTATTCGCATTGTTCTGCATAATCGCAGTTTTCACCTTGTCTGCAGTTCCTACTGGCACAGTGCTTTTGTCGACAATGACTTTATAGGAATTGATGTTCTTTCCTATTGTCTCAGCTGCGCTCAATACATAAGACAGATCCGCTCTCCCTTGCTCGTCGCTTGGTGTTCCGACTGTGATGAATATCACGTCAGATTCCTGGACTGCCTTCTTGCCGTCAGTTGTGAAATCTAGTCTTCCTTCTTTGACATTTATCTCGACCATTTCCTTAAGGCCAGGTTCAAAAAATGGCAGTTTTCCATTGTTCAGGTTCACAATCCTGTTCTCGTCAATATCAAGGCAGATTACGTCATTTCCTAGGTTTGCAAAACACGCCCCAGTTGTCAATCCGACATATCCTGTCCCAATCATTGTTATTTTCATGATAAACACCTCCGAGTTAACGAAGAGGTGCAAGAAGTCAGTTTCTCAGCACCTCACAGATTTAATTATGATGAAAAATGTTTTCATTCAGATATTATGTCAAGAAACCATAAATTATTTAAATATCTTACCTTTATCCTACTTTATCCGATATTAATTCAGGTAATAGGACAAAAACAATGAAGAAAAAGATAAGCATAACAATAAATGAGAAGATGATTAATGATATTGACTCGATTATAGACAATGTTTTCATAAGGAACAGGTCTCAGGCCATTGAATATTTGGTCAATAATTCTCTTGGAGGGAACAAGACTGCAGTGATCCTCAGTGGAGGTCCTGAAAAAAAGTTATTTGTCCAAAATGCAGGGTACAGGCCAGTTTTAAAGGTAAATGGCTCAACAGTGGTCGAAAAGGCAGTGAAAAAGCTTAGGCAGAATGGATTCAAGAAGATATTCATTGTCGCAAGGCATAAATTATTGACAAAGATTTTTGAGATCCTCAAGGAAGGGTCAGGATACGGTGTGAATATCGAATATATTGAGGAGAAAGTGTCAAATGGTTCAGCTGATTCCCTAAGATTGTTGAAAGGAAGGCTGCAGAATAATTTTCTTGTTGTGTTTTCAGACATTGTTTTTGATAAGATCAATCTAGAGGAGCTTTGGAATGACCATATCAAGCAAAATGCTGTTGCAACCCTTTTATTGACAACAACAAACAACCCAGAGACAAAAGGTATTGTCAAAGTTGAAGGAAGCAAGATTCTTGAATTTGTGCAGAAACCAAGAAAGTCAGAATCATATCTTGTTTTTTCGCCTATTTTTGTGTGCTCTCCTGAGATATTTGATTTCGCTGGAAAAAGCCTTGAGCAGAATGTCTTTCCAAAGGTTGCTACCAACCACCTTTTGAACAGCCATGTCAGCAGTGAAAAAGAGATCCATATTCATGGTATTCATGACCTCAATATGCTGAAAGGCAAATAACAAAAAACTCACTCTAAGGTGTGAGGTATTAAACCAGTGAAATTTTAAATAAAAAAGTTTATAAAATAGGATTAATTTTTGTTTCATATGGGAAAAAAGAATAAAGACAAACCAAAGAAAGAAAAGGATAAGTCCAAGATTGATGAAAGAGTCAAGCAGATCAACGCTATACAGCCTCCAGACAGCAATCCTTTCAAGATGGATAATGAGAGCAAAATTGACCAGTTTATGAGATTTGGCACCAAAAAGAAGTTTTTCAGGGGAACAATCAGGGAAAAGCTCAGAAGAAAGAAGGACAGGGCCAATAGGTTTGATTAAGCGTTGTTAAAAACAAAACCTTTTTAAACTGATTTCCACTTCCTATTGTATAGGACGGTCATAGCGGCTTGGTAATACCTGATCCCATTTCGAACTCAGAAGTCAAGCAAGCCTACGTTTCTTGCAGTACTGCACTGATGTGCGGGAAACATGAAAAGCTGTCCGACCTTTTTTTTAACTGATTTCTGAAAAAAAAGAAAAAAAAGAAAAAAAATCCTTAATCAACAATTTCTTCCTTTGTGTTCTGTATTACTGCATTGTAATACTGAACTGGCTTTACATCTGTTATCACAGTCTTGTGCCTTATCAGGTTTTTGCCAGGTATCTTCTCTATCTGTGTCTCAATCCTTGGCATCCTTTTCAGCTGTTCTTCTCTTTTGGTTGTTAATCCCATTTTATCACCTTTGTGTTTGATAAGAATTGATGTATACACGTCCTTAAAATAACTAACCCAATTTTTTCAGGATTATTTTCACAAAAACCAGAATTCATTCAATTCAAAGAAAATATTTTCAGAAATATCATTGAAAATCAAAGGATTTTCAGGATTTGTGTCAGATTTCCAGCAATATTTTGCCTTCTTTCTCATTGACTCCTTTTATCAGCTTATGGTTCTTCAGTTTTTCCTTGATCTCTTTCCAGGAATATTTTTCCCTTGCTTTTTTTATCTCTTTCAGGACCTCATCCAACATCTTATAATTCTCATAGATCAACTCTCCTTTTTTCCTGTCCTCCTCAGAGATTTTCTCAACATTATTTAGTTGCTCTTTCTGTTTCTCTATAAGTTTTTTCATCTTTGCTATCTGATTTGCATACTTTGATTCACTCTGATTTTTGATTTTGAAAAATTCATTTCTAACATAATAGTCAATCGCATCATTATATTCTTTCTTCTTTGTCTTCTTGAATCTATCATAGCATTTTAGCTCAAATGGGACTGCATCAATCACACCTTTTTCATTTTCAATCAATTCAGGGCTTTTCTTCTCTTTCACTATTCTTTTAATTTCTTTGTCCAGTCTATTAATTTCTTCATCTGTGATTTTGTTTGGATCAGCATTCTTGTCCAATCCTGCTCTAAGGCATATCTCCTCTGAATATATCCCTCCTAATCCAATGTCGATTGCAAGCGAAGCTATGATATGGTCTTTGGTTGTTTTTTTCAATGCTTCATCCAGTTCTTTCTCGCTCAATTTAAAAAAATTATATTCTTTTGATGGATATTCATATTTATTTCCTCTGACAACTTCCCTGTCTTTCCATTTTTGTTTTTCAACAGCAGATATTATGGTCATATCTTTATCGCAAAGAATCATGTTTCCTTTAGAGAATAGTTCAACCACCATGATATACTTCTCATCCTTGGTATTGAACTCAATTTTTAGCACTCTTTCTGACCCTATCTGGTCTATCTTATCGATAAAGGAATTTGTCAGATACTTTCTAAGTACAGAGCAGAAATTTAATGGATTCTCTGGATTGTTCCCTTTTTCTGATGTCAAGTAGATAAAGTTAGGGACAATAATCCTCAATAATTTTTTTCCCTTTCCAGAAACAAATAATTCTAATATAATCTCTTTCAATTCTGGTTGGAATATCTTGCTGACCTTTCCACCTATCAATTCCTGAAACTCTTCAGCTAAAAATCTCAATTCCAATGATGATAAATCCTTTTTCATATCAGGACAAGATACTGCATTGTTTAAATTTGTTTCTGTTTATTATTGAAATAATCCTCTAAAAACTTTTTCTCTTACAATATCCCTGTCAAGTTTGACATGATGCAAATGCTATTCTTTAATCTTTAATCTTTCTAAAAAATATTATCATGAAAAATGCAATAACAGAAAGCATTCCACCTATAATATGAGGTAGGTGATATCCATAATTAAATCCAATTGGTCCAAATATTAAGCTTCCTGTAAAAGCCGACAACACTACAATTACCATGATAAATCCTGCATTGCCTCCAATCCTTTTCTTGTCAAATAATCTTAATATGCCGATTGACAATATCACAGTGAATATTCCATCTCCAATTTCATGCACAACCCTCATTAAAAAAGATAGCAATACATTATTTGTGATTGCAAACAAAACTCCGCCAACTCCTGAAAGTAAAATAGATATTGATATTAATTTTAACACACTTGCTCCCTTGTCAATTAGAATTCCTGTGATATAGGCTGTAATTAACAATGCAACAATTACACCTGCCATATAATAAGAGCTCTGAATCATATTAAGCCCTAAGTTTAATTTTAAGAATGGTGAATAAGATGTCTGCTCAGCGCCCCAATGCAATCCAAAAATAAAAATCACAATGCAGAAATATAGCACCTCCTTATTTTTTAGATCATTCAAATAATGAGTTACAGGAAAATTGAATAACTTTGTTTTCTTCATGCTGATTATTGGAAAAAACAATAATAAAAACAACAATGCGCTTAAAACAAAGATGTAATTGAATCCGAATCTGGTAATGATATATGCTCCAATGATTATTCCTATGATAAATGGAAACACTTTCATTACTGAATAAATACCCATCTCCCTGCCTTCACTTTTCTTGTCTGTTGCCTTAAAGACTAAAGTGTCAGTTGCTCTGACTAATATTATATTGCTTAGACCTCCAAGAAAAAACAATAATCCAATAATCCACACATTCCTAAATATTACAAGACCAATACAAAACACTAAAAATAATATTATACCAATAACCAATAATACCCTTTGGTCCATCTGATCTGTTTTTATTCCAAGATGGAATGAGAAGAGTAATCCTGTTATTGTGTATATTCCAAGAATCAGACCCTGCTCAAATCCGTTTAACCCTATGTCCAGGAAAAATAGAGGGAAAAAAAGGAATACAAAATTTCTTATCAGTTGGTTCCAGAATACAATGCTATAGTATTTGGTCATCTCAAGATTTTTCATGGACTGAGCGCCTATATAGCTAATATTTAAACTATCTCTTTTGAGAATTATTCTAAATAATGTCCTTTTTTACAACTTCTCCAGGCATTGTTGTCTTACCTGGCCATATCTTTCTTCCTGGATAGATCAATGTGCCAATTCCAGTCTTGACATTATCTCCGATAAATGCCCCTAATTTCCTTCTTCCAGTATCAACTTTTTTTCCATTTACAATAGTCTTGTTCTCTTTGCCGTCGTGCCTGTAATCAGCTGTTACTAATCCTGCTCCAATATTCACATTGTCCCCTATTACTGAATGTGCTGCATAGCTTGTATGTTTGCTTGTGACATTATCCATTACAACAGTGTCATACAGTTCCATTTTTCCGATTCTGCAATTGTCGCCAATTACAGTATCAGGTCTGATATGTGCCAATGGACCTATCTCGCATTTCTCGCCGATCATTGCTGGTCCTTCAATGCATGATCCTGACTTGATCACTGTTCCTTTTCCAATCACAACATTTCCTTTTATTGAAACTCCTTTTTCAATTTTCCCATTGATCTTTCTTTTTATCCTTTTAAGAAAAAATACATTAGCTTCAAGCAGGTTCCATGGATATCCTATTGGAAGCCAATAGTCTTTCACTATCTCAACATTGATTTTCTCGTATTTTGCCATCATATTTACCATATCAGTGAATTCAAGCTCGCCTCTTTTTGATTTTTTTATTTTATAAGAGAATATTTTCTTGTCAAGCACATAAAGGGCAGTGTTTGCCATATTGCTTTTTGGCTTTGTCGGCTTTTCTTCTATATTTATCAATCTGCCATTCTTCATCTCTAATATCCCAAATTTTTTTGGCTCCTCAACCTCTTGTGCAAGTATGCAATAGTCATGTCTTAAGCATCTTATGATATCTTTTCTTGAGAACAAGTCATCTCCTCCTAATATTATAAATCTGTCTTTAAGGTATTTCTCAGCTGTCAATGCAGCTCCTCCTGTCCCATTCTGCACTTTCTGCTCAACATACCTTAATTTAATGCCATTATAGCTGCTTCCATATTTCTTTATTATCTGGTCTTTCTCAAATCCAACTATTATCACAACTTCATCGACCAAGCCTTTCAGCAGGTCAAGATTATGCTCAAGAATTGTCTTGTTCAGGATCTTGAGCAAAGGTTTTGGTTTGTCAACTGTCAAAGGATAAGTTCTTGTGCTTTTCCCAGCTGCCATGATTACTGCTTGCATTTTTCAATCACCTGCCTTCAGAATCTCTTCTGCAATTTCTTTTGAATAATGTTCAATTTTATCTTCATCATCCCCTTCAACAGTTATCCTACATAAATTTTGTGTTCCTGAGCATCTGACAAATACCCTTCCTTTATCACCAAGTAGATTCTTTATTTTATCAACCTTTTTTTTGACATTTTCAATCTTGGCAAAATCTTTTTTTTCCTTAACCTCAATATTCAACAGCACTTGAGGGATTTTCTTAAACATCCTCAGCTCTGATAATTTTTTATTGTTTTCTTTCATTATTTTCAGGACCTGGACACTGACAAGTATTCCGTCACCTGTTGTCCCATAATCAAAAAATATTATATGCCCTGACTGTTCTCCTCCAAAATTATAATTGTTCTTCCTCATCTCCTCAACTACCTGCTTGTCCCCTACAGCTGTCCTGACTAGGTTTATTCCATTTTCATTGCAGAATTTCTCAAATCCAAAATTGCTCATTATTGTGCTGACAATTGTTTTCTTTTCTAGCTTATTATTGTCATTCATATATTTTCCGACCAAAGCCATGATATAGTCACCGTCAAATTCCTCTCCTTTTTCATCGACTAGTATGCATCTGTCAGCATCACCGTCAAGGCTGATCCCGATGTCTGCCCTATATTTTACAACTGCTTCCTTTAATGGCTCCAAATGGACTGCTCCGCACTTATGGTTTATGTTCAATCCGTCTGGCTTGTCATTTATGGCAATAGTCTCAACTCCCAGTTCCATCAATATTTTTGGAGCAATTGAGTAACCTGCGCCATTGGCGCAGTCTATGACAGCTCTCATCCCGCTCAAATCATTTGAATTTATTGTGGATTTGATAAATTCAATATACCTTCCAGGAGCATCATCGATCCTGAATGCCTTTCCAATCTTATCACCAGTAATATGGTCAGATGTAATATCCTCAGAGAAAACTTGATTCTCAATTTTTTCCTCGATTTCCTTGCTCAATTTAAATCCATTGTTTGAGAAAAATTTTATCCCATTGTCATCTGCTGGATTGTGCGAGGCGCTTATCATGATAGAGGCATCTGCTCCCAATGATCTTGTAAGATGGGCAATTGCAGGAGTAGGCATTGGTCCTACTAGATAGACATCCACTCCCATTGAGCATATTCCAGATGTAAGGGCAGTCTCAATTATGTAACCGCTAAGTCTTGTATCTTTTCCAATAAGTATCTTATGTCTTTTTCCGCCATTCCTGAATATTTTTGCTACAGCCTTCCCTATCTTCATCGCCATTTCTGGAGTCATTGGATAGCTGTTTGCCTTTCCCCTTATTCCGTCAGTTCCAAACAATTTCATTTTCGACCTCTATGAGAAAATGGAACTTTAAAAAAATCCCATTTCTAAAGAACCACCAGTCATAGACTGGTGGGATTCATTAAATCCACAACTACATTATGATAGGACTGGTGGTTCTTAGTGCTCAGAATTTTCCAGCTTATGCAGGCAGAATCATGCAAAGCTTACCACCAGTCAAAGACTGGATGGAAAATTCTGACATTTTATTTGTTTCATTTTTTCCATTATTCTTAATTGAATATAACACATAAGATACCTAATTTCATGCCAATATTTCTGCAATTGAAATTCGTTCCTTTTTGTTATTTTTAACTTTTTTAATGTTTTAATTAGTTTATTCTTTAACTTCATTTCACTGTGACTGACTTTGCCAGATTTCTTGGCTTGTCAGGATCTGTCCCTCTTTCAAGTGCAAGATAATATGCAAGGATCTGAAGAGGTATCATCAATAATATTGGAGTCGCTGCACCAGCTTCAGGCAATTTTATCAGATAATCATAGATCTCATTTGGTTTTGAATCAATCCCTATTATGTATCCTCCTCTTGCCTTAAGTTCTGATGCATTGCTTTGGATCAATTGCCTTGTCTCATCAGTTGCAACTATGATTGCTGGAACTCCTTTTTCAAAAAGTGCTATGCTTCCATGTTTTAGTTCTCCGCCAGCAAATCCCTCTGCATGGATATAGCTGACTTCCTTTATCTTTAATGCCCCTTCCAATGATGTTGGATATGCAATCTCTCTTCCTATTAAGAATATGCTTTTTTGATCTTTTAGCTGCTTGGCAAGGCCTTTCAGATTCTCAGAATTCTCATCAATAAGGTTCTCCACTTCTTTGGATGCCTTCTCAATTATTGATTTTCCTTCCTGAAGTTTTCCGATAATTCCATAAGCTAATAAAATTAATATCGCCAGCTGGCTGGAATAGCTTTTGGTTGACAAGACACATATTTCAGGCCCTGAATTCATCATTATGTTGATGTCACATAATCTTGTGATAGTTGATCCCATTACATTCACAATTGATATTAGTGTTGCCCCTTTTTTCTTCGCAGTCTTTAGCGCCTCTATCAAATCTGCAGTTTCACCTGACTGGCTCAGTCCTATGACAACAGATTTGTCTGTAACGAACTTTCCATAGTTTTCAAATTCACTCGCTAATACTGTATTGATTTTCTTGTTTGCAATCTTAGAGAATATGTATGATCCTGCAAGAGCAGCGTGAAAGCTTGTTCCGCATGCAATAAAATATATGTCATCTGCTTTCTGCAATTTATCTATTGCCTGATTCACTAGAGATGTGTCCTGTTCTATTGCTCTTTTTATTGTGAATTTTTGCTCATGGATTTCTTTTATTAGATAATGGTCATAATTTCCTTTTTTTGCTGACTCAAGGCTCCAATTGATCTCTTTGATATCTTTATTGACTTGATTGTCATTTTTTAGGTCAAAGACCTCAATCTTATCTTTGATTATTCCATACTCATCATCATCCAGATAGATGACCTTGTTTGTATGCTCTAAAAATGCAGGAACATCGCTTGCAATATAGAAGCAATTATCTCCAACTCCTAAAACCAAAGGACTCCCTCTTCTTCCAAATGTCATTTCCTCTGAACCTTTTTTTATAGCTACTATTGCAAAACTTCCCTCAAGCCTTTGCAATGCCTTTCTTGTCGCCTTTTTGAAATCATCACCTTCAGACATGTAATAGTGGATTAATTTCGGGATTATTTCAGTGTCAGTCTCTGAATAGAATTTATATCCTTTTTCCTTTAATTCTTTTCTCAGCTCTTGGTGGTTTTCAATTATGCCGTTATGGACAACAGCTATCTCATCCTTGGCTGTATGAGGATGGGAGTTTGCCTCTGAAACACTGCCATTTGTAGCCCACCTTGTATGGCCTATTGATATCCTAGTATCAGTCTTTAATAACTGGTTGTTTCCATCCCAATCACTTATCTTTCCGACTTTTTTGAATATATGGATTTCATTGCCTTGGAGATATCCTATCCCATAGCTGTCATATCCTCTGTATTCTAGCCTTTTTAGTCCATTTATGACTACCATATTCCCATTTTCAACTCCTTTGCATCCGATTATCCCGCACATTTTGATATACCTTGATATGCCTATGAAAATCCATTGATTTATAAAGATTAGTATTTTTTTATAATACCAACCAAAAAATATTTATAAATAGAGTGACTTGCATGTTGAATTCAGTGATTTTTCAGATAAATTATGAAAAAAGTTATAACAGAGACTGAACTAAAGGGTTTATTGTCAAATTTTCAGGGAAAAAATGTTTGTAGTCAAGTATAAGGATGGAAAAACATTTTCATTGCCTTCAAAGCAGCTTAAGCCCCATAACCTAAAAGGCATCTCTACTGACCTTGCTCAGCAGATACTGTATCAGATCTCTAAAAGACCTTCTTATCCAAAAGAGATTGCAAAAAATCTTAGACAAGATGAGCAAAAAATCTATTACCATATCCACAATCTTGAGAAGAATGGTATCATAAATGTGATAAGCAAAAAAGTGGAAAAAGGAGGAAAAGCCAAAGTCTATGATCTTGCTGAACCTAGTTTTTTCCTGAGTTTTAAGGAATTTGAAGAGACTCAGAAACTATTTCAAGTCAAGGAGAATTACAAGAGGTTTTTAGAGCCATTCATTGAAGATGGTATCCTTAAGGCTTTGATTATTGTAGGAAGCCCTGATCCCCATGGCCCAGAGAAAGCCAGATCAAGAGATGGATACTATGGGATTGATCTTGCATTGTTTTTTGGAACATTCCTAAATTATGTCCCTAATATCAGTGTAAAGCTTGACACTGAGACTAGGGCTGAGGATCTTAAGAACAATAACATCATCCTGATTGGAGGTCCTGTTGTCAACAGCATTACTGCTAAGATCAATTCAAAATTGAGCATACGCTTTGAGCAGAATAATATAAAATCCACAATATCAAATAAGACATACACATCTGAAGAGACTGGGCTGATTGTAAAGCTAAGATCTCCTTTTAATCCTGAAAAATCAATCCTTGTGATTGCAGGGAAAAGATTTTCAGGGACAAGGGCCACAATCATATCGTTCATAAAGCATTTTGATGATATCTGCATGGGAAACAGGCATAACAGCAAGGTTTATGCAAAAGTTGTTGAAGGTACTGACCTTGACTCAGACGGAATAGTAGATGATGTTGAGATTCTGGAATGATTTCATATCTTCATCTTTTTCAGATAGAATTCAATGGGTTTTGATCTTTCAAGCATGTCCTCAAAAAACTCTTTGTATAGTGTCACAATCCTGTCACTTCTGATTATTGTCCCAGTTGTGACTCCAAGATGCATCAGTGATAAAAATACCTTATTTTTTGTGAGAAATACATGCATTGGAATGTATTCATCCACTACATAGATGTCTATCCTGTTGTTTTCTAGCTTTTTTCTCAGGTCATTTATCATTTCTTTTAGGAACTGAGCTCCCAATTCCTTCTTGATTATGTTAAGGTTATACACAAGTGATTCTTTCTCTAGTATTTCAAAGAACCTTTTTCTTTTCTGGAATGCGTCTGTATATGACTTGTAGATTATTGATGCCATCTGTTTTGTTGTATGCGCATATGTAGGCCTGTTTTTTGTTATGACCTCCCTGACTTTTTGAAAATCCTTCAGGTTTGAAGGATATAATGCAAATGGGATTGACCTATGATGCACAATTGACCTGAATACCTTCCCTTCTTTGATCAGCTTTAGCAGATTAAATATAAAATCATCTCCTGACTGGATTATCTCAACATTATCTATTGTTGATTTCTTTTCAAGCAGATCCATGATTTTCTTTTGTTTATCAACCATGCTGTCAAATTTGTAATTCAAGAAATTCATTATTTTTTTGTCTGAATCCTTCATGCTGTATAAATAAGGTTTTTTCTCAGATTTTTCTATCAACTGTAATCTTATTAAGTCATTGAGATAGGAGTATATCCTTCCTTTTGGTATTTTTGTCTCATTGCATATATTATTTGCCCCTAAATCTTTTTTATAGAGAGCCTCTAGGATAAGTATATGCTTGTCACTAAGGTCAAACCCCTGCTGAAGTTCTTGAAATATCTGCTCCATGATCCGTAAGAATCACTTTAATTATTAAAATCTTTCTGTAAAAAACACGAAAAATCATTTTTTTGTAGGTAATGTATATAAAAGGTATTTGATGTTTATGGATATTGAGATTCAACAATGTCACATTATAAAGAACCTCCTCAAGGTATGCATTTGCCTAAAGAACCAGACCCATCCAATGTTCATTCTCTTGAAGAAGCAAGACAATTGATCCACTTCTATGCAGACGCACATGATGGTTATAAAGCACTTACAGCTCTCCTTATGGCAAGTCCGACATTGCCTGAGACCAGAGATCAAAATAATGGAAGAGATCCTTTTCTGCCTCATGAAACAGATCCTGAATTTGACATATCATATATTGTTTTAGGTGCATGTGAATGCAGTAATTCAGCAGGAAATGGCTTAGCTAAAATTGTCCCCTCAGTTGAATTGTTGTATGGTAGGGGTTTACCAACCAAAGAGACAATAATTGAGATATTATCACAAAGAGAAAGACTCCCTCATAGATTTTTAGAAGGATTAAGGCACTGATTAGTTTATCATAACTAAACCTGATCAAATTGTTCAAGAAAAATATAAGACATTAACGACAATGGCACTAAAAGAAGAAACTCAACAAATGACATGCATTTCAGAATTGTTATCTTTCTCCCAATCTCATTTATTAGGCTTGAGATCTTGCTTTAGTAAAGCCAGATCATTTGTTCATGATTTTGCTAACAGGCATATTGACGATGCAGTTGAAACATATCATTATGCTTATGATCCATTATTTCACCTTCATCAGATTTATGAGATCTGGGCATATTGTGATGAACAGTCAGTTCTAGGAAGAAATCTGACTAGAAAAGAAGCATCTTATGAATGGTCATCATCACCAAAAGCAGAAGAATTTAGGGATAATTACCGAACTAAATCTCAATCTCCTAAAGAAAGGCATATGGCTAACAAGTTATACACTCAAGCTCTTGAAATATGGGATTATGGTGATTCAAGAAGTGTTCAAGAGAAAAGACATATTCAAAGAGAAGAGTTGATTTCTGATTGGATTTCAAGTGGTAGAGCTCATCAATTCGCAAATGACTATAATCATAGAGTAAGGGAAAGAGTGCTTAAATCTAGCAACAGGTTCAGAATCTTAGGATATATTGTAGATTTATCCTCACCAAATAAGAATTAAAATTTGATTAATTTCTTTAAATCTGATAGATGAATCATTTTACCTGTATCAATCAGAATAATTTTATGATTTTTCTCATTCGCTTCATTAAAGCAGATGTCAAATATCTCTGCATCTAGGTTCTCTCTCACTTTTTCCTTCCCATACTTCCTTTTCTTCAGCCTATTCTCAAGAATTTTTAAGTCACACTTAGTCACAACACAAAGATCAACATATTTCTTAGGGACAAAATGAGAAAGATGTGAATCAATCACTAAACTCTCTTCTGATTCCTTAATCAGATCAACAAGCGCCTTTGCTAATTTTTTAGTATCAATAATCTTTGTCTTCCTCTTCTTGTCAAACCCCTCGCTCAATTGATTTTCAAGAACAACCTTGTTCACATCAACATATTTAAAACCAAAAGCTTTTGAAATCTTTTTCGCAATCTCTGTCTTCCCAGTTCCTGGTGTTCCTGTTACAATGATGACTTTTTTTATCATATCAGGATCTAATAAAAGAGACAATAAAAATGTTTCTGTTGAATATTAATAACATCCTATTTTCCAACAGATAATTTTTTAAATGATTGATAAGAACTTAAATCAATGGTAAAAAAGATATCAATCATTGGATGTGGCGCTTTTGGTTATGCTATCTCCCTCCTTCTTTCAAGGACTCATAAGGATATTGATATTTTTATCTATGATGTTAATATGGAATATATTGAAGGTCTGAAAAACAACAGAAAGCATCCTTTCTTTTATTCTGAATTGATTATTAATTATAATCTTATTCCAACAGGAAATATTAATGAATGCTTGGATGGAACAGATATTGTTATCATGGCTATTCCTGCTCAATTGATGAGAAAAGCATCTGAATCAATTAAAGATTATATTCCTCAAAATGCAATTATTCTGAACCTTGCCAAGGCGCTTGAAGACAGGACAAATCTAAGGATGTCACAGGTGATAAAAGAGGTCCTGAACACCAAAAACCCTGTAGCGTCATTATCTGGAGGTATGATCGCAGATGATGTTGCCCATGGATATCCTGTAGGCGCTGAGATTGGATGTGAAAATGACGAAGCTCTCCATATCCTCAATAAGGTATTCAAGCCTACAACAATCCATGTTGAAATAACTAATGATATTGCTTGTGTTGAATTTGGAGGTGCTTTTAAGAATGTGATCTCAATTGGTGCAGGCATCATCGATGGCCTAGGATTAGGTGTCTCCTCAAAATCCTTTTTTATAGCTCAAAGTCTGAAAGAGATTGAGAAACTGGCCATCATTCTTGGTTCTGACTATAAATCATTCCATACTTCATCTAATTCTTGGATAGGTGACATTACAACCTCTTGTTTTGGTGACACTAGGAACAGGTATTTTGGAGAGTTGATTGGACAAGGTTCTGACTATGAAAAAGCAGTCAATATCCTAGATAGCCAGAGAAAGCATGCTGAAGGTCTTGCAACATTAAAAGTTGTAAAAGAATTGATTGATAAGCACCATATCCATGCCCCTTTCATCAACACAATATATGATGTTGTTTACAATAAGCATGATGCAAGAAAGAATTTTGAAAGGATTTCCCTTATCCAGAATATGGTCTAGATATGACTCTTAATCTGATTTATTTTCTTGTCTTGCTTTTTCTCTTTCCTGAAAAGCCTTGTTTTTCTGAAAAACTTTCACATCCTTCTTAGTCTTTTCTTGTTTTTTGTTAAAATCTTTTTTCGGAATAAATTTTTTCACATATTTGGATAGATAATGCTTTTTATTAACTTTTTGTATCACAACAGCAATTATCAGGAAAATAACAATATAAATTAAAGATGTTATTATATTGCTGCCTAGATCACCTAATCCATAATTGAATAGCACAGATTTCTTCAATAACCCTTCAGCAACGACAAATGGGTTTGATTGGGCAATTTTGATCAGATGATATGGCATGCCTTCAATTGGGAATATCAATCCTGACATTATCAGCAATAGGAATGATACAACAACTGATGCCAATGTTGAGGTCATCTCAGAATTGAATAAGTATCCGATTGCCATCCCTATCAATATAAAAAGTGTTGTGATGATTATCAATATTACTATTGTTGTCAGGATTGAGAAGATAAGATTAGGTATGAATATGAATGTTATCAACAGCATGATCACTAGCATTGCTATCATGATTATTAACGCAGACAAGTAAGTGGCAAAAAAGAATGTAAGATCTTTTGTTGGGGTTATGAAATTCCTAAAATATGCCTTGCTCTCCTTTTCCATTATGACTAATGTTGATGCAAGTATTATTGCTGAAAACATGATTATTAGCACTATAAGTCCAGGAAAAATATAGTCTAGATGGGATTTGTCAGTTATCACTGGCTTCATCTTTGTCTGAATTGGATTTACAATAGTCTCTGAATCTTTGACATTGATCGCCTCAACGCTTGTGTCAATCTCATTCAATGCTTTCCTTATCTTGACTATATTCTGGAGGCTAGAGCTTGTCCTGTCATTGATTTCATTCACTTTTTCAGAGATGTCTTTTCTTGTGATTATTGCAGTGTCAAGCTTTCCTTTTGCATCACCTACTGAATCTCCCATCTCATCTACCATTTCATCCAGCTTGTTGGTATTATTCTTGATTATTCTCTTGGCATCATTCAGCCAATTTCTTGTCTCTCTCACCCTGTCATTTATTGAATCGCTTCCAGAAACATTTCCAAGGTTTTCTATGTCAGATGCGACTGACCCTAATGCACTATTCGATTTTTCAATCACAATATCAACCAAATACACTATGTAATCAGAAGTGTTTGATATGTCATTCAAATGGAAGTCACCGATATCAACATAAAGGTCCAATTCATCAAGATTGGTTTTTATTTCTTCCACTTCCTTTGCTATCATTGTGTAATCATTGGTGAAATCAACTACTACAGTGTTTTGATTTCTTATCTCTTCTTGAGCAGCCAGCAATTTTCCTAATATCACATCAGTTAGGTCCACACTCAATTCTTTTGACCTTGATTTCAGTTTCTCGCTTATCATGTCCCTGATTGCCCACACAAGATTTATCTTGGAATAATCAACATGGAAAACAATCTCATTTGAAGCATTAGTATTCTCAATATCTAGGTCTGGCGGGAACACAATGCAGATATGAAGCCTTCCCTCTTTTATGTCTTCAATGCACTCATTTTCTGTGTTTGATTTGACTATTGAAAATTGTTGTTCTGACAGCTTGTCTATAAATGAGTTTGTCAGGTCATTGTATGATTCTGAGAAGACACCTATGTTCACGCTGAAGATATTGGCATTGTCAAATGCTAGCCCAACTAGCAGCACTATCAGCATTGGTCCAAGTATCACTATTAATGCAGAGCTCTTTGACCTTAACAATAGCCTGATATTCTTTTTTATTATGCTTATTATTTTGCTCATTTTTTTGTTTTTGTTATTATATCCTCAAAAATATCTCTAAGGTCTGGTTTTTCAATCTTGATATTGACAATCTTCTCTTTTGAATGTTCTATGATTTTTATCAAGCCATCAAGTACATCCCCTGCATTTGATGTATGCACAATCAGTTTATGGTCTTTGATGACAACTTTTTTTATTATTAGTCTTTTTCCTGATATTGATTTCTCAATCCTGGAATAGTTTCCAGGCGTGGTCTCAATATGTATTTCTTCCTCTTTCCTGTACATTTCTCCAAGATTCTCTGAAGTGCATACTTTTACTACTGTCTTGTTGTGCAGGATTGCTATTCTGTTGCAAAGATGCTCGATTTCCTGCAGGAAATGTGATGCAATGATTATTGTTGTCCCTTGCTCATTTATTTTTTTGACTAGACCCATCATTTCCCTTCTTAAAAAAGGATCGAGATCTGCAGTTGGCTCATCCAGTATCAATACTTTTGGTGAATGTATCATTGAGCATGCAATGTCAAGCCTTTTCTGCATTCCTCCTGACAGGTCTCCTGCTAATGTTTTATTTGAATCACTCAGTTCCATCAGGTCCAGAAGCTCTTTCGCCCTCTTTTGTGCATCACTTTTTCGCAATCCATATAATGATGCAAAATGCAAGAGATTTTCTTCTGCAGTCAACTTCTTATAGAAAGAGGATTCTTGCGATGCAAATCCAAAATAGTTCTCTATGTCTTTCCTATTCTTAAAAACTGATTCATAATCGCTTTTTTCATATAATTTTATTTTTACATCTCCTTTTTCAGGCTCAATAAATCCAATTAATATGTTTAAAATTGTTGTCTTTCCGCTTCCGCTTAATCCTATGATGCCGAACAGATCTCCTTGGTCTATCTCAAAATTGATATTTCTCAAGACATCATTGTCTTTGAATGACTTGTTCACATTCTCAAATTTTATTATCGTGCCTGTATGAAATCTTTTCTTTTCTTTTTCTTTTTTCTGCTTCTTTTCCTTGATCTTGCCAAGCTCGATATCAATTATTTTCTCATCAAATCCTAGATTTGAAAGGGATTTCCTTATCTCACTTTTTGATACTCCTTTATTTATAGAATTAGCTATCACATCTTTTACTTCTTTGACTGCCTTCACCTCTTTTTTACCCATTTTATTGATATTGTTAATATTTTATTAATTCTGATTATTCAATTATTTATCTGGCTGATATTTACCCATTTCTGGCGTTATCAAGACATTCTATAAATTCATCATTTTGATTCCATTGGCATGTTCCTTTTACACATGAGCATTCTGTTAGTTTTACACAACCATATTCTTCCTTATACTCGCAGGTTGAGAAAAATCCACCACCAATATCCTGATCTGTCTTTAATATGCATAATTGGGATGAGCAACCTCCAATTGCACATTCATCATCATTATTGCATTCTGTTTGATATGTTGCAAGAGTAGTTGTGGTCTCATCAATTTCACTGCATCCTTCAATGATTAAAATCAAGGATACTACTAAAATTATGTACATTCCTGACCTTACAGTTGCCACTACCATCTAATTTATGATTAGAATTTGAGATATATAAAACTTTTCTTATTTATCTCTCTGTCTAAAAAGATTAAGTGTTGTAATTTGTTTTTACTAATATTTTTTACTGATATAGAAATAATCAACCAAGAGATATCCGATTAAAGCTATTACTGCGCCAATTATGATCCATAATGCAATATTCGGCTCTTGGACTTGCACTATTGTTCTTACTGCCTCAGTTGTAGCAGTTGGAATAGTGCTTGTTGTTGAAGTTGCTGAACTCAAGGTTGTTGTAGTCACATTAGGTAAAGCGCTTATTGCCTGTGCTCCTGCACCTGATGCTGCATTTGCCACAGAACCTGCTGTTGACGCAGCTGAATCTACAACTGCTTCAACTCCAGTTGAAGCTGCTACATCTACGACTTTTTCAGCACTTTCTCTTGCAACCTCATTCATGGTTGCTTTTGCTGCTTCACTTGCTGTTAGACTAGCAGCACTCATATCTGCACCTGTAGTTAAAAATGATCGAGCAAAGAAATTGTTTCTAAAAAACTGAACTGTAAATGCAAATGCTCCTACTATTGCTGCAACAGGCAATATTGCCCTTAGTTTTTCCTTGATTCCATAGGTGCTTTTTGGAGCAATTATTATGTATTTGTTCGCAAGCTTGTAATGAAGCACTTCTCTTCCTTTCTCGCTATAATGGAACTCTTCTGCTTCAATCAACCCTACTTTAATCAAAGCCTGCAGATTGTAATGGACAGTTGACATTGGTAGATTAAGATTTTTTGAGATATCTGATTCAGTTGAAGTGTTATCTGCCAGATAATCAAGAATGCTCCTGCATGAATCATTATTTATTACCTGTGCCAGCTTCTTGGTCTGGTCCTCTTTCAGGTTGACTAATAAAAACGAATTCTTTGCCATTACATACATAAGTAGAATAATATTTAAAAACCTTGCCATTACTTCTATATGGATTGAAGTTATTAATATACAAATTGAAATTAATAACCTAAAAAAAAATGCAACAAAAAGATCAAATTTCTGGAACAATCTTTATTCCATCTGACTCAGGTTTGATAGTGATATCCTCACCTTTTTTTAATTTGTAATTCTTCACAAATTCATTTGGAAATCTTATGCCTAATCCAGTGCCGACTGTAACCACTTTTACCTCTTTATTCATTTGTTCGCGCAATGTTTTAATTGCATTTTCCAGCTTATTTTCCTGTGTAATATTGAATCCGCACTTTTTACAATGCAAAGACTCTACTTCTATCCCATAACCTACATCAAACTTTACTTTTTCCAAGTTTGCTTTGCATTGGGGACAATTTTTATTTGCCATTTTTACCTCCTGACCTTAAAAGCATTTATAACCCAGATTAAACCATTGATTTCATCATTTTTTGTATGCACTTCAATCACAAATTTCTTGTATTTCTTAATATATGTAAATCTGTCCTTGCCTTGACGCGCATTTGGATGGGTTTTTGTAGGTAACAAAATAGTAATGACAACAAGATCCCATTCAACATCTGAATGTTCTAATAAAAAATGTTTGGTGGGTTTTATGCTGATTTTGCCAAAATCCATAATTTTATCACCTTATGATATACTAAATAGTATACTTATTTATATACTTTTCGATAGATTATAATAATCTTCTCAATGCTATAATAATTTATATATTAGAGATTAGATTTTTTAGATAAAATGCAACAACTAACCATAACAACAAACAAAAAACAGCAAATAATTGACATTACCAAACAAGTCCAGGATATTGTCAGCAATAGCAATATCAATGAAGGCATCTGCTATATCTATACTCCTCATGCGACTGCTGCAATCATAATAAATGAGAATTGGGATCCTAATATCCAGAAAGACACTTTAAACCTTTTAGATCAACTGATTCCTGAGGGAAAATGGCTTCATGACTCAGTAGACCAAAACGGATCTGCTCACCTAAAATCCTCAATTCTAGGACCAAGTGAATTTGTCCCATTCAAAGAGAAAAAGCTTCTGCTAGGCAGATGGCAAAGCATTATGCTGTGCGACTTTGACGGACCGCGGGAAAGGTATGTTATTGTTGAATTGAAATAATATGGGAATGTTCAGAATCATCTCATTTCGCAGTCTTCCACATGACTTCAAAATATTTTCTAAAAGAGTTTGCAATCTCTTTATTGTTTATTACAAATGCTTGAGGCACTTTGCCCCATAATATCAATGCAACCTTGTTTCCATAAATGCTTACTTCAGATGGAGACATAAAATCAGGATGTTGAGTTTTATATTTAAACCTCTTGAAGTTTTCCAAACTTTTAATTTGTCCTTTTGCACGTTTGTCAAAAATAACTCTTACATCAACTCCTTTTTCTTCAATCTTTTTCATTATTCCACTAAAAAAGTCTGCAAGATAATCTGCACTCTCAGGTACACCAAAAGCAAGATACTCATCTCCATTTTTCAATGTATTTGCCATCTCTTCAAATATAGTCTTGACATTTTCTATTCCTCTGAATATCATTGACTCCTGTTCCCATAATACATTGAAATGTTTCCTGTATGCATTTGCTAATTTTTTATTGTCAATAACAATTGTTGTCAGTTTTGGTTCAAACATTACCATTTGTATCTTATTGCCATATACAAGTGTATGTGTCGGGCTGAATAGATCTTCAGGTATGAATTTGTAATGTGTCTGCCTTTGGTCAAACAAATATCCAGGATTCACTTTTGTCAGTATCCTTTCATGGATATTTTTCTCCCTTATCATCCTTTGGTATTGGTCAATAAAAATTGGCAGCTCTTTTTTCCACATAATATCATCTAATCCCATTCCCAAGACTTCATCTCCTATCCTCACACATTCTAGCATTGCTGTCTTCAAGCCTTCTTTTCCTTTATATACCTCTACCTTCACCTCTTCTTTTGTGAATTTTGCCATTTTATCTAGTTCAGGCATAACCTTGAGAAGATGGTCTTGCTTCTCTTTCAAAAATTCCATCAATTTTTGAGGATCTGCAGCCTTATAGTATTTCACATTATTCCTCACAACATAGTTTATAAGCCCTTTGTTGAGCAGTTTTTCAACAAAATCATATATAGTGGTCCTATGCAATTGTGTCTCTTCTTTCACCTTGCTTACTGGAGAAGATCCTAACTTAAGCAGAGCTAGATACACCTTTGATTCTCCTTCTGAAAGCCCTAACTCTCCTAATACTGTTTTCACATCCATTCACTATATAAATCACATCTAATATTTAAAAGTTGCTGTCGTAAAACCGACAACAAGAGTTTAAATACTAAATGCTCACTACCTATTGTAAGTGATTACAGAGATTATAAAGTAACAACAGGTGATAAAAAATGACAAGACAAAGAATAGCAGTTCTTGATGTACTAGGTCCAGCTTATCATTATGATGAAAAAGGCTGGGTTGAAAGTGCAGTAGAAGGACTGAAGTCACAACTAATAAGCCATGGATATTCTGGACAAACACAAGAAGCAGAAGCAAGAGATGAAGAAGATATGATAAAATCAGGAAAACAACCACTTGTGATCATGCCTGGTTTTGTTGAAACAGTGCTTTTTGCTAGAGGAAAAGGTATTAAACCAGTTATTGTTTCAGCTGGAACAGATTATGTTCTCGAAAGATGTATTGAACTTGCTGCAGAAGATTATGATTTAAGAAAAGGACAGTATGTTGATCCAGAAGATCTTGTAAGAAGGGAGGATAGAATCAGCACAGTTCCTATTGGCAGTAAAAGAGATATAAGAACATGGAGAAAAGCTGTTGAAAGATATGATTCCCCTCACACTATAGCTGTTTATGAAGATTCCTTTCCAAATCTTGTTGCAGCACTTAATGGATTGGATCCTATCATAGGTTGTCATGTAACTTCAACTAGAAATGGATTAGCTGTTGTTGAAGATAATAATTTTGAAAGGTTTGATGGTTCAGTATATAGAGGCCATATGCTAGAACATCTTCCTCATCTTCAAGATTTAATATAAAACAAACAGGTATTAAAAAATGAAAAAATTACTCTCAGGATTAGGAACTAGCAAAGGTAAGGTCATTGGAATAGTCAGAGTTATAAATAACATTGAAGACCATGAAAAATTCAATGAGAATGATATCTTAGTCACAAGACTAACTGACCCAACTATGGTTCCAATCATGGCAAAAGCAGGTGGAATCATCTGTGATATTGGAGGTCTTACATCCCACCCATCTATTGTAAGCAGGGAGATGGGAATCCCTTGCATTGTTGCAGCTAATAATGCTACTGAAATATTAAAGGATGGAGATAAGATACATATGTGTGGCAAATCTGGAGACATACATAAGATTGATGAACAAAATGAAGAAATGAATAATATTGGTCCATCTCAGGAATGGAATCTAAAATGCAAATAAACGAATTTATCAAATCAATTGTGAAATCCTTGGTAATATGGATTTAGATACTTTAGAGCCTATCAATCCCTTTGCTTTCCATCCTTTGTTTGACAAGCAGTGGATTAATAAGATTGAATTGGCTTTTGACACTGCAAAGAGCAAAGATATTTCAATCAAAGAGATAGCAAATAATATTCCAGGGATCTCAAACCTAAGGGCTCAGTTATACTTCTTTTTGTTAGATCTGAAATCTTCAAAAACTGAAGAAGAAAGAAGAAAAAAGCTTTCAAAGTTTATCCATGATATTATCCTGGCCAAAGTGAAAAATGACCCTCATGCACATCATAGTAATATCATGCATTCTTCAATTGAATTAAACAGTATTATGAAAAAAGATTTTACTAATGGCAATCCTGAAATTTCAAAAGTACTTGGAAGGCTTTATACTGCTTGCTACCACTTAGTCAATGGATTATATACTGACTTCTATACTGATTTCAGTGCTGAAAACTTCGGGCCATACCATCTTGATAATGACCATATTCTTGTGATCAAGCATTTCCATGATTTAAGGCCATTATTGGTCTGGCCAGACCTTAAGACTCCTTGTAAAACTGTTACAATCTACACTATTTACAAGGATATTGAATTTAGCTGCGAGGCAATCTCTTGCCACAGCCATTACAAAGGTGATCCCATAACAGGATTAACTAAATTCCTGGTTGAAGCTGATGGAAAAATGATCAATGATCTCGAATCAATAAAACAACTATCACAAAGCATTAGTTTGCTCTCTGTTGAGCAGTGGAAAAAGCTGACATCAATGAATAAGGAATTATTGAAGAGAAAATGCTTGTTCATGAGATGTTATATAATGAAACCCTTGTTTGACCACCTTGGTATAGATTGGAGACCAACTCCTGAAATGATTGATGCAGTCAAGGACAAGGAATTTGTTTTTAACCTGTTTAATCCACCTAAAGACAACCAGGATGATTATTGGAAAAAGGTATTGGATCCTGAATTAGACACTTTCTCCTAATTTCCAACACAAAATTTAAAAACAATTATTCATTTCTATCAATTATGCAATGCAATACTTGCGGAAAACAGGCAGAGTTATTTCTTGTTGATATTGAAGGTTCTGAATTAGAGGTCTGCAAATCTTGCAGCTCGCATGGAAAATTAATAAAAAGGGTCAAGACTGTTGAACAGGTTAAGAAAGAAGAGAAAAGTGAAAAAGAGTTTATTAAAAAGATTATTAGAGGTCCAGAAAAAGAGATTATCCAATTGATTGCTGAAGACTATTCTCAGAGGATTAAGAATGCAAGGGAAAATCTCAACTTAAAGCAGGAGGATTTTGCTCTAAAAATCAATGAAAAGCAGAACTTGATCCATAATATCGAGACTGGTAGGATGGAGCCGAGCATAACCCTTGCAAGGAAACTGGAGAAATTCCTGAATATCAGCTTGGTTGAGCAGGAAGAAGTGAGAAGGGAGTACACTAAACCTTCAAAATCTGATTCATTGACTGTTGGAGACCTTATAACTATTAGGAAAAGAAAATCCTGATTTTATCTGATTTTCTCATTTCTCCTTTTGAACAGCATAAACATTCCAGCAAACACTATCCCACCTAAAAGATTGTTTATTAGATCCATTGAAGCATTCTGCCAAGGACCATGGTCTGGAGAGCTATCTCCATCTCCAAACTCTAAGAATCCTTCTCCATAACCGAATGCTGTATATCCTGCAAACTCGACTATCTCATTTACAGCACTCAATCCCATCATAAAGAATAGAATAAAAAGAAAAATTATAGGTTTATTCCTAAAAGCCTTTCTGAGATAGGGATAAAATACAATGCAGGCTGCAAGAACATACATTCCAAATCCAAATGAATGCACAAACCAGTCATAATGATAATTTAGCTGTGGTGCACCATATAATGTTCCAATATAATACTCATTGATAGGTATAATCCTGTAAAGCCCTATTATATGCGTGAAAAGCCCTATTGCTAATAAAATAGGCACAATAATCTTAAATTTAAATAATAGGTGTAGAATAAGACAAATGCTCAACATCATAACTGCAACTGCAAGATCTACGGATGGAGCAATCCTATCAGAATAAAGCCTGAATATGATTTGAACAGCATAAAATAAGATGAATATAATAAATAATATTGAAGTTGGATTAGCCAATCTCATTCTAATTGATTTCTTTCTCCACTCATTTATGATAATAGTTTGGTCTATCATTATATGATTGATTAGATTGATTATTATGCTAGATATAGATACTGATTTAAATTAATTATTGGGATGCTTTATATTCTGATTTGTTCAGCAGATACCAATCCATTGGCTTTTTGAAGATAGACTTGATTATTCCTTTATTCACATAATATGTTGTCACTAGCCCTATAGTAAATGATCCAAGGATCATCCTAAGTATATGCTTTGATTTTTTTGCCTGATAAAGTGCAAAAACACTTGCTATTATCATTCCTGAAGTCAATAATATATTGATTCCAGTCTCTGATAAGAATTTGACAATGTCAATTGGAGCAGGCCTGTCTGTGACAAAACTGGTTAATCCAAAAAAGAACAAGAATAATATCAGCAAAGGTAAAAGGTAGCCAAATCCTGCGCACATGCTTAGCACTTTCCTCTTTATTGAAAGTGATTTTTTTTTGAGTATTGATGGAAGATGCTCTTGATAAGATCCAATCACTCCATATGCCCATCTCATCTGTTGCTTATAGAGATCTTTGGCCTTGAAAGGAACATCACTATTGCATTCTAGATCAGGCAGATATACAATCTTCTTATTTGATTTATGGATTCTGAGTGAAAATTCTACATCTTCTGTCAAGCTTCCTGATTTCCATTTTCCAAGTTCAATAAGGTCTTTTTTTCTTATTGCCTCTGCTGATCCGCATAATGATCCAGAATCAAACCTGTTCATAAAGGATAATACAACATGATGAAAAACATATACAATATTTGCAGCAATTACAGTAACTAGGTTTTGATCAAAATTATTGAAATTCCACCTAGACTGGACTGCTGATACATCTGGATTATCTAAAAAAGGATAGACAATCCTCTTTAAGAAATCTCTATCTGGAGTAAAGTCTGAGTCAAACAAGACAAGAATCTCTCCTTTTGAATATTCTAGCATATTATTGAGATTTCCTGGCTTAAACCCTATATTTTTCTCCCTTTTTATTACCTTAACATTATCATGTATCTCAGCGAATTTCATCAGCTCTTCAGATACATATAGATCATCACTGTCATCTCCTATTAATATCTCAAATTTTTCTTTTGGATAATCAAACTCAAGGCATTTCTCAGCACACCTTAATGCTATCAGTTCATTTCTTGTTGGGATTTGTACAGAGACAAATGGAGCATCTTTGATATCATACTCTTTCTCATTTATTCTTTTTCTCTTAAATAATATGAACAATGACATGAATAGGTATATTGATGTGAACAGTACTGTCATTACTAAGAATACCCTGAATGTGCTGGTAAAAAGATTATGGACATAATCAAGTACAATCCTTCCATTCAGCAGGTACCATTGGAAAAATGCTATTGACTTTTCACCTAATCTTGCTATGAGATCACTTAACATTGCCATTCCCTCTTTTAGTTAATAAAATAACTTTTCTTTAAAAATATAAGTTTTATCAAACTTATTACAATAATACTATTTAAAATTATCGTATAAGGAAAGTAAAAGAATATTGCAAAAATGTTCTTGATAGTCAGATTATCCTTAAACATATAGATGGATTTGACTATCAGAAAAACACTTATTATTCCTGACATCACTCCAAATATGCTGTATAAAGAAATGCCCCATTCCGGAATCTTGTAGATTACATATACAGGGCCTAATAGTGTAAACCACCTGAATAGATACATGAAGACAGTATAAAAACTGCCCATATTAGATGGTAGCCAGTAATTTATTTGATATATTATTATTGGTAGTGACATTATTGCAAATAAAGTCCACCAATAGTAGCTTATGAACAGGAATATTATTGAAGGGCTTGATTTTATTGAGAATAATTTTTTGTTTTTCTTCAATGTCTGTAATCCGCCTATCCACCATCTTGCTCTTTGTCTTGAGAATCCCATTAGTGTGCCCGGCACAATTGTGTATCCTATTGCATCATGCACATTCACTGCCCTGTATCCAGCTGCATAAATCTCCATTGCTGTATCCATGTCTTCTGTCATTGTGTCCTGCTTGAAATATCCTATTTTTTCCAGCACATCTTTCCTATAGCACATGAATGCTCCAAAAAACCATATTCCATTGTTGAAAAGCACTGAAAAGCTTCTTCTTATCAGGTTGTTATAGTGGTATTCAATATTTTGGAACATGCTCATTATTGTGTTTGAGTTTTTAGCTACACATGATCCATTTACTGCCCCTACTGAAGGATCTGAAAAAGGTCTTGCAATCTTTTTTAAGGAGTCTTTTGCTAGGATTGTGTCAGCATCAACTGTCAGTATAAACTCATGTTTTGATTCTTTCACTCCCAGGTTTAAGCTTGCTGATTTTCCTTCATGATTTCCTTTGAGTATTTTGATTCTGCTGTCCATATCCTGCTCTTTTTTTAGGATGTCTAGTGTATTGTCAGTGCTTCCATCATCAATTATTATTATTTCAGTCTTTTCTTTAGGGTAATCAATATCATGTAGGGATTTGATTGTTTTTCTGATGTTATTTTCTTCATTATAGCAGGGTATTATGATGCTTATATTTGGCTCAAAATCTGGATAATCTCTTTTCTTAAAAAAGGATATTACTGCTGTTACAAAGACAAATATTAAGAAAGCAAAAAGAATTGCGAATAATACGCTTCCTATGACCATGATTATATCAGTTTCCATTTAATGTATGTTCTTTGTTATTGTTAATAAACCTTTCCATAAAGGTTCTTTATTTGAGGATCGCAAAAGATGACATTGCAAGCAAGACAATAGATCCTATGATCACTAGTGCGATATTAAATCCTGGATCACCTGTTTCTGTTAAGATATGGATCTTCTCAGGAAATATTAGGATTATTACTGATAATGCAAAATTGAATATTGCTGCTATCAAAGCAAATATTGAGAGAAACATCCCACCATATTCTGCAGGTTTATTCCTTATTCTTTTGATTGATCTAATGGAAAAGAACATGCTTAAGGGTATTATTATCAATAGATTGAATATAGGTATCCAAAATAGGAATATTAGTAGGAATCCTGTCCAAGCATATTTCTTATCAAGTTTCTCTGCCATTCTTAACTGATAATTCTTGTTTATTATTGTTTATTCTTATTAATGTTTTATTCTGATTATTCAACCTTATTATTCAACCTTATTATTCAACCTTATCATTAAATCTTATCATTAATTATAATCATTAGATTTGATCAATCAATTTGATCAATCAATTTGATCAATCACTTTGATTATCTCAATCCCATCTTTTGAATAGATTTTCTTAAATGTTTCGTTGTTCCTGAATAAAAACAATAATCCTTGATTTGGTTTGCTCCATACCAATGAGTTTTTCATCTCATCATCAATATAGATATATCCAATCTCATGTTCTTTCAATCTTTTTTTTGCACTCTCAAGGTCATCTTCCTGGAATATTTCCTGTGCATTTATTAGTCTTTGGCTTTCCCCTTGCCTGTGAAGATAATGGGGATAAAAAATGGATTTTTGTCCTGAAAAATACTGGATTATATCCCCTCTTGAATAATGTGATAAGACATTTCCTGATAAAGTAGAATACTCTTTCAAAAACTCAAGGCTCTTTGCCATCTCTTGTGTTGGGATCTCAGTGATGATTCTTGTGCTGTATGAATATGTTGAGAATAGTATTCCTAGAAACAATGATAATATTACTGCATTTTTTATTATTTTCTTTGACCATTTCATTCTTAGCAGCTTATTGAATGCATAGGCTGACAATATTACAATTAGGATGTTCAGGAAAATATTCACTTGATTCGAGAAAAATGATAGCAGAAAGGTTCCGAATATTATGAGGATCAATGGCAGATATTTTTTCCCTCCTTTATTTAGAAAATATAGTCCAAATAATGATAATATTAGGCTAAATGTAGTGAATGAGATAAACCCGCCGAGGTCTGTGAGATATTCTTGTATCATGTTCTTTTGAAACAATCTGTTGATTTCAGGAGTGCCAAGAAAATAGTTTACAGATGTGCAATAGACTAAAAATCCTAATGTGATTAAGAAGATTATTCCTATGATCAGTTTCCTTCTTTTTTGGTCATAAGAGGCATAACCAAGCAATAAAAAGATGTTTATTATGACTGTCAACAGGTTTGAAAAGATTAATGATAAATAAAGGATAATTGAAATTACAGTAAGAGTTTTCTTGTTTAGCATTATCAGGTACAATGCAACCATTGATATTAATAAATAAAAAGAGTTTGAATTGATAAAAAAGATAGAGAAGATGAATATTGGTGATAGTATAAAGAATAAAAGGGTATAGAATCTTTGATCTGATTTTACTTTCACTTCTTTTAAGATTAAAGATAAGACTACCAATGTCAAGATCCCTATTAGAAGAGGTACAATAAAGAAAACCATTTTCACGTCAATTGCCAATGACAATATGTAAAGAAATATATCAAATGATGTGATTAAAGTATAACCTCCATTATAGATGCTCGACACTTTCTCACCACTCTTTAATGCATTGTTGATATTAAGATGATAATATGCATCATTGCCTGGAAGATTTGGATTATTCACATATCTGATTGAACTCATGATTATCAGTATGAATATCACTAGCACTGCTATGATCGCTGTTTTTGTCCTGTTGTTAAATTGTAATCTCATGCTTACCTCACTTCACACCTTAATTCATATACCAATACTTTATCTTTTCCAAATATAGGAACAAAACATTTATCATCAAGATATTTTATTTCATTTATTCCAAAGTTTTTAATCAGCCTGTCTGTTGAGAAATATATGTATTTTGCATTGTATTTGCTTAAAAGATGGATAGCTTCAATAACAGAATTTGTTGTATAAATTTTATTGATGTCATCGTATCTTTGGTCTATTTGAGGTATCATGAGAAAATCAGTGTCAATCACATTTTTTCTTTTTGTAACAGATGTTATCAGATTTCCTTGCCTTGGAAATGAGACAATAACAGAATCTTCTGCTGTATTGTCTCTTATCCATTCCAAGACTTCAATCTCATTGTTTCTGAATGAATTGTTGATCTCTCCTTTTGCATAGATTAAGGAAGGGATCATCATTGTGAGCAATGCTGCAATATAGAAAAGGCTTATCCCTACTTTTTTGTATTTTTCAAATTTTGTTTTTTCAAAAAAGTGTATTAGGATTTTGAAGAAATATCCGAAAAGGATGAGCATCACTATGCTTAAGAACATGATGCCCATGTTTAAGGTTATAAACTTTAAGGTGATCAAGATCAAGAGTGTTATGGCCAAGCTTATGAATATGTATAATTCTCTATTCTTTTCCCTTATCACCAATCTATATATGATATAGATCCCAAATATAAATGAAAATAGGCTTATTTGATTGATTATTGTAAGAAAGCTGATATTGGAAAAGTATTGTGAGAATAATTGATTTGGGACATTTTGCCATAGGAATCTGAGCCCATGGAATAAGAAGACATCTTTAAAGATGATGATATAAAACCATATAGAGATAAAGAAGGTAAACAGTATCACTTCTAGTTCTTGCCTGCTTTGCTTGAGCTTTTCAATTCTCACAAAGAATAGAAAGGTCATAAGCCCAAGAACAATAATTATCAATGATGAGTGCATTAAAAGTAATATGACAAATGTTATTACAAAATAGATGAATCTATTTTTTTCATTCAAAGATATGAAGAGGTATATCAGTAAAAAACTTAAAGGTATCACCAAAGAATATGGTGATATTGTGTTTATGGTCTTGCTGAAAAAGATAGGTACAAATCCTGAAAGCACTGCAGTCATAAGGGCTGCCTTTCTGCTTCTGGTGATTCTTTCTGTTATGAGATATATTACAAATATAAGCAATGATGCCAAGATATTTGGTATGACTTTTCCCACAAATTCAATAGGTAAAACAAGGTTAAACCCTGCTAAGATATAGTAATAGACTGGTAGCACAATATATGTTCTTCCTGAAAAGCTAAGATCATCCTTGATTAATGGCAATCCTGTTGATTTTATGTTCTCTACCTGCCTCAATGTAAAATATGCTTCATCTGAGCTAAAATGATCTGTCTGAAAAGCAAAATAAAGTCTCATTGATAACACTATCAAAAAGACTGCTAATAAAATCCATTTTCTGTGTTTCATGACACTCATTATATCAAATAAATGGTTTGAGTATTAAAAATTTGTGAAATATCATGAAATATCACTATAGGATAAGATTTATAATATTGGTTGGATTTCTTTGTCATATGGACAGAATCAGGCTGTATTCACAGGACTTCACTGAATTTTTAGAGGGTGGATTGCAAAAAGGGATTATTTCTGGACTATATGGTCCTGCTGCATCTGGAAAGACTCTTACTTGCATACTTGCTATGCTCAGTCCAGATTTAGTTGGTAAAAAGATTGTTTATATTGACACAGAAAAAGGCCTTTCGACTGATCGTATCAAGCAGATAATGCCTGATTGTAATGAGCAATTGAATAACACTATTTTTTTTAATCCAAAGAATTTTCCTGAGATGCAGAAAATATGTGAAAAGCTTGACAAAGTCATTAATGAAAAATTTGGTCTGATTATTGTTGACACTATTAGTTCTTCTTACAGGCTTGAGATTGCTAATAAGTCTGATCAAAAAAAATTAAATCAGGATTTTGTGAACATAACATCGCATTTAAGTAAGATTTCTAAAGATTATGATATCCCTATATTAGTCACAACTCAAGTATATGCTGATATGAATAATGAAGATAGTGAAAGCTTAAAATTAGAAGAAAAAGAGAACAACAATAGAGACAAAGTCCTTCCTATTGGTGGATTCATATTAAAGAACAGGTGCAAATGTTTTATTGAGTTAATCAAGCTTAACAAGAACAACAGGATGGCTGTAATAAAAAATCATAGTGACATTGAACCTGGCAAAGAGATGTTTTTTAAGATAATAGGAGAAGGTATTGAAAAGTTTGAAAGACCTAATTAAGAATGTATAAAATAAGGTTAAAGAAAAGGATTAAAAAAAATATAATAAAAAATATGTCAAAGCATCAATTGGGTCTATTCCTCGACAAAATCTTCTATAGGTGACTTGAAATCCTCTGGCTTTTTTATATCTCCTCTTTTAAGCAGATATTCCCTTGCGAGGATCCAGAAAAATAAGCCTATGCTTTTCTTTCCCTTGTTATTGCATGGGACAACCAAGTCAAGGTTATTTGACTGATTGTTTGTATCACATAGTGCGACTACAGGAATTCCAACTTTCATTGCATCATATATTGCATTCCTGTCAGGCCATGCATCTGTTACCATTATTAATTTTGTTTCTATATAATTCTTTAATTCAGGGTTTGTTAATATTCCTGGGGGATATCTTCCTGCAAAGATTCTGATCCCAGTGACTGCTTCTAATGCTTTTACAGATTTCCATCCATTTTCTCTTCTAGAGATGACTAAAATGTCTTCAGGTGCATACTGGGCTAAAAAACTTGCAGCTACCCTTATTCTTTCATCAATTTTCTGCAGATTTAATACTGACAGGCCGTCTGGTCTTGTCTTGTATATGAATTGTTCCATGTATTTTGTCCTGAACTTTGTACCTATGTGTATTCCAGACTTTAGATACATGTCTTGAGGTACTAAAAATTGTGCTTCTTCTGTCATGATATTTGCCTCCTATATCGATAAACATCAATTATTGTAACATTCAATATTTATTTCACAGCCATTTTTATCACCTCAGGCTGCATTTCTTATAGAAAGACTAGCGTCCTATAAGATTTGGTGATAACTAGCAGGAGTATTAGTGGGTTTATAAATGTTTTGGTCATCACAGTATCTCCGATTGTATGTGTGGTTATAACTTGGGATTCTTTGGTTTTGAGAAAAATTAAGGTGTTGTTTTGTTGTTTAGTGGTGGGTCTGGTGTTTTTTCTATATTCTTTTTTCCCCTCCCCCATTACTATTTGTGCT
>JBDROB010000061.1:0-7638 GCA_043810355.1 Candidatus Woesearchaeota archaeon
ATTTTATATATAATTTTAATTTTTTTTTAATATATACAATTCGGAATTGTTATATACATTTCTATATTAATATACAAAAACGTAACATTTATATATTAGTTATATCATGTAAATTGACTCACCACAACAGGTGATTTAAAAAATTATCCAGCAAAAGAATAAACTGGATAAATCAAAAGGGGAAATTTTTAGTTTTAACATCCTTCTAAAGAATAAAAAGAGGTTGAGAATATGGTATATGATATGAGTCAGGTAAATTCGAATAAAAGCAATGATATGATAGGCCATGCCAATATGAAAGTTATAGGCGTTGGAGGGGCAGGATGCAACATGGTGAGCTGGTTGAGCAAGAAAGGTGTCAAAGGAGCTGAGATCATAGCATGCAATACAGACCAGCAGCATCTTAACATAACAGAAGCAGATCATAAGTTCTTGATAGGGAAGAACATCACGAGGGGATTAGGATGTGGAGGATACCCTCAAAAAGGCAATCAGGCAGCGCAAGAGGCAGTCAACGATATCAAAAGTGTTCTCAGCAATAGTGACATGGTGTTTATATGCGCAGGGATGGGTGGAGGAACAGGAACTGGAGCCTCTCCATTCATTGCCCAGATTGCAAAGACAATGGGATCAATTATTATCGGGACAGTGACAATGCCATTTAATATCGAAAGGTCTAGGATAGACAAGGCAGAGATGGGATTAAGCCATTTAAGGGAAGCTTGTGACACTGTGATAGTGATTGATAATAACAGGCTTGTGAAGATTGCAGGAAACCTGCCTGTGCAACAGGCATTTGCTGTGGCAAATGAGCTGATATCAACAATGATAAGAGGCATAATAGAGACAATATCTGTCCCATCCCTTGTCAATTTGGATTTTGCAGATGTCAAGGCAATAATGAAATCAGGCGGAGTAGCAGCCATTGGAGTAGGTTATTCAGATACAGCAAGCAGGGTAGAGGAGGCAGTCAAAGGTGCATTATCCAATCCTTTGCTTGAGATAAGCTATCAAGGTGCTGAAGGTGCATTGATACATATAGAAGGAGGCCCTGATATGACACTACAAGAAGTTGAAAAGATAGGGGAGCTTGTTACAGAAGAGCTTGACACTGAAGCAAATGTTATCTGGGGAGCAAGGGTTACTGACCATATGAAAGGGAAGATATGTGTAATGACAATTATCACAGGTGTCAGCTCTCCTTGGATTATTGGAAAACTTGACCAAAAGGCAGTGGCAATGCAGAGAGTTAGGATGTCAAAGGAGCTTGGAATCGAGATAGTGTAGGTGATTAAAATGGAAATGAAGGAAAAGATTATTAAAAAGATGGTTGATGATATTGTTGAGACTAATGACCACCTTGTCTTTAACAACCATGAGGTTGGTAAATTTAAAAACTTAGTGCCTTCATTGATGAAAAAAGGCATCGACAATCTTAATTTTTCTATGTTCAGCCCAGATATTAGGATTGATATAATCACTGTAATGGGAGATGAGTATAGGAAAAAAGGCAACCTGAACAGTGCTGTTAAATGCTTTGTCCTTGCTGGCAACAAGGAAAAACTGAATCAGGTAGGTGATGATTTCCAAAAATTGATGCAGTTTGACAATTGCATTGAGGTCTACCGGATTGCAGGCAATAAGGAAAAGCTTTTAGACATAGGCAAAAAGTGCCTTAGTGAGAGTAGGCTTGAACCAGCTATAAGGGCTTTTGTGGCAATTGGTGACAATGAGAAGCTTATTGAGGTTGGAAATCAGTGCATCAACAAATATAAATTTGATTATGCATTTGAAATATTCTCAACAATAAAGGACAAGAAGAAGCTGATTGAGCTAGGAAAGAAGTGCATGAATGAGAAGGAATATATCTATGCTTTGAATGCATTCAAGATAGCTGATGACAAGGAAATGTTGAACGAGCTTGGAAATGCATGCCTGAAGGAGGACATGATTTCAAATGCATTGACTGCATTCAGCTATGCAGGAAATGACATGATGACAAACTTTATAAAAGAAAATTTTAGCTCTTAGTGAAAAAATATGGAGAATTGAGGTGTTTATAATGCAAAACTTAGTATTAAATGAATCAGTAAGCTCACAAAATCTTGACGATTACATGATGTTGAAAAAGTTTGAGATTATGATAGAGATGAACAATAATAAGCTTAATAGTGAATTAAATGGTATAAAAAATGAGTTAACAAGACTAAGCAGGGAAATTACTGATATAAAAATTAATTATGGCATAATCAAGGAAGAGAGGCAAAATAATGAGCCATTAGTTGCTATGGAAAAAAAGGATGCAAATCATGACCTAGACACTCTGAAACGCGGCACCAGTAATGCTTCCCTAAAAAATGCAACAGTTTCAGGCCAACAAGGAACTTCAATGCCAAGATATGGTCATTATCAGCCAGGTGACGTCGAGATTGGCAAGTTCTTTTATTGTGGAAGCAAAAAGTGAGGTAAACACAATGGAAAGGGCAATTTTAAAGTATGCTTGCAGCATTTGCAAGAAAGGATTTGAGTTTGAGAAGATAAGGTATTTCAACAATAAAAATAGGATAATCTGCAAAAATTGTTTTGATAAATTAAAGCAGACAGCTCCTGTTGAAACAGAAATCAAAGAGCCTGTGCCAGAAGTTGAAAATGTTAATTTAATCTGTTATGATTGCAAGTTCAAATTCTCTTTGAAAAAAAGGACAAAGAGGAGTTTAAAATGCCCTTACTGTGATAGAAGTAGGATCATGAAAGATGAGACCAGTGCAGCTTTGATCCTTGATGATGTGACAAAGAATCCTGACTATTATCTTTAGATATTTAAATAATTATTTATGTAATTGAGGATCAATATGGAAATTTTAGAGATTTTAATCAGGTTTTTTTTAATATTCATTATGTCCTTTATTTTCGGGCTGGAAAGGCAGAGGACTCATAAGCCAGTGGGATTTGGAACATTCATCTTTGTTGCAGTCAGTTCATGTGCTCTTTCAATAACTGCTTTCTCTATCTTCGTAGAAAATCCCCTTCCCCTTTTAAGCGCAATAGTCACTGGAATAGGATTTCTTGGTGCAGGGGCTCTGATTAGGACTACTGACAAGATTTTTGGTTTCACAACAGCATCATCAATATGGTCTTTTGCGATACTTGGCCTCATAATAGGTGCTGGGATGTATTTTATAGGCATAATACTTTATGTTTATATTTGGATTGTGGTGCTGTTTGACAAGTATCTTGAGACAAAAGGCATTGGATCATACAAAAAAAAGGTGATAATCACATCCAATAAGATAGTTAATTCTGATGAGATTAACAAGATACTATTCAATAGCCTTGCGAATTATAATCTTTTGAATATGGAAGCTGACAAGAAAGATAGCAGATATTCCTATTCTTATTTCATTGAAGGAACTAAGGAAGATATCAATAAGAATCTAAAAATCCTTTTCGGAAAGGATTGGTGCTCTTCCATAAAGATCGAGTAAATATCATTCAATTAATAATTATTGAGATTTCTGAGGTTGATGCTATGTGTCTTTATCTGATTTAATCTGTTCCTTTGACTCATCGATTTCTTTTTCCAATTCTTGCTGAGTGTTCATCAAAATTCTTATTTCTCCAAATGCCTCTTCTTGTTCAAGGTCAATTTTCCTTTGATTGGTCAAATGCAATAATGGGATAAATGTATACACTTTATCTTCTCTGGACATAGAAGGCAATAATTGTGAAAAAGTCAGGTTTCCATCTGATTTGTTTGAAAAAAAATTCTTTATTTTGAAGTATATGTTTTTTATCAGTGCTGTTATGTCAACACTTTTTGCCGGAATCTCCAGATCAATGTCAGGCATCCTTGAAAACACCCTTCTTTTCTTGACCTCTAATGCCTTGTCAAGCGCATAGACAAGGTCATATATTGACACTTTCCTTTTTCTCATTTGTGGTGATCTTGGGATCAGTCCTGGAATCTCAAGATCCCTGATCTTCTTGTCAACCTCCTCATCAAATAATCCTTGTATATCATCTTCTTCATCTGTTGATGCAAACAATTGGTCGAGTGCATCCAAATCCTCTCCAACAAGTCTTCTTGATTTTATCTTGAGCAGCATTGCAGATGCAAGTATCATCTTTGCAGGAACCCTAAGATCCATTTTTTTCATCGCCTTGACAACCTCAATGAATTTAGATGCTATTAGGCTAATATCAATGTCCCAAGGATCCATCTGATTGGTGTTGATCAGCTCATACAATATGCTCTGCCATGTGATATCTTCTGAATCTAGAAGTATTGACATCACCTGGTCATTAGGATGTTTCTGGTCTTTTTTAAATATTTCAGATGCTATTTGGCTTGCTTTTTCGTCTTTCTCAGATTTCTCTTCCATAATTAAAAATTAGCTTTAATTATATATAAATTTATTTGTTTATCAGTATTCATTCAAATTTACTATATTTCAACAGAAAACTATTTAAAACGACGCTTACTAATCTAGGCTTATGGGCCCGTAGTCTAGCGGCTACACAGTAGCTAGATTAGTTCATCGCTGTGCTGCAGATGACAACACCCTTACATGGCATTTAGCTATGCTATCTGCAAAAGTAAGGTGTAGGTCGCCGGTTCGAATATCAGAAAGAATTTCTTTTTGAACGAAAGTCCGGCCGGGCCCACCATTTATTTTTATGAAGTTTGATTTTCTTTTTACGGGGGATCGAGCAAAGCGAAGATCCTCCTACCTTTGGTCAAACTTTGTAAAAGTTTGGCGCCGGTGGTTGAATGGTACAATACGACGTTGCCATCTCTTGTTTAATCAAGAAGTAAATACGTTGTGGCCCGGGTTCGATTTTCAGAAAGAAATTTCTAGAACGAAAGTCCCGGTCGGCGCATCATATTATTCATTAAATATGTACTATCTATCAATAATAAGTGAATAATAGAAACATTTATATATTTCTAATACTTTTATACATTTATGGTATCAAAATATGATATATTTTATGTCATTGCAACAAAAGGTGAAGTAAAGATTAATGAAATAGTCTCTGCTCTAAATAAACCTAAAAAAGATTACAATGCAATATTTAATCATGTTTTAGAGTTAGAAAAAGATATATATGTCAAAAGAAATGGTAATGTCTCAGTGGTTCATAATAAAAGGTCAGAGAAACTATTCAGCTTAATCTCATTTTGCATAAGAAATGGTATAAATTATAACATCTTGTTTAAAAAATCAATGATCACATTTCTTGAAAAATCTTGTAAGCATGAGTTTTTCACTATCAAGAATGTTAAAGTGCATCCTCAAACATTTAGTTTATATGTTGATGCTCTGTCAAAATATGGCTTCTTGTTTGTTATCTCAAAAAAACCATTAAGATGCAAACTGTTAAGACATCATTTTTTGATGGATTTATTTGAATTTTTTGGAAAAAAAGCCAGGTTTTACATTCCAAAAAAAACAGACCTAATTGGAGATATTAAAAAAGAATTGAAAAAATACAGAAGGAATAAAAAAATCCATTATACAGTCCTGGAAGATATTGAGAAAAAAGAGAAAATATCATTTATTTATTCAAGCCTTAATCTTGAGGGCAATCCTTTGACTCTTCCGGAGACTCAGAAGTTATTGGCTGACAATTTAGTCCCAGAAAAATATAGTTTACAGAATATCCAGGAAGTTACTAACTATAAGAAAGCTATTGATTTGATGATTTCTAATGCAAAGAGAAAAGCCAAGCTGAATTTAGACCTCATACTTAATTATCATAAGATTGCAATGGGCACAATTCATGGTGCTGGTGAGATAAGAAGACAGAATGTCAGAATAAAACTAAATCCTCATTTTAAGACAAGTGATTGGCATTTAATTCCCAAAAAAATGAATGATTTGATGGAAAGATATGATAAATTCAGGTCAAAAGAATTAAAGAAAATAATTGAATCTGCATCCTTCTTTCATAATAAATTTCAGAGAATTCATCCTTTTATTGATGGCAATAGCAGGACATCAAGGCTTTTGATGCTTCATATACTTAGAAGCTATGATATTCCCCTCCTTGACCTGCCGATAGGTTATTTTGATTTATATCTTGATTTGACAAAAAGATCAAAGAAGAGAGATGATGAGTCTTTTAATTACCTGATTCAGGAAATCATTTTGATGAATTTGAAGAAGGTTAATGGTTCTATTGGATTATAAATATTTAAATAATACCTCTTTATTCAAAGAGTTATTTATCAATAATCTTATTTTTCAAAAGCTTAGTCATTACATCTTAAAAGTAATCTTCTTTCCCACATAGCATGCAAGTTAAGAATACATTGCCTGGATCAAGTGGATGTCCAGGTTCTAGAGATCCATCTTTAAAATAAGTTGGATTTCCATATTGTAAGCATTTCTCATGATCATCGTAACCGGCAAGTCTGCCTTTTGTAACAGAAACAATTTTTGGGGTTGTGATGCAAGGTATATGCCTCTTGCTATTGAAACACCTGCCTGGTTCTTGATTTGGAATGATTCTGTAGCTCTGGTTCTTCAGAGTGGAGGAGTTATGGTGATAGAAATAAGAAATAAGGATATTGCCAAATCTTTCAAGGAGTATTTTGATACTTTTTGGAAGTTGAGTAAATCCTTTAAGTGAAACCCATAATGTTTATAAGCTCACATTCATTCTTGTATATCCATAAATGCCCATGTCCCTTTCAGCAAAAAAATCCAAAATGATTTTTAGCCATAAAACAAGTTTTAGGAATCACAAAAGTATATGATGCAATGATGGAGTAAGAAAAATAAAGAATCCTTTATTTGTTATGTAACACACTTAGAATCCTAACTACATCTTTCCAATTGCTTCTAAAAGCTTTCTATGCCCTGAAACTAGCTTTTCAAACTTTTCAATTTCTTCTTTGACAATCTTTAATTTTTCCTTATCTTCTAAATTTTCTGATTTTGCCATTTTTCATCCACTCCTTGAGTTCATCATCTGAATAATAATCCTCCCTTATTCCCTGCATTACACTTACATAATCAGGATCATCTTTAACTCTGAAATGTGCTTTGTTATTGATCAAAAAATCTTTTGTTGTTATAAATGCAGTTCTTCTATTTCCTGATGCGAATGCATGTTGCTGAATCAATCCTTTAATTAAAACAACTGCTTTATCATAATAGTCTCCTTCTTTTTCCTTACATTCATTAATCACTTTTTCAATCTTTCCTCTGTTTAAAATTTTTGCATCATCTGCTCTTTTTACCTTAATAATTGTCAATGACAATATATTAAACTCAATTATCTTTTCAGTTGTTGGATATTTAATAGTCATCATTTTTTGTCTACTTCCTTTAAAATATAAACTTTTCTGTTTTTTTAATGCAGATTCTCAAAAACAAGTTTGGGTGACCACATTTTCAGAATTGTGGACACCTAACGCTGTGGCCCGGGTTCGATTCCCGGTCGGCGCATAATCTTATCTTATTCTCATCTAATTTAATACAAACTTTATCGGCTGCGTTGAAAAAGTCTCCGTCCGTGCCATGTTTGCCATTGTTTGCCGTAGGCAAACATGGCATGGCTGGACGTAGCTGACCATGTTCCCATGATTCATTATGGGGTTATGGTCAGCGAAGTAGGAGATTTTCAACG
>JBDROB010000062.1:0-2320 GCA_043810355.1 Candidatus Woesearchaeota archaeon
GGCTGCGTTGAAAAAGTCTCCGTCCGTGCCATGTTTGCCATTGTTTGCCGTAGGCAAACATGGCATGGCTGGACGTAGCTGACCATGTTCCCATGATTCATTATGGGGTTATGGTCAGCGAAGTAGGAGATTTTCAACGCAACCTATCAAAGAAATAATAGTGATACTTTTAGGACAGTGCCAAGAAATAGAAAAACTTATATAGATATTATATCATATATGTCTTATGGAATCATTAATTGCTCTTGAGCTTATTCTTGAAGCTGTCCTGATTGTTGGTATTGCAATAACTATCATCAAGGCTCTTGCAAGGGTTGCGCCTTCTCCAAATGTAAAACATGAAGATCTGATGAAAGGAATCTGGAAGCTGGAGATCGCAGTCGGTTTTGCATTGTGTGGATTGGCAGGATTTACTATCAGCACAATTCTTGCATCACCAAAGATTTATGGTCCTATCCTGATGGTGATCACATTGGGTGTTGCAACTCTAACTTTTCAGGCAAAAGTTGAATTAGATAGGGTAAGGCTAATCCAGACCTATTCAAAAAAGATCAATGCTTGGGCTGACAAGTACTTGAAAAAAGACAATAACAAAAGAAAGAATTAGGTTATTAACCCATTATCCTTGGATGTTTCTTAATCATTCTAGACAGTATAAAAGGGAATATCAGTGTGCTGATCAATGCCATTCCCACTAATGCAGAATAAGTGTCAACTCCTATTATCGCTGTTTTTAATGCAATTTGTGCAAGAGCTAATTCAATCGCTCCTCTTGAATTCATTGCCCAGCCAACTACATACAGCTGATTCCAGCTTAGGCTGACAAATGGTTTTGTGATGAGTGTTCCTATCAGTTTTCCTGCCATGGCCATCAATAAAAAGAAGATTAATAGATAAGGATTCATCATCAATTGTTTTAGATCAAATAAAAGTCCCATTGAAATAAAGAAAAATGGAATAACAATTACCCATGCAAAATTCTCAATATGCTTGATGACCTCAGATTTTTTTCCAATATATTTCTGCACCAATAATCCAAAAAAGAATGCCAATAATGCACCTACAAGCAAAAGGTCTTCTCTGATAAAATTTTCTCTAAAAATATAAGTGATGATAATAAACATTGTCAGTCCAAATAGGTCATCAATGATTCCTGTCTCCATTATCACTGATCCCAGTTTTGTCTTTAGCTTATTCATCTCAAGCAAGACCCTTGCCTTTGTCCCTTCTGCTGTTATGCTGAGGCATATTCCTACCACAGCTGAAAAGACTATTGGGAATCCAAATGAGAAAAAGAACAGGAATCCAAGCAGAAAAGGGATTATGGCAGCTGATATTGCTATTATGAATGCTTCTTTTCTCTCCTGATGAAGTATTTTTATCGAGCTTTCCATCCCTGCCATAAATAATAATGCAATCAATGCAATATCTCCTAAGCCTGCAATAATTCCGCTGTTTGGCTCTATTATAGCATTTCTTAATTGGGGCATACCTAATAACAGGCCACTTATAATCAGAGTCACAACAACTGGTATCTTTAGTCTCTTGGCTATAGTGAACATTACATAAGATATTGCCAATAATATCAATATTGTGAAAATTACATTCATATGTCTAATTTTAAGAATATCCCTATAAATAATTTTCTAAAAAAAAGATAGATTAGAATCAATTCAGAATTCAATGAGATAATTCATCTATCAAGATTACTTAAAAATATAATCATCTATTAAAATTACTTAAAGATATTGAATCAGTTCAGAATTCTATTCAATACATGTAATCAACCTAGAATTCCTAAAAAACCAACACAATAAAAATGTCAAAGTCGGCAGGGACCACCAGTCAATAGAATGGTGGCATGTTCGCTTCGCTCAACCTGCCGACTTTGAGCATGCTCAGAAATATACCACCTTCCAAAAATGGATTGCGGACTATTGTCCACTGGTCATGCAGACCAGTGGTATATTTCTGACATATTAAATTAAAAAAATTAGGAGGAATTCAATATGGCTATGATCTTAATTTGAATTCAAATCAGATATATTTGTTATACAAGTAAAAAAGCCAAAAAAAATTAATAATATTATTTCCAAAAATAGGCGTTGCGTGGAAACTAGCTGGCTTTAGCCAGCTTATTAAAATAAGAAAGCCTTCTTCTGTTATGCAGAATTATCCCTGCAGTAGTTTGACTTAGCTGGCACATAGGTCTTCTTTTCATAAGCAGCTTATTTCTTGATTTGAAACTTGAATGAAAACTCTCGCTATGGCTTCTTTGATGGTACTCAGTAAGCCATTGCATCACATCATAATACAATTC
>JBDROB010000063.1:0-11002 GCA_043810355.1 Candidatus Woesearchaeota archaeon
ATTCATAAGTCTAATACTAAGAATTTATTTCCTATGATCTCAACCAATTTTATAAAATCATCCTTGCAGAACTCCAAAGTCTCAGTATTGATGTTAGGATGAAAGCTTACAAAATCAGCCTCCCAGACATCTTTCTCAATCACTAGTTCAACTTTCTTCCCATGATCATTCAACAGGCCAAAAAAAGAGACAGACCCTGGAGTTAAACCCAACAGCATCATAAGATCCTGTTCATTTGCAAACTTAATCTTCTCTCCTAATCTTTCAGAGAGAATATCCATATCAAGCTTTTTGTCTGCTCCCATGACCACCAAGAAGAATCGCCTTGATTTCCTGCCTTTTAGAAAAAGATTCTTCAGATGAGGTCCTCTCAATCCTTTTGTATGTTTCTCAGCCTCTTCACAGGTATAGACTGGAGGGTGATCATACAGTTTAAAATCAATTCCATTATTTTCAAGAAATCCTTTGACATCATCCATTTTATTAAAGCAGAAATTACTTGACCAGCCTTCCTAAACTCTCAAAACTCTCTCCTATCAGATAATTATAGACAATATCTTTGAGCTCATCAATCTTTACCCTTATCTGTTTGGTCGTATCCCTTTCCCTTACAGTAACTTTCTTGTCATCTTTTGATTCAAAATCAAATGTTATGCACAATGGTATTCCGATCTCATCTGCTCTTGCATACCTTCTTCCAATTGATCCTGACCTGTCAAATATGCATGTATAGCATTTTCTCAGGTCATCATATAATTCCCTTGCTTCCTTATCAAGCTTGTTCATAAGTGGGAACACTCCTAGTTTGATTGGTGCTAATATTGGATCAATATTAAGCACAATGTTCCCTCTTTCCTTGTCATCATTATAAGCATTCACTATGACTGCCAAGAAAGCCCTCTCAACACCAAATGTAGGTTCAATGACCCTTGGAATTATCTTTTCCTTTTTTTCTTCATCAAACAATTCCAGCTTTTCGCCGCTTTCTTTCAAGTGCTGGTTCAGGTCATATTGTCCTCTGTTTGCATTTCCTGCAATCTCTTTTGACCCGAATGGAAATTCATAGTCAATGTCAAATGTAGCTGAAGAATAATGTGAAAGCTCGTCTTTAGTATGTTCTCTTATCTTTAATTTTGATGCATCAATCCCTATCTTTTCATACCACATCAGCTGCTCTGCGAGCCAATAAGCATGCCATTCCCCTAATCTTTTTTCCTTGACCATCTTTCCGATTGTTGTTTTCTTGAGCATATCATTATCGCTTGCCTGGGTCTCTTTGTCTAATAGCCTTAGGGATTGATTGAGATGTTTCTTGTCCAATAGTATGCATTTTTTCTCGTCTGGATGGATAAAGAACTCAAATTCAGCAATATGAAACTCTCTGCTCCTGAAAAGAAAATCTCTTGGTGCAATCTCATTCCTGAAGCATCTGCCCACCTGTGCAATCCCGAATGGCAGTTTTTTCCTTGATGAGTCTGCTATCAGCTTGAAATCCATGAACATTCCTTGTGCAGTCTCTCCTCTCAGATATGCCACAGAACTTGAATCTGCCTTGGCTCCGACCTTTGTCTCAAACAATAGGTTGAGTGATTTTAGGTCTTCAAAAGCACTGCCGCAGATTGGGCAGCCAAGTTTATTGTCATCAATTATTTTTTGTATATCTTCTTTTTCTTTTCCTTCGACATTGATCTTCAGTTTTTCCTCAATATAATGGTCAGCTCTTACTTGATTCTTGCATTTTGTGCATGTCAATCCCAAATCCTTGAAACTCTCAAGATGTCCAGATGCTTTCCATGTCCTTGGATGTGATATGACTGAAGCTTCCATCCCTACCATATCATCCCTGTCCTGTACAAAGAATTTCCACCAGCTCTGCTTGATATTGTTGAATAACTCGACTCCTAGAGGCCCAAAGTCAAAAAATCCTGAATACCCCCCATATATGTCTGAGCTTCTGAAAACAAATCCTTTCTTCTTGCAAAATATCGCAAATTCATCAATTGTTAATGCCATAAATGAGAAAAAATGAGTATAGGTTTAAAAAAGTTATTATTACTTAGGCTATTAAGTTAGCATCACCTAACGGCAGGTTTATATATGATTTTCTATGTTTATGTATTATGGTATTAAATTTTCAGCCTAAAAAACAAAAAGGTGCTATTGAGAAACCTCCAAGAAAATATGCAATAAAAGAGATTAAATTGCCTGATGGGACTATTATAAGAGTTTTTGAAGGCAGCAGAGGAGCAAATCCTGATCATGATATTCTTATTAAATATCAAGAGCAAAGTAAGAGATTAAGAACTCCTAAACATATTCATTGGGTTATTGATCTTCTTATTAAGAAAGAGCATGATTGGGAACTTACTTTAAAGTTTATGAAATATCTTAGAGATTGTTCAATTTCATAATTAGGTTACACTTCTAATATCCAGCCAAATTTTCGTTTCTCGGTGATAATATGGAGACCTTAACTGAGAAGAAAAGAAAATGGATAATAAGACAATTCAGATCTGGTAGGAGTGCTACTTCAATAGCTAGAATACAAAAAGTTAGCAGACAGCATGTATATAGGCTAGCTAACAGGTTTATAAAAGAAGGAACCGCAGCGTATAAGGCAAAGAAAGCAGGAAGACGCCCAGAACAAATTAGCCCTAACTTTGCCAAAAAAGTAGTGGAGCTTAGAGGAACAACCGACTATGGAAGCGTAAAGCTTCATGTTGTGCTCAAAAGAACAGGATTTGGTGTGTCTCAACGCCAAATCCAAAAGGTTCTTGATGTTAATAAGCTAACAGATCCTTGCCCTAAAAGAAGAGGTAAGAGAAGCTATGTAAGATACCAATGGCCGATAAGCAATTACATGTGGCATTGTGACTGGAGCAAATATAAGGGTGAATGGTATTGTGTATTTATAGACGACAGAAGCAGGAAGATAATGGCTGCTGGTGAGTTTAGTAATGCTAATGAAGAAAATGCACTTTTCATGCTTCACCAAGCAATATTAACTAATGAGGTTAGCCCATATATTCTCTTAAGCGATAAAGGCACACAATTCTACAACAGTAAGAGGAACAATAAAGGAGAAAGAACATTAAGTTTATTTGAGCAAGAATGTAAAGAGCTAAATATTGACTTTTGGACTTCAAGGAGAAACCATCCTCAGACAAATGGTAAAATGGAAAGATGGTTTGGTAGCATGAAAGCTAGATTCAAAAGACATCCAGATGAGTCTTTGCAAGAATTTGTAAAGTGGTATAACAAAGGAAGAATACATGATGCATTAAACAACAAAACGCCTGAAGAAGTATATTCGGAGAATGTGTAACCTAATTTCGGAATTGTCACCATATTTCGGAATTAGACGTTTTGTCGACTAAAGATAGTCTATCGATTACGAAATTAGGCGACAAATCAAGTATGGCTGTGGTAGGGTGTTTGGTTTATAAATTTTATAAATGAAATCTTGCGAAGAAAGTGTCACATTATTTTGGAATTATACAAAATATCTTAGAGATATGTATAATAGAGTTGATGGATTTTGCAGTAAAGAAGATAGAGCTAAATGTGAGTTAACAGAAACAACTGATGAGAAACTAAAGCCTTTTGAAGAATTAAACAATTACGGAGAATACAAAGTATATTTTATAGGTCATCTTATTGAATTAAGGGTTAAGATGGAAAAGAACACCCCTATAATGAATCCTATTTATTGATTAATTTATAATTTCCTCTAGAAACAAATTTTAAGATGCGATTATCTCTCAATATTTGTAATTGTTGTCTAATTTTGGCTTCAACATGCTTATTTTCAGAATGTAGTTCTTTTAAATAATCTTTGAATTTATAAATATCTTTCAACGTAAATTCTTCTTCTGGCAAATCTTCCACACATTTAAGAACATCTGAAGTCCAACCCCTAAGAGATGGTTTTTGTTTATTTAAGAAAAACATTCTGTTCCATTTTTTATTTACAATATCCATCTCAATAAGCTTTTCATTTTTTATAATATTTATTTTTCCGTCATAAGGTATATTGTCCAAAAGAATGTTGCATCCCACCCATCCATGCCTTCTTGCTGTATCGGAAAGAGGCTTTCTTTTTTCTATTATAGAAGAAGTAATAAAAAATCTTGGTATAATAAAAAGATTTTTGACAAACCAATCTTCATTGGAATAGTGCATAAGGAAAAAATTAGGGATTTGATTTATATTGATAAATTGCATCATAGTGTTGAACTCTCCATCTAAAATCCTCTTAGTGAACTTGTTATTTGAACTTTTTAACTGAAATTCATTGCTACAGTTTGGACAAAAAAAATCTTTCACTTTTTCATTGTTAGGATAATCATTAATTTTAGGATTAAGACAACAAGGACAATACATTTGTGAAGAAAACCAATTTTCAGATAAAACTCTTGCCCTTTGGGAATTACTTTTATATCGTTCAAATACACTCTTTTCATATAAAGATAAATCAACCATTTATCTAATCATAAAAAAGGATTATATTTAAATATATCCTAACTTTTTATGGAGTTATGGAATTGATTGGGAATACCATAAGAAAATTATTTGTTGTTAAACATAAAGGGAAAAAATATTTTGTTAATTATATAAACTCAGATTACGCAGACCCGAGTTTATTTAATAGAGATAATTGGCAGATTTTGGATGAAGATGGAGAAGAGTTGGGTATTTATTTCTTAAAATCAGATATTAATAAAGATAATGCAAACCGAGAATTACTTGAAGAAGTATATAATAAATTAATCTCTTTTTGTGTTGAGAATTTTGATAATTATCAACCAATCGTTAATAAAATTTAAGAAGCAAAGCTTAAAAGTTCTTCTGGTTTCTGTGTTGGGTGTTCTCCAGCCCATTTTTCTTTTCTAGGTGTTAATGGAATGCTCCAGACATTTCTAGTTTGCTTATCTTTAGGGTTTATCTGGTCTTCTATTTTGTGCTTTGTATCCTCATAATTGAAAGTCCATTTTTTGCCTTTGCCATTCTTGGATGCCCAAATTAGGTGTTCTGTACTTTCTGTGAAGAATCGGCAAGTTATGTTGGGCTGTGCATTTGGCTTAAACCAGACAATAGAATTATTTATTTTAATATCCTCAATGTGTTGAAGTATATATCCCATTGTATAAATATTGTGAAAGGATCCACAAATCCATAATGACCCTCCATGTTTTAGGATTCTGAGAGCTTCTTTTATCCATTGTTGGCTGAACTTTAAGTATTCATCTTTTGAGAATATATCCCATTCTTCCTCTAGGGTTATGTGTTTTGAGTACTTCCAGCCTAGACCTTTCTTTTTAGCTAGACCATAAGGGGGATCTGCAAATATTAAATCTATGCTTTCATCTGGGATTTTCTTCATTTCTTCTATACAATCCCCATTTATTAATTTATGTTCTTGCTTCATTTTCTTAATCTTTTTCAATAATTAGCTTATCCCCTTTGACTTCTGCTTCTAAATCTTCTCCTTTTTTCCAGCCTAGTTTCTCTACTATTTTTTGAGGTATTACTACCCATGATTTGTAGTATTTTTTGCCTTTGTATTCTGAGTGTTCTTGTTGGATTAGTCGCATACAAAACCTTTGGGTACCTGAAGTATTTAAATGTTTCTGTACCCGGTACCCAAGTAGGTGTCGTTTACTTAACAGCTTATTATTGCTTAACCAGCCATTCAACCTCATCTTTGCCTAGATCAAAATACTCAGCCAGTCTTTCCCTTTCTTTCTTGTTTATCCTGCACATCTCCTGTATGTAAGGAAGTGTGCTCTTGATGACATATTTTGTTGATGAATGCGTCTTTTCTGCAATCTTTTCAGCAATTGCCTTTCTTTTCATATATTTCATCTTGGCTCTCCACAATTTCAATATCCTTGTTGTTGGAGAATATTTTACATATGTCTTGTATTTCTCATCTTTTGCAACTGCAATTCCTGCTGTGATCAATTGGTTGATATATGTCAAGAATCTCCAATGCTGCCATCTTCTGATTCTTCCCTTGAAGACATCTGCCCTCCCCAGTCTTTCATATGCTCTTGCCAAGTCATCTCCTTTTGTGTATTCTTTTGGTAGGTTCTCATCTATCCATAATGTCAATTTATCAATATCTTCATCAACATTTTCAAATGCTCCTAGGGCGATTAAAGGATCAGTTGTCTTTAGCACTCTTATCAATGCTGAAGGCACTGACTCTGTCTTATTTCTTTGCGACAGTTCATCAATTGAGTTCTTGTCCAGTCTCTTGTCTTTGGTCACTAACAGCTGGAGATCATTGATCGCACTTCTCATGTCTCCCCCTGCCCTTCTTGCCAAGGTCTTAATATCATCTTTCTCAAACTTGATTCCTTCTTTTTTACTTATCTCTTCCAGTCTTTTTGAGATGCTTATATAGCTCAGGGTTTGGAACTCTATTAATTCAGATTTTGACCTTAATGAAGAGAATTTCTGGTCAAATGGATTGTTTGCAGTCATCACTATTGGAAATGAGCTTTTTTTCATCAATTTGGTGATCTCAGATATTCCTCCTCTGTCTTTTGTTCCTGACAATCCATCAATTTCATCTACAAGTATTATTTTTCCTTTTGAGAAAAGGCTCATCTGGTTTATTGCTGATCCGACTTTTTGATTTATCTGATCCTTGTTCCTGAAATCTGAGGCATTCACTTCCACAATCTCAAGACCTGTTTCATTTCCGATTGCATATACAGCACTTGTCTTTCCGCTTCCTGAGGGACCGAATATTATGCATGATTTTTTCTTGGAATCTTTGTAATTCTCGATGAAATATCTCAGATTAGATACAGATTTGTCCTGTCCTACAATATCATCTGTGGTTTCAGGATCATACTTTTTTATCCAGGGTGCCATAGAAATAGAGTATATTATGTCATTTATTAAGTTTGTTGTGAATCATGCATGTCCTTGAGACTCTATAATCTCAAGATATCTTATACATTCTTGCGCATCCTTCCTTAACTTCAATATATTAATCTTTATAGAAGTGATCTTTCCAATTACAAGCTTGGCATCAAAATCAATTATTCCCCTATATCCCTTGATAAAACGTGTCTTTCCTATATTTCCGTAAAATGTTTCCCAGAGCCTGTTTTCATCAATAACATTTTTTATATATCTTATCTGAGGGTTATTTTGACAATCATCTACCATTCTGTAGACTGCATCCACAGGCTTTACAGTGAGATAAAATTCCAGAAGATTGTCATCAAGTTCTGTTATTGCCCTGCTTCCTACTCTTTCAAGCAATTCCCTTGTTCTTTCTGGGCCATAGACACTGACTCTTGCATCTGCTACTGCCTGGACTCTTCTTTCAAGGCCAAAAAAACGTCTTGCCTCTACCTCATTAAGGACTCTTCTCAGGGTGAATCTTGATATCCCTATATCTGCATAATGATCATAGACACCCCTTATCGTATTGTATTCAGGCCTTCTTCTTTCAGGCTTTTCCCCAATCCTGTCTCCTCCAATTCCATCTTGCAGGATCCTTTGCATCATTCCATATCTTAACATTGTATTCTAAATGAAATCTGATTGATTTATAAATAATTGTATGATGCTGAAATAATTTTGGAGAATATCAAATAGTAAACTAAAAATCTTTTTACCTAAGATACTATAGAAAGAAGGTATCTGAAATCATTTATTAAGTTGGTTGTATTTATTTGTGAATTATAGAAGGCAGATAACCAAGCAACTCATCCAAAGTACCCATAAGATGAGGAAATTTCTTATCTTGGCATTCAAGAGGGGCAAGAGTCATGCCTGATTTTGTAAAATAAGGACCTTTCCATACTAACACTTGACCGTCAAAATTTCTTACTATGCGCAAAGAACCAATTCCATCAAATTCATAAACATTAAGCATAATTGCAATGCAGTCTGATTTATATGCACCAGCTGCACTCGTAATTGTTTCACTGATAGGATAAGGAGGTCTTCTTTGATAATTTAATGCTAATTCTCTCAAGCTTCTGTTAACTTTTACTGGATGTCGTAATTTTTCTGGACTCGTATTATCAACTGCAACATAGACAGTTCCTGGAGTAATAGCAATACTTTCTGTCAATTCTTCAATATCTCTTTCACACTCATTCCTGATTGCAGTATAAAGGCTTCTGTTATTTCTTGTTGATAGGACAAGAGCTGTGCTTCCTTTAAGAGGCAATTGTCTTACAAATGAGGGTACAATATCATGAGCATCCTCATCACAACTAATTAAAACTAATTTGCTTCTTCCAGACCTGTAAGTAACATGGGTTCCAGATCCGTCTGGTACTGAAAGTGCAAGAGGTACATTAATTTCCATAGTATTGAGGTTATTTGCCTGTTTAAAAATGTTTATGTTAAAAAGTGATAGGACATAAAACGTTTTATAGGACAAGATTTATAAAATAACAGCCACTTTTTTATTATATGGAATTGCCTAAGCGGTATGATGCCAAGGAATCTGAGAAAAAGTGGCAGGAATACTGGGAAAAGAATAGTATCAATAAATTCAACTCTGATAGCACTGCTGAGATATATTCAATAGACACACCTCCACCAACTATCTCAGGAAATATCCATATGGGCCATGCATTCTCTTATTCCCATACAGATTTTATTGTAAGGTTTCAGAGGATGAATGGAAAAAATGTCTTTTATCCTTTTGGTTTTGATGATAATGGTCTTGCAACTGAAAGATTGGTTGAAAAAGAGAAAAAGATCAAGGCTCAGGCAATGGACAGGGATAAGTTCATCAAGATCTGTCTTGAAGTTTCTAAGAAATATGAGGATAGGTTCAAGATATTTTGGTCAAATATGGGCATCAGCTGTGACTGGAGCCTTGAATATTCAACAATAAATGAGAGATCAAGGAGAATCTCGCAGAAATCTTTTATTGAATTATATAAAAAAGGAAGGGAATACAGGAAAGATGCTCCTGTCATGTGGTGTCCTGAATGTCAGACAGCAATAGCTCAGGTTGAGCTGAAAGATCAGGATATTTCTTCAAATTTTAATGATATTGTTTTCAAGCTTAAGAATGGGGATGATCTGATCATAGCAACTACTAGGCCAGAGCTCCTGCCTTCATGTGTCGCTGTTTTTGCCCATCCTGATGATAAAAGATATACAGATCTATTTGGAAAAAAGGCAACTGTCCCATTGTTTGATTATGAAGTTCCGATCCTTCCTGATAAAAGGGCAGATCCTGAGAAAGGGACAGGTATTGTCATGTGCTGCACTTTTGGTGACCAGACAGATATGGAATGGTATTTTGCCCATAATCTTCCTTTAAGGATTTCAATCACAAGAGATGGAAAGATGAATGAGCTTGCTGGAAGATATAAAGGCATGTCTATTCTGACTGCAAGAAAGATGATGATTGAGGATCTGAAAGATCAAAGATTATTATTGACTCAGACTCCAATAACTCATGCTGTCAACTGCCATGAAAGATGCGGCACTGAGATTGAGATCATCCCAAGCAAGCAGTGGTTTATCAAGTATCTTGATCTAAAAGATGAGTTCATCAAGCAAGGAGCAAAACTTAATTGGTATCCAAAGCATATGAAAGTGCGTTATGATCATTGGATTGAAGGTCTTCAATGGGATTGGCTTATCTCAAGACAGAGGTTTTTCGGAATCCCTTTTCCTGTCTGGTATTGTGCCAAATGTGAAGAAGTTATACTTGCTGATGAAAAAGACCTGCCTGTTGATCCTTTGAAAGACAAGCCTCCTGTGAAAAAATGCCCTAAATGCAGTCATGATAAGATTATTCCAGAAAAAGATGTCCTTGATACTTGGGCAACTTCTTCATTATCACCTCAGATTAATGCGAGATGGGGTGAGAAAGATGACATCATGGATAAGGTTTATCCGATGTCTTTGAGGCCTCAGGCCCATGACATTATCACTTTCTGGCTTTTTAACACTGTTGTAAAATCATATTTGCACAATAAGAGCCTTCCTTGGAAAGATGTCATGATCTCTGGTCATGGCCTTGACCCTCATGGCAAGAAGATGTCAAAATCAAAAGGGAATATTGTTGATCCTATTGAGACACTTAAGAGATTTTCTGCTGACTCTTTGCGGTTCTGGGCAGCTGGATCTAAGTTAGGTGATGACCTTCCTTTTCAGGAAAAAGATCTTGTTACAGCAGAGAAGATGACTACAAAGCTTTGGAATGCCTCTAAATTCTCTATCATGCACTTGCAGGACTATGATCTTGAGAATCCTAAAAAGCTTGAGATCATTGACAGGTGGCTTCTTTCAAAGCTTCATAGGATAATCAAGGCTTCAACAGATTCTTTTAATAAATATGAGTATTATAGGACAAAGGCAGATGTTGAGAATTTCTTTTGGCACACTTTCTGCGACAATTATCTTGAGATTGTCAAGGACAGGCTTTATAATCCAGATAAGAGAGGGAAAGAACAGAGGATCTCTGCTCAATATGGTCTTTATCATGGCCAGCTTTCAATTCTAAAATTGATTGCGCCTATCATGCCATATATTTCTGAAGAGATATATCAATTGTATTTTGCTGAGAAAGAAAATAAGAAATCTATTCACATCTCTGCTTGGCCTGAATTCAACAATAAGTTTATTGATGAAGAGGCTGAAAAATTAGGTGATATTATCATATATGCTGTTGAGCATTCGAGAAGAGCCAAAGCTGACATGAACATATCGCTCAAGACTCCAGTCAAGAAACTTATGATAAAGTCAAAGATTTCTCAGCAAGAGTTTGATATGATCAAGGATGACATCATCAGTGCAACTAATGCAGAAGATCTTTTGTTTGAGAGACTGGATGATAAGTCAGAGATTGACATTGAGCATGATATTGTTCTTTGATATTTCTAACAATAACTCAATATTTTTACTCAACAATAAGATTCCCAATCATCCCATTTGCTCTGTGTTGTCCTACACTGCAGTAATACTCAAATGTTCCTTTCTTGTCTGCTATAAACTCGACAAA
>JBDROB010000064.1:0-16629 GCA_043810355.1 Candidatus Woesearchaeota archaeon
TATTATATATTAAATATAAACTCAATATATTAAAAAACCACACAAAACCCACCAAACCAAAACCATTTCCATGAGAAACCAAGGGGTCAGACATACCCACTTATGTTTTTACTACTATGATATAACAAAATAACAGAAACCTTTATAAATACTTAGAACATTCTCTTATTTACTGTTTGAAAAGAGGTTTTTTAATCATATATTTAATCATATATAAATCATTGGAGGTTTGTTTATCATGATTGTTCAAAAGACCTTTTTAAACAAATTAAGAGATTTTGGCTTAAACACATATGAATCAAAATTATGGACTGCATTGCTTTCTAGAGGTATTTCAACTGCTGGTGAGTTAAGTGATATTTCAAATGTTCCAAGAAGCAGGACTTATGATGTTCTTGAAACGCTTGAGAAAAAAGGGTTTATTATTATGAAGATTGGTAAGCCAATCAAATATATTGCTGTGTCTCCTGATGAAGTTATCAAGAGAGTTAAAAAGAAGATCCAAGAAGAGTCAGAATATAAAAACCAATTGATGGAACAGCTTGAATCTAGTGAAGTTTTGGATGAATTGACTTTATTGCACAATAAAGGTGTTGATCTTGTTGAGCCAACAGATCTAAGCGGATTGTTTAAAGGAAGAGAGAACATATACACTCATTTTGAATCAATGGTTAGGAAAGCTAAAAAATCAATAATAATAATGACTACTCCTTCAGATTTGATCAGGAAAGCAGAATCTTTCCATACCTCTTTTAAAAAAGCCAATGAAAAAGGAGTATTGATAAGGGTTTGTGCACCGCTAACAAAAGATCATATCAAGAGATTGAAGAGATTGAGTGATATTGCTGAAATAAGGATAAGTAAAATAGATTCAAGATTAGTTATAATTGATGATTCTGAACTATTGATTATGATTATGGATGATAAGAAAGTGCATTCAAGTTATGATACATCAATTTGGATAAACACTAAATTTATTGGAAAAAGTCTAGTTTACTTGTTTGACAAAGAATGGGACACACTCCAATCAATCAATCAATAATTATTCTTTCTTTTTTTATTAAATATATAATTTATTTAAATCAAAAACTTTATATAGTATCTCATTCAATATATACAAATAATCATATAGGGTAGTATATACTGCTCTCCTAATTAAATAAAATCAAAAGAGGTGGCATACATGTTAGAGATTATGGATTTAACTCTTCTTGCTGTTATAGGCACACTAGCTGCAATTATTTACGCAATGAGAATTCTGGTATTGGTAGAGAGAAGGATTGCACGGATTGAATCACATTTAGAAAAGATGACTTCTAGGGTTTTAAAGGAAGAGATTAATATTAACAGAAAACTATCAAAAAAGAGAAGGTAATATTTTTTATTCTATTTTATATTTTTAAATCCTTTTTTAATTGCTCAGCTATATCTGAATCTAGATTTATTTTGTTTGACTTGTGGATAACTGTATTTGCTGAGATTATCTTATTGACTCCTAATTTTTTGAGTTTTTCATAAGAATTATTGGCAAATATTCCATGCACACAGATAATGTTGATATTTCTTAATCCATGCTTTTTTAGTTTTTTTACAATATTGATCATAGTTGTTCCTGAGCTGATGATATCATCAAAAACAATTATTTGTTTGTGTTTCTCTATTTTTTCCATTGCACTTTTGTCTGTGGTAATCTTAACTTTATGGGATGAGAACCTTTTCTTTAACATAATCACTTTCTCAAATCCTGTCTTATCTGATAGCTTTGACACCCATTGCAAAGATTCGATATCTGGCCCGATTATGACTGCATCTTTGAAATTTTTCAATATATAATCAGAAATTGTGTTTATACCTTTAATATTGCTTGAAGCACAATTGAATACCTCACCCAACCCCTTGAATCTGTGAAGATGAGGATCAACTGTATACAACTTATCGATTGAATTATCGAATAATTTACCAAATGTTTTGCCTGAAATGCATTCCCCTTGGTTAAATCTCTTGTCCTGCCTAAGATAAGGCATGTAAGGTATGACTAAATATTGTTTCTTGGCTCTTAGATTTTTTCCAGTAGATAAGCTGAATATTAGCTTTACAATTTTTTCATCTGGATTATTGAGTGAAAGGATAAATATTAATCTTTTATTCTTGACACTTTTTGGAAACCTTAGATATAACTCATTATCTGGAAACCGTTTTTCAATTATTTCTAAATAACCTATTCTCAATCTCTTAGAAATCTTTTTTGCAAACTGTCTTGATTCATTAAAACCCACCACAAGAAAATCTTTTTTACCCATGATCACCACTTTTTAATTGATTTATGATATTTTATTGAGTTTGATTGTTTTGTTCTTTTTCAAGTTTTTTGATTTGAATTTCAATCTCCTTGATTTTCCCTACTTTATCATCTTCATGCATAAGCTCTCCGCATTCTGGGCATTTATATTCAAATTCTGTAACTTGGTCAAAATCAAGTCTTATGCATTTGTTTTGACATATAAAAAAATTTGATTGATTCTCCCTTTTTAGCCTTTCTTTTAGGCCATCCAGTTTTTTAACTTTTATGTCATGGACTAAATATTTTACTCTTTTAGGATTAAATGTCCAATAATATATGTACCATCCTTTTACTTTATCTTTTTTTCTGATAAATGTTACAAGATTTAGGTCATATAGGCGGTAAAGCATATTTCTGGTTATATTCACTTCTTGTTTTATGCTTTCAGCTATCTTGAATTCAGAAATATTTTTCTTATTTTTTAAATACATGACTAAAGGGATTGTATCTGACCCAACAATTTCAGATAACACTTCCTTTATCAGGTTGTTTGATGTTTTCATCTAATCTCCTTTATGATATAGCTTATTCTGACTTGATCACCTCTCTTCCCCCAAAATATATACTATATCATATATATTAGAACACAAGATTTATAAATCTTTCTATTATTTTTTTTTTGATATTTAGTGTTATTTCTTTTAGAAAAGCGTTAATTATTACTATTTCTAAAAAATAAGATTAAATAACATTCCTTTACCAATTTAAACCATTATTTAATACTTAAAATAATATTATAATCAGTAATCTATATTTGTTTACTACGATAGAATAACAATCCCACTTAAACTATGAATAAACCTTATTTAATCATATCATCAAACAATAACCCTTTATTTACTGCATCTTTAGAATTGATAGTATATGAATTTTTTGTTTTTCTTAAATCTTCTAGATTAAAAAACCACCATTTTGAAGAGAATTTTACACCTATCCAAGGTTCAGCTCCAAAAATATTGGCAAATTCTTTTAATTGTTCAACTTCATCAATTGTTAGATATTTGGATTCATCTTTTGTGGATTTGCATTCAATCACAATCTTTCGGTTTTGTTTGCCTGCAATAACATCAGGGCTTGGGTATTTTATTGATCCAGATCCTGCAACTCTGCAGGCTGACCATTCATTCTTCCAAAATAAGTGTATCAGTTCTCTCTCAGCATTAAGACCTTTACTTTTTCTAGACATCTCATACCTTTATTTTCATTAGATCAAAAGCACATTTCACATTCTTAAATGTTTTTTTAGCATCATCCAATATCTCATCCATTGTTTTATACCTTTGGCTAAAATGAGTCAATATCAATGACTTGACATTTGCCAAATTTGCCAGAGAAGCTGCTTGGCCTGCTGTCAGATGCCCATATTCCTCGCCTTTTTCTTCAAGATCAGAGGTAAATGTTGATTCAGCTATCAATAGATCTGCATTATTTGCCAGTTTTAGTGCATTTTTACACATTACTGTATCTACAACTATAGCTATAATTTTTCCATTTTCAACTATTGACACATCATCTGGTTTGATCTTTTTTCCTTTGTATTGTATGCTCTTATTATCTTGTAATTTTCCAATAAGTGGGCCAAAAGGAATCCCTATTTTTCTGATTTTATTCATATCAATCCTTCTCTTGACTTTTTCAGATATCCTATATCCTAGGCACGGAACTCCATGTTCAAGATATCTTGCTTCAATCTGAAAATCCTTGTTTTCAAATATTGTCATGTCATTGCTTATCTCAATTATCTCATATTCAATTCTAAGGTCAAAATAAAATGATTTTTTTAGATTTTCAAAAAACTTTTTTGTACCTTTTGGTCCATATACTGCCAATTTTCCATTATATTGTGATGCTCCTAGTGTTTGCATTAATCCTGGAAGTCCTAGGATATGGTCTCCATGCCAGTGGGTTATCAATATTTTTGTGATCTTAGTCAAGCTCATATCTGATATCTTAAATTGCCTTTGTGTTCCTTCTCCACAATCGACCAGTATCCCCTCATTCTTGTATCTAATAAAAACAGAGAAAGGATTCCTATCTTTTGTCGGACTCATGCAAGATGTTCCCAAAAATAATATTTCCATATCAATATTAGAACACTGTCTTATATATAATATTTTTTATATTATCTGTTTGCCTATTTATTTTCCATATTGAAAATAAATAAACAATAATAACTTTTTTAAACTACATATTACTTTTATCTTTTAATGGCAAAGAAAAAGACATCTTCAAAACAAAAAGAGAAAAATCAGGCAAATGATTTAAAAGAATCTGTTGACAATAAAGAGAAAAAAGTTGTCAAAGCTATTTTTATCAAGGACAGGATTGTTACTGAAGCTAGTGATGAGGCTAGAGATCTTTATAATCAGAGCAGATATGGTGCTCTTTTAGAAGAGAACAAGATCCAGCTTTCTTTGCTTGAATCATTATACCTTCTTGAAAAAGGAAAATTAGAGATTATTGATGGAAAGAATAAAATCATTCCTTTTGAAAAGTTTTTGAGAAAGGCTCAGCGTCTTGAACCAAATTATTGGATTAGGTATTGTATTTTCAAAGATATGAGGAATAGGGGTTATATTATCAAGACTGCTCTTAAATTTGGTGCAAACTTCCGTGTTTATGACAGAGGTGTCAAGCCTGGAGAGGATCATGCTAAATGGATTGTTTATCCAGTCCAGGAAAACTCTTCATTGACATGGCATGAATTCTCTGCAAAGAACAGGGTTGCCCATTCAACAAAGAAAAGGCTTCTTATTGGGATTGTAGATGAAGAGAATGATGTGACCTATTACGAGATCAAGTGGACTAGGCCTTAATTTTAATTAGTATCTTCTCCCATACAAAACTATTTAAATTTAATACTTATACTTGTTATTATGATAGATAAGGAAAAAATACTGAGATTTATTAGGGCAAATGGTCCAATCATACCTGTTCAGATCTCAAAAGAGATCAATCAGAATATTCTGATGTCTTCAGCCATATTGTCAGAGATGGTCTCAAAGAAAGAGCTTACGGTTTCTAATCTTAAAATTGGAGGTACTCCACTATATTATATTCAAGGACAAGAGCCTCAGCTTCAAAATTATTCAAATAAGCTTCCTCCAAAAGAGAAGGATGCTTATGATTTATTGAGGATGAAAAAAGTTTTGAGAGAAAAAAATTTAGACCCTATCTATAGGATCACATTGAGAATGATAAAGGATTTTTCAGTGCCTTTGAAGGTTACAATCAACAATAATGAAGAGCTTTTTTGGAAATGGTATCTGACTTCAAATGAAGAGGCAGAAACTCTTATCAAAAACATGCTGGGATTGATTAAACCAGATGTTAAAGAAGAAATAAAAGACCAAAAAGAGATTGTACATGCACCTGATATTATTGATAGGTCAAGAAAGGATATTGAGACTCCAACAGAATTAAAACCCGAACCTAGACCAGAACCTAAACTTGATCCAATACCTGTTACTCCCTTAAAAACAAAACCTATACAGAAAAGATTGATTACTCCTATTAAGTTGATCAAGGAAAAAATAAAAAAGATAGAAAAGCCAAAAGTTGAAATTTATCAAGAGAAAAGAGTGGATAAACCACTAAAGCCAATCAAGGATGAACTGTTTGAAAGATCAAATGAATTCTTCCAGAAAAACAAGATTGAGGTGAAAAAATCAGAAATTATTAAAAAGGGGGAGGTAGATTTTATAATCAAAGTGCCTTCTGTTGTTGGAGGTATTGAATATTATTGCAAGGCAAGGTCTAAAAAGAGGATATCTGAGCCTGATATCAGTAGTGCGTTTATCCAAGGCAAGGAGAAAAACCTTCCTGTATTGTATTTGAATGATGGGGATTTGTCAAAAAAGGTTGAGGAATTATTGCCTACGAGATTCAAAGGATTGATATATAAGAGATTATAATAAGAGGTTATGATGACTACTGTGATTGCTCATAGGGGAGCTTCAGCTTATCATACAGAGAATACTATAAACGCATTAAAAGAGGCTGTTTATCAAAAGGCTGATAAGATAGAAGTTGATGTAAGGTTTACAAAGAATAAGGTCCCTATATTGTTTCATGATACCAATCTTTTGAGATTAGCCAATAGGAAAACAAGATTGAGCAAGACTAATTACTCTCATATAAAATCAATCAAAATAAGGAATAATGAGAGGATTGCTTCTCTGGAAGAATTCTTAGAATTTGCAAAGAACAAGATTAATGTAATCTTGGATCTTAAGGAGCCTGGGAATGAGTTGAAGATTATCAATTTGATTAAGAAAAAGAGGATGGAGAAAGATGTGATTCTTTCCTCAAAAAGCATAGCTGTCCTTAAAAAGATCAAAAGGATCAATTCAAAGATTAAGGTAGCCCTTATTTTTAGGTTTAGGAGAAAAGCAGTCTTGGCAGCAAAACATGTTGGAGCTTATTCAGTGCATCCTCATCATCTTTCTATGACCAGATGGCTTGTTAGGTTGGCTCATGAAAATGATCTTAAGATTTATCCATTTACTGTTAACAGGTCAAAAAGGATGAAACAGCTTCTAAAAATCGGTGTTGACGGTTTGATTACAGACAAGCCAGTATTGTTAAGAAATGTTATAAGGCAGATGGCACAATCTTCAAAAAATTAATTGGCAACATTTAAATATATTCATCCTTTACTATTTGCCATGGGTCTTGCAATCAAGGATTTGTTGATAATCAAGGATTTGGAATTAAAGGATTTATCCAATAAGATTGTAGCAGTTGATTCTTTTAATCTTCTTTACCAATTTCTCACAACAATTCGCTCAAGGGATGGGACTCCATTGATGGATTCAAGTGGAAATGTCACTTCACATTTAGTAGGGTTATTGTCAAGGACTTCAAAATTATTGGAATATAATATTAAGCCTGTTTTTGTTTTTGATGGTAAGCCCCCAAAATTAAAGCAGGATGAAAGGGAGCGAAGAAAAGATTTAAAGGTCGAGGCTCAGAAAAAATATGAGATTGCAGTGAAAAAAGAGGATATTGAAGAGATGAGGAAATATGCCTCAATGACCACAAGATTGACTCCTGAACTTATACAAGATGCTAAAACCCTGATCGAATGTTTAGGCCTCCCTATAGTCCAGGCTCCTTCTGAAGGCGAGGCTCAGGCATCTTATATAGCAAAAAATAATGATGCATTTGCTGTCATAAGCCAGGATTTTGACAGCCTTTTATATGGCTCAACTAATCTTGTCAGAAACCTTTCAATTTTAGGCAAAAGAAAAAGGACAAATAAGCTTCAATACCATATTATTCAGCCTGAACTCATCAATCTCTCTGAAAACCTTAACAACTTAAACATTGATCAAAACCAGATGATTGCATTGGCAATATTGATTGGAACAGATTATAACCATGGGGGGGTTAAGGGTATCGGCCCAAAAAATGCCTTAAAGCTTGTTAGGGAAAACGGTTCTGACTTTGATAAGCTCTTTTCAGGTGTTGATTGGAAGTTTGACATTCCTTGGGAAGAGATTTATTACACTATTAAAAAGATGCCAGTAGAAAAAGATTATGATCTAAAATTTAATAAGATTGATGAAAATAGGCTCAAGAGCTTTTTAGTGGATAAGCATGATTTTTCTGAAGAGAGGATAGACTCTCAAATCAAAAAATTGATAAAGAAGAAAGAGGATAAGTCTCAGAAAGGTCTTGGAGATTTTGTATGATTATGAATCTTGATTATAATTGATTATAAGTTATGATAGGTTAATAAAAATATCAAACAGGAATTTGATTTGGTCATACGTTAATTCAAATTCCTTAACAATTGAGAAATTTAAAATAAATTAAGTCAAATTAATTAAAAAAATAAAAAAGGTGATGATTATCTGGTGGATAATATTTGCATTGGCATCAGCAGTATTTACTGCTCTACAGACAATCCTGACAAAAAAAAACCTTTTTCAAGAGCATGCTCTGGAATTTAATGGTGTAAGGGGATTTTTCTCATTCATAATCATTTCAGTATTATTATTGCCGTTTATTGATTTCTCCATCCCAATAAAGGTTGTTGCTGTAATCTATTGTATATCTCTGGCAGCCTCAGTTGGTATTTATTTTTCTGCAAGATCTGTAAGGCATCTGGATGTATCCTTATTTTCTCCTCTTCAGAATATCAGTCCTTTTTTTCTTGTTATCTTTGCTTTTTTAATCTTAGGGGAGGTTCCTTCTCTAATACAGTTTTTAGGAATATTTTTATTATTGGTAGGCACATATTTTCTTGAGATTGACTTTAAAAAACATAATTTATTGTCTCCAATTAAGACAATTATTAAGTCAAGATACATTCATTTTACTTTGTTTGCAATGTTGATCTTTAGCCTTACCAGCGTGTTTGATAAGTTTACCCTTACTCATTATGCTGATCCAATTACATTCATGTTCTTTCTTTGGTTGTTTATCTCATTGCATTTGATGGTAATGGAGTCTTATACAAATGGGTTTGGTGAAATATTGAAGGATATCAGGAAGAGTGGAAAACTTATATTTTTGATTTCTTTTTTTGGGATCATCCAGAATCTTCTGTACATATTGGCAATAAACCTTCAGAATGTGTCTTTAGTTGTTCCTTTGAGAAGGATTTCAACATTATTTTCCACAATTCTTGGAGGAAAATTTTTCCATGAAAAAAATCTTAGTGTAAAGATCACAGCTTGTATCATCCTGATAATCGGAGCAGTCCTAATCATAATTTAAACATAAACAATTAGATAAAAAAAGCATAAAAACAATGGAAATAAAAGAAAGGCCAAAATCATTGAAAAATGCCTTAAAGAACAGGTTAAGCCAGATTGAAATAAAAAATCTAACTAGGAGTTTTGATATAATAGGTGATATAGCTGTTATTGAGATCCCAAAATTATTGGAAAAAAAGGAAAAATTGATTGCTCAAACCCTTATTGATTCCCACAAAAACATTAATGTTGTCTGCAGGAAAATTGGGGGTCACAAAGGCCAGTTGAGGATCCAAAAATATAAGTTTCTGGCTGGAGAAAATAGGAAAGAGACTGAGTACAGGGAAAACAACTGTAGATTCAGGTTGAATATTGAAAAGACATACTTCTCACCAAGACTGAGTAATGAGAGAAAGAGGATCTTTCAGCAAGTCAAGCCAGACGAGTCTATTCTTGTGATGTTTTCAGGAATTGCACCTTACCCTATTACTATATCAAAAAATTCTAAGGCAAAACATATAACTGCAATAGAGCTAAATAAGCAAGCCCATAAATATGCTGAACAAAATGTCAAACTTAACAAAATATCCAATATCACATTATATCAAGGAGATGTAAAAAAGATTGTTCCAAAACTGAAAAAGGACAGGAAATCCATTAAATTTGATAGGATCCTTATGCCTCTTCCAAAAGGGGCTGAAGACTTCCTTGTAACAGCTCTGAAAGCTTCAAAAAAAGGCACAATCATCCATTTCTATGATTTTGAAAGGGAAGATGAATTCCAAAAAGCAAAAGAAAAAGTGAAATTAGCCTGCAAAAAATTAAAGCGTAACTGCAGGATTCTTAGGATAGTCAAGTGCGGCCAGAACGCCCCTAGATTCTTCAGGATCTGTGTTGATTTTAAGGTTTATTGATTTGAACTTAAGAATATTCCTGTTTTAGTTAAGTTTTCAATCTCAATTGGAACATTATCTTTTGTTTTGATTTCTTCACAAGCCCTAATTATTTCATGGCATTTAATACCAATAATCTCTGTTTGCTCACCCATACATTGTTTTATTAAAACATCACAATTAAATGGCCTTTCATCAGTGTAAATCCCCCAACTTCCAGGGCAACCATCCATTATTTGCATATAATAAAACCTTGGGCCTATACATTTCTTGAATATCTCTGTTTTGTATTCTAAATGAGGGGGGTTTCCAACTAAGTAAATATATTCATTAGCCTCATTATATACCCATCCAAAACAAAATGATGCCCCTGAACAATTTGAAATAACTTTTGGAAAAAACCATATTACAGGGAAAGCAATTAATATTAAAACAAGTATTATCAACCAAGTTTGTTTCATATCAATTTATTTACATTATTCCTATTAAAATGTTTCTATGACTTTTAATCAACTTTTAAAATAATCATTCTTCAGAAAACCTTAAAAACTGCACCTTCTTTTGATAATCCTGAAGTGCAACAGTGCGATGAGTGAGTGAACACAGCCTGAGCGAAAGCGATGATGAATGGAAGTAACTTACTAGCACTGCACAAATTCACCAAAATTATTGTAATACTAAGAATTCTATTCAAATTCGTTAAATATTTTATTTATAAAAAATTCAATCCAATTATTAAATAAATAAAATCAATAAATTTTAACCAAAAAGTCATCCAAACATATTCATGTAATCATCATGGTCTGTTCTTTCTTCTTCCTGCACTCTTTTAATCCCATGTTCAAAATTCTTTTTGCTTATCTTGGTCAAATTCTTTCTTATAGCTTCATACCCTGCTTCAGTGCACACTGCCTTTATCTCTGCCCCTGAAAAACCTTCTAGTTTCTCGCTTATTGTATCAAGATTCACATCTTTCATGAGGTTCATGTCTTTTGTATGTATCTTTAGGATTTGATGTCTGCCTTTTTTGTTTGGAATATCCACTTTGATAAGTCTATCCAGTCTTCCTGGCCTTAAAATAGCTGGATCAAGTATGTCTCTCCTGTTTGTGCATCCGATGACCTTAACATTTCCTAATGGTTTGAATCCATCAATCTCAGCCAGCAATTGCATGAATGTCCTTTGGACTTCCCTCTCACCAGAGGTTCCAATCTCAACTCTTGTGGCTGCAATTGCATCCAGCTCATCTATAAATATTATTGATGGAGATTTTGCTTTTGCAATCTCAAATATTTCTTTGACAAGCTTTGCTCCTTCCCCAATAAACTTCTGGACAAGCTCGCTTCCGACAATTTCAATGAATGTGGCATGTGTTGAGCTAGCAACAGCTTTAGCCAGTAATGTCTTTCCTGTTCCTGGCGGGCCATAAAGAAGGATTCCTTTTGGGGGTGTAATTCCAATCTTTTTGAATAATTCTGGTTTTTTCAGGGGCAGCTCTATAACTTCTTTGATCTCTTCTGCCTCTTTTTCCAATCCTCCTACATCATCCCAGCTTATTTGAGGTTTTTCTATTATCACATATTTTTCAACATCAAATTTTTTTGATGTATTCACTTTTCTGATTATGTTGAGATTTTTCTGTTCAACAAGCACTTGGTCTCCTGCACTTATTTTTTTAGCTTCTTTTGATATATTGACTAGGAACGCATTTCCATTTTGCAGTCGAATTATTGCATTGTCCCCTCTTACTTCTTTTACTTCTGATACTAATAATGGTGTAGATGTCATTCTATCAAGCTCTTGTTTCAGATTGTTTATAGTTTGTCTTAAAAGCCTGTTTTCCTCTTCTAGATCTGATTGTGTTGTAGAATAATTATACATTAAACTGTCCACTATATTATTGTTTTTGGATTCTTTTTCTGTCTTTGATTTCATAGTCTTTTAGAGTGCTTTATTATTTATAAACTTATTGATTTTTATGGATTTATTCTAAAACCTCTTCCAGAAAGTTAAAAAATAATAAATTTTATAATCAAACGAGATAAAGTATGATAAAATGTTCAATATGCTTAAGAAATCCCTATTTGTCCTGTTTTTTATAATATTTGGATGTTCCCAATCAACTTATCTGGATATTCCTTACCATGAGCAGGTTGGCCCTTCTTGCGTTCCAGCCCAAGTGTTGATGGCATTAGACTATTATTATCCTGATTCTAATTACACTTTAGCACAGATTGATGAGAATGTTGGAAGAAAGGATGACAAGTGGGTTTGGTTTTCTCAGGCACTGCCTGTTTTGATTGATGAAGGCTTGGATGCATATTATTATTCAGCTTCCCCTTACCAGAATCTCACCCCTGAATTTACCATTAGATTTTATGGTGAAGAGGATGGTACAGTCATCAATCAGGTTACAGATTGGGTTGAATTTAATAGGTCAAGAGATTATATATTGGCTTCATCAAGATTCTACAACAAAGTTTTGGATTGGCAAACTGTTGAAGATGAATTTAGGAAAGGAAGTGTGATTTTGATGATAATTGATATTAATATTGCAGATAAAATTGAAGAGCTTCCTTATTCAGGCCATGGAATAATAATCACTGATATTGAAAAAGATACAGTTACATTCCATGATTCAAATGGAAGGCCTAATTTGAAAATTGAAAAATCCCATTTTATTAAGGCTTGGAATGCTCCTGGAACAGACAATGATGTGATAATAATAAGAGGGAGATTATAAGTATGTATTTAATCATGGTTAAAATCCTTATTAAACTATTATTAAAACTTTGATTAAAAGAATGGTCTAATTTGCAACAATCAATTCCTTCTTTGTCTTTGTCAGCACTTGAACCTTTCCATTGATGATAGCAACATCATCCTCTATCCTCATGCCCATTTTATTTTTAAAATATATTCCTGGTTCAATTGTGAACACACTGCCTTCATCCAGCTTATCTTTTGAATCTAAGACTAAAGAGGGGCTTTCATGTATTTTTAATCCAATTCCATGCCCTAACCCATGAATAAATTTATCTTTCAGATCTCCTAGTAATTTTATTGAGTTTTCATACACCTTTCCGCAATTATCCCCTTTTCTTATATTGTCTATGACATTTTTCTGGCAATTTAACAATAAGGCATATAGCTCAATCTCTTTCTTGCTGGGTTTTCCAATATATATTGTCCTTGTAATATCTGCTTTATACCCTTGATAGCTGACACCAAAATCAATGACACAGAATCCTTTTCTGAATTTAACATTTTGTGGCTTATAATGAGGTATGCTAGCCATCTTCCCGCTGGCAACAATAGAAGGGAAAGAAAGTTCACAATCATTTTTCAATGTCTCAATCTCTAGGAATTTTTCTGCTTGCTTTTCAGTTTTTATTTTTTTATTGATGATTGATTTGATACATTTTGAGATTATCTTGTCTGTTATCTGGCATGCTTTCCTGATATTCTTGATCTCTTCTTTTGTTTTTGTCCCTCTCAATCTTTCACTTTCTAAAGATATATCAACTATATTTGATTTTTTAAATATATACTTTATTGCCTTGTGCATCCTTAGTGTGACTTGGCTCTTGTCAATCCCTATTATTTTTTTCCTTACCCTTTCTTTATTTAATATTCTGTTTATGCTGTCAAACGCTTTTCTTTTTTTCTCAAACAAATGCTTTTTTATTTTGTTTGATTTAAACCTCTGGTCATCCATTGCAGGTATTAATATGAAAGGCTTTTTCTTGCTTGGTATCACAAGAATGCCTATATCTTTGTATCCTGAGAAATACTGGAAATTAGGATCTGTCCTTGAAAAGTCAAAATTATAGAAGAGTGCAAAATCAATTTTTTTCTTTAATAATTTGTTTTGAAATTCTTTTATTTTCATTAAAAACAAAAAAGTATTTATATTATTAAAATGTTATGGTTTATGAATGATCAGGAAGAGATTGAAGAATGGTTTGAGAGCTGTTTATTATAAGACTGATGACAAGACAGTGGTCATTGAAGTGAATGTCTATGTCGGTTCAAACAATGAAACAAATGGTAATAGGGGGATTTCTCACTTTATCGAGCATATGTTGTTTGAGGGGACAATAAACAGGCCTAATTCTAAGGCAATTGCTTCTGCTATTGAAAATCTTGGCGGTGAATTCAATGCTGCTACTTCAAATGAGCGTACCTATTATTATGTAAAGATCCTAAAAAAGCATTTTGACACTGCTTTGGATGTTTTGGCTGATATTATCCAGAATCCATTATTTACTCCTAAGATGATTGAAAAGGAGAAAAAAGTCATCATCAATGAGATTGACATGGTCAATGATGAGCCTCGGTTTTTTCAGTGGATTTTGTTTGAAAAAGGCCTTTACAGGAAGAATAATGCTAGATTCCCTGTCTATGGAAATAAGAAGGATGTGGCTTCTTTTACCAGGGAAAGGCTGCTTCTTTATTTCAATAATTATTATGTTCCAAATAACATTGTTGTTACAGTGGTCGGAGATATAATCTCGCCTATAAAAAAGATTCAAGAAAAATTTTCTTTCACATCAAAAAAATCCCCCCCAATACTGAAATATATCAAGGAAAAGCACACAAAAGAGAATATTATCAAGATTAAGAAGCCAGTTCACCAGACATATTTTGTTTTAGGCTATGACACAATGTCCACTAAGAGCAAGGAAAGCATTACTCTTGATATCATCCGTGCTATATTAGGATGTGGTTTTTCAGGCACATTATTTGAGGAATTGAGGAACAAGCGTGGATTGGTTTATGAGATTGGTGTAGTTAATGAGACTAAGATTAATTTTGGTTATTTTGCTGTTTACCTTAACACTCAGAAAAAGAACATAAACAAAGTTAAAAAAATAGTTCTGGAAGAGATTGATAAGATTGAGGATCTCACATCTGATGATCTTAAAAAGGCAAAGTCTTATCTTGAGGGGGAGTTTGCCATTGCATATGATGATAATCAGCATCTTGCTGATCTTCTTTCTTTCTTAGAGCTTGTGAAAGACGCATCTTTGATGTATGAATACCAGAAATATCTGAGAAAGATAACCATCAAGGATGTAATCAAGGTAAAAAGGAAATACCTCAATAATCATACTATTGCAATTATTGAGCAGAACAAATAATTAATTATTTAAAAGTTATTGATTTTCTCGAGCAATGCTTTTGCTTTTTTGTCCGTCCTGAAATGTGCCCTAACAGGCTCAATCAGCTCATTGATATATTTGGCAACACTCATTTTAAGGTCTTGAGGATGTATATCTTTTTTTACAAATGATTTTTCAAGATCTTCATAATTCTTGAATATTATATTCCCTCCCCATTTTTCTGGCCTTTCTATCAGAAATTCATCAATCCTCTCAAAAATTATGTATTTGCAGTACTCAAGCACAGGATTGCCTTCAACTTCGCCTTCAGGGCAGTATGCTTTTTTGAATTTTTCATTTATCTCTTCTTCGCTGTCTGTCATGAATATGGCTGAGGAAGGATTTGATTTTGACATCTTTTGTTCAATAGCTTTCTCAACCCCTGTTGCTCCTGTATCCTTAGGAGGGGTAAGTCCAAGGAGCATATGATGTGAGATTATTATTGGTTTTTTATACCCTAATTTTGGTGCAACCTCTCTTGCCAGTACATTGACTTTTCTCTGGTCCATCCCTAATTGGGTGATGTCTGCTTTAAGATGGAATATGTCAGAGCATTGCATGCATGGGTAGAATATCTGGGCTGCGCTTAAAGTGTCTTTTTCACTTCTTCCCATGATCTGTGAGCATCTGCTTATTCTCTGGACACTGTTGATCCTGCCTATATTGATAACTCTTAACCAGTATTCTTGGTCCATGTTTTCAGAAGCCCATAGGAATTCTACATTTTTCAGATCCATACCGCTTGCTTTCCATACTTCAATGAAATATTTCCCTACAGTTTGTATTTTTTCAAGGTCTCCTCCAAGTTTATCATTCATAAGTGCAAACCAGTCAGCGACCCAGAATTTGAATTTGATACCTGCCTTTGTCAGCTTATTGACATTTATCACTCTCAATAATCCTTGGGCAATATGTATTTTTCCAGAAGGCTCAAAACCGTCATATGCTATTGGATGCTTTTTTCCCTGTAGGAGCTTTTTTAGCTCTTCCTCTTCAATGATCTCTTCCCCTACTTCTTTTATCAGCTTGATTTTCTCATTTATATCCATATTTATCATAAATCTTAATCCACTTTATATATTTTATTAATTTTTTTAAAAAAACCAAAAATATTTAAATAAATACATTCATAATATCAAAATATTATAAAAAAGAGGTAATTATGGGAATCACGACTTTTGTACCAGAAACACCTGTTGATCAGATTGCTACATTTCAAAGTGCTTCATTTCTATTCTGTTTTTTCATTGCTATTGCAATATTCATGCTTCTTCCTAAGAAAATGCCTATTCATAAGAAATTGTTTGCAACTGCATTCATTTTTATTGGGATGTGGGGTCTTTTCTTGATTATGGTCATGACTTTGTCTAATCTACTGGCATAGACCATCCATGAGAATTCTAGGTTGAACAAGAAGATTGCTCTCCTTATCCTCCCTAATTATTTTTCCGTTACATATTAATATAACCTCCTCATATATAAATATATAGGCTTTGAACGACAAACATCCATACGAACTCTAAGGG
>JBDROB010000065.1:0-11742 GCA_043810355.1 Candidatus Woesearchaeota archaeon
AAATATACCACTGGTCTACATGACCAGTGGACAATAGTCCGCAATCCATTTTTGGAAGGCGGTATATTTCTGAGCATGCTCAAAGTCGGCAGGGTGAGCGAAGCGAACATGCCGCCAGTCTATTGACTGGTGGTCCCTGCCGACTTTGACATCATTAATAATAGCTCTCCAATGATTATGTTTCAGTATCCTTATAATATCTCAGTCTTCGGCACCCTCTCGACCTTTGTCACTTTCTCAATCTCCTGTAGCCTTTGCTCAATCCCATTCACCTCTCCATGATACCTGACATGAAGATAATTCACATGCCTGAATGTCTGGATTGTTGCTGGGATGTATTCAGCGCCTTGAGATATCAGTCCAATCAGTCCTCTTAACACATCTTCACAATCTTCTGCTCCTTTATATTTCAGATAATATTCTCCTATCATGTATTCGTCTTGTTCCATTATGCTGCCCTCCATTTTCTTTTTCTTAAATTTTGCTCAATTAAAAGATCAGCTCTGACTAATCCAGAGCCATACAAATCATTTTCACCAAGCCTTTCTGCAGATTTTTTCATCCTATCCTCTATGTCGCTTTGGTGATAATATGAGACTCCTAATGCGCAGACTCCTGCAACATGAGGACTTGCCATTGATGTCCCTGATATCACATTGTATGCATTGCCAGGCCATGCCGAGAATATGTTGACTCCAGGTGCACTCAGGTCAAGAGTGTCGCATATGTTGCTGAATTCTGCATGCTCATTGTCTTTGTCAACTGCAGCGACGCTTATGACACCTGGATATGAGGCTGGATAGCTTCTTCCGAATCCCTCATTGCCAGCTGCTGCCACCAATAAGATTCCGCTTTCAGCCGCGTACCTGCACAGCTCTTCGCCAATACTGGTTGAGTAGCTGCTTCCTAAACTCATGTTGAGGACATCAATATCATTGTCAATGCACCATTCAATCCCTTGGTTTACCAATACTTCTGATCCAAAACCTTCGTCACTCAATACTTTCACTGCATAAAGATTGATTCCTGGAGCAATCCCTGTCCCTTTTCCTGATATTGTCCCGCTCACATGCGTACCATGGCCAGTGCCGTCAAAAGGTTTTTCATTTCCATCTACAAAATTATACCCTCCACAATAGATGTCCTTGATCTCAAAATGCCTGTTGTCGATTCCAGTGTCAATGACTGCAACATTCACACCTTCCCCTGATGTTTCTTTCTGGGCTATATATGCTCCTATGTTCTCAAGGTTCCAGAGCCTTCCTGAATTTTTCTTTGCTTTTCTTATTTTTATAGGACTTATCCTTATCTCGCCTGAATCATCTTTTCCAGCAAGCATTTCAGGTATGCAGTATACTACTGCAGGTCTCAGGGTAAAATTCCTGATGTTTGAGAGGCTGTAGAATTCCTGATTGATTGCTTGTATCAGTCTCACGCTTTCATCTGTTGCACATACAATTGAGATGCATCCAGCATATTTTAATGTCAATCCTCTTATTCCAAATGTCCTCTCTAATCTATATGCAATCTCTTCTCTTTGTTCTTTTTTCTTCTGCCCTGGAATCTCCAGGACAAGATCTGTTGTTTCTCTTCTGCTATAATCGCTTGCAAGATCAAAAAAAGCTTCTCTTGCTTTGCTCACTCTTCTAAAAAGATTTGCCTTACTTTTCCTTTGTTCTGGTTTTTTTCTTGGACTTTTACTTAATCTTTCATATTTTTTTTCAATCTTTGACAATTCTCTGTTAAGATCAAGATTATTGATGAATCCATATTCATGCCCTATGTATCCAGATATCAATCTTTGGACTAAATCAGTTGCATTAGGTTTTTCTATTAGACTTCTGAATAATTGGTATGCTCTGTCATTGATTCTTTTTTTTGTGTCATTTATCCTTGAGAATAATCCAATATATTCTGGAGGGCCTGAAGTAATCTCAACCATTGGATCATAAATTGTTTTTGTTCCATACTTTGATATGAATCCGAATTGGTTGCATTTAGAGAGATATTTAATGTTTTGGCCAATTGTCTTTCTGGTTCTTTGTCTTGTCCCTACATCTACTTCAAAACAATCTGTTTTTTTACCCTCTTTAAAAAAAATTGTAACATTTGGCTTTTTCTTGTCCTTTTTTGTGGCTTTCTCTAATTTTTTTACAATAGAATCAAGGGTAGGAGTACTCTCTGATCTCGACATGCTTTCAAGAGCTCCAATCAATCCTATTGACCTAGAATCAGTTGTGACTATTACATTTCCTGCTCTATATAATGCCTGATAACTGCTATCAACACCTACATACAGTATTCCATTTTTTTCAATTGCTGATTGATACATGCATTTTTCATTGTCATAGGTCCTTAAAATGCGTTTACGAGAAATTTTCGGAGGATTTTTTCAGAAATTGAATATGTTCTGGATGCACTAAAAAGTTTTCAAAAAAAGAATCATATATTGAAGAATATTTAATATTAACAAAAGATTTGCATTAGATTTTCAATAGAATCTCTTCAATTGATCATAGAATTGGTTGAATTCTTTCATATCTTTCAGGTTTAATTCCAAATTGCTGCTTCCAGTAGTGAACAACTGGACATTGCCATTATTGAACATCTTGTTTAGCATTCCTTGAGTATAGCTGATATGATTTATTTTTCCATAAATGATTGATACCTGTTTTTTATAGAATATTCCTGACTTTGACAATATCCTGTAATTCTGTATTATGTATGATCTCATTCTGATGCTCAGATATGTTAAGTATATTATTATAAAATCAAGGATCAGTAATGCAGATCCAAATGTTAATATTATCATAATATTAAGTGTAACAATTGAGAACAATAAGATGATTGGAAAGAGGAATACTAAATTCAATATTCCTAAAATGATCAATAATGGCACCATTGTGTTTCTTGCCATTGGTTTTTCAGTTAAGACATCTTTTGCATATTGGTCAGGCCTATTTTCTATCATGCTTATCTGCTGTGCAGATGGCCTTTTCAGGAAGATGATATCTATCATGTCATCCTTGATGACAATATTATCTGCATAACTTATAGTGAAACTATTTGATCTCAATGTCTGGTTCTTTCCTTGCCCTACTAGGGTCTCTCCTGATACATTAAATGTGATATTTCCTTTTGGTGAGAATGGATATTGGATAGTTGTTATATCCTTGATATTGTCATACAAGATAAAAAATTTTTCTCTTATGAATATTCCTCTTGTGAAATAAACATAGGTCTTAAAAAAATCCATTTTTGATCTTTTGTAATATATGCCTCTGTACCATATGATCATTATATATAACATTATAATCAGGATTATTGGCAAAAATAAGACTAGATTGATCATGACTGTGATTATTGACAGCAGGATAATGCCTAATACTGCAAAAAATGAAATAAATAATGTGGCTTTGAAAAAATCCATGATATTGAATATTGAGCCAATATGATATATCCCTTTTTCATCTTCAATCCCTAATTTGGCTATAATATTGTCTAATAGCCCTTGTCTCTTCTTTATATTCCTGAATTTTATTGATTGAGAAGATCCGATAGACCAGAATTCAACAGTCATTGTGTTGAACAGCATGTCAATGATGCTTTCTCTGACAACAATGCCTGTGATATTGTCATTGCTGAACTCAGTATTTTTCTGTGTGATAAAGTCAAATCTCTCCTCTACACTCTGCTTGTTCACCCTGAATTTTGTAAAAGCCATCCTTATGATATTAGTGACAAATGCAATTCCCAGGAATAATCCTGCATAGAAGATTGCAACGAGTCCTGCTAATGTGAATATGAGTGATATGATAGCCCCAATTATGACGATGAGAAAAATAACCACTATGGGTATCAGAGTCCTTTTCTTGTCCATTGTCAGCTCTATTGAAAAAGATGTCTTTGGAATTGATTTTTTCGCAGTCATTGCCTGCCTTTTCTCAGATGATTTTGCTGGTATTGATTTCTTATCTTCTTTGAAAACTGGTTGTTTCTTTGAAATCAGGCTGTCAATGGTCTTTTCCATCTTTTCCCCATTGACCATGTTTTTGAAAAGTATCTCCTGTCCAGATCCTTGGCAGCTGATTTTGACATCATATAGCCCAAATATCTTATCTATCAAAGTCTGTGTCAATTCTGCATCTGCAAGATTTTCAACTGGGATAAATGAAGAATGTTTTGTAAGAAATCCCTCTGAATAAGTTATTGTGTCACTATACACATTATAAGCTCTTTTTTTCAAGTCTAAAAATCTTAATATCAAAAATATGATTATTATTGCCAGAATTAAGAATATGGCTATCATTATTGGTATTTGGATTCCTGGAGAGATCTTTTTTAATGCATTGAGCCCAGAAGTTGAAGCAGCTCCAAAATATAATAGGAAGATTATGATTCCTGAGAATGATTTGAAAACCTCAAAAAATGCGCCTAAAGTATTTGGTTTCTCATGCATTATCAGGTTATTTTGTGTCAGCTTGAATCCATTCATCTTCATGACCTTCATCATATATTCATACATCTCTTTAGGCCTGTCAAATGAGTTCAATGATATCTCTATTCTTCCGCTTCCAGCAGATTCAATATAGACACTTCCTGTCCTGAAAATCTTGTTCTCAATAAATGGCAGTATAAGTTTCACATGAGTGATATTTTTTACAATAAGCTCATTCTCAAAATCTGAGAAGATCCCGCCTCCCTTCATGATGATCTTGTCTGAATAGAACAATATCTTCTGCTTCCTGTATTGGACATTCAGGGAATAAAGGTAGATCAGGATAATTATCATCAATATAAAAAAAGTGATGACATTTATTGCTGGGATTATTGCAAATGTTATTCCAAGTATTATCAAGAATATGCCTAATGCTATAATAATTGATTTTATGAGGGGATAATAGATAAAAGCATTCTTATTTGGCTTTGCCTCATGATAATCTACCATATTAAACAATTCTAATATCAAAAGTTTTTAAATCTTTTGTATTGACAACTTTTCTTTTTCACCTTGTAAAAACCCAAAATTTATATAGGAAAATATGTATTTCCCAGTTATGGCAATGAAAAGTGCTAAATCTTCAGATAGAAGAATAAATTCTCAAAAAACAGGTGCAAACCATAATACTATAAAAAATAATCATAACTATGTTAATAAGAACATTATTCACAAACATTCTAATCATCCTACTTTAGGCCAAAAACTTACTTATGGGCAAAAGGCTGCAGATTTTATTGCAAAATGGGCAGGCAGCTGGGTTTTCATTATTTTTATGATCATTTTTATGATTGTCTGGATAATCTTAAATGTCTTAATGATAAAATACAGGTGGGATGTTTACCCCTTCATACTCCTTAACCTTATCCTATCTGTCTTGGCTGGTATGCAGGCTCCTGTCATCTTGATGAGCCAGAACAGGGCTGCAGAAAGGGATAGGATTGTTGCAAGTTATGATTATCAGGTGAACAGGAAAGCTGAGAGGGAGATTCAGCAGATGCAGCAGGAAGTGAAATTATTGAAAAGGCTGATTTATGAGATACATCATGTGCACAAGGATAAGATCAAAAAGGCAAAGCATAATGATTCAAATCTGAACATTATTCTTAAGAATCTTTGATTGCTTCTTTGATCGCTCAAATTGGATTCATGCTCTGAATCCTGATGTGATGTGGATTTGAATTATTTGACCTGAGATTTTCTTTCTTATTTCTTTCTAATATTTCTTATGTCTTTTTTTCAACTATTCTTTCTCAGATTCGATGATTTCCAGGATCTTTTCTGGATTTTCAACCATATAATCAGCTTTTTTCTCCTCTTCTCCTGTAGGATGTCCCCATGTCACAAAGATTGTTTTTCCCCCAATTGCCTTCCCTGCATTGATGTCATTTATCTTGTCGCCTATAAAGTAAATGATTTCTCCTTTTTCTTTCAGCTTATTTAGCAATTCCTCATTTGACACGCCTAATTCTGGGGGCTGTCCAAGGACAAAGTCAAAAATGCTTCTCTTGTCAGCAATCTCAAGCATTCCATCAATTATATCAGTTCTTATTCCGCTTACAATGGCTATCTTCAGGTCTTTTTTCTTCAGTTTCTGGATGACATCAAGGATTCCTTCCTGGAATATCTCTGCTTTTCTTTCATTTGCCAGCCCAAGCATGTGATATTTGAAAAAGTTTGAGCTCAGCTCATTCAATCTTTCTTTTTCCTTTATCCCAGTGTATTTTGAGATTATCTCATTATTGACAGCGTAATGCTCATTTGTTGCCAATGCCTTCTCCAGCCACTCCTGGTCTACTTCTTTTCCAAGCATTGCAAACCTTCTGTTGCTTGCTTCTTTGGCAATGTCCTTTCTTATCAAAGTCCCTGAAAAATCAAAAACAATTATCTTGTCCATAATTTATGAAAATATAGGAATTAGTTTAAAATCTTTTCTATACTTCAAGCTCTTTCTAAATCTATATATTTTACTTTGTTTGCCCTTGATTTGTAATGCAAAATTGAATATTATAGAAAAAATCAATAAAAATATTCCAAACAAACCAAAAACATTCCAAACAAATCACCAAATTCTGAAAATTTTCCATCCAGACCAGAACATATTCAGGTTCTCTAAATCTTTTTCGGTTATTTTTGGCATACTGTTTTTAAGGACCTATACTATTATGTTTTTTGATAAAATAAAATTAAAAAATTTATGACAAGGTGATCAATATGAAATTATTCAAGACAATGTATAATGTTGGGCTTATTGGCCTTATATTTTATTCAGGCATGGTTTATCAGAGGCATAGGACACATGAGGAAATAACTCAGATAAAGACAAGTGTTGAACGTCTTGATTCGATTGACTTTAAGGTCATGTCTTTTATCAAGGAGTATGCTGCTCATCCAGAAAGGATTGAGGATACTCTTGAGGATCTTCATGCTAAATATCTAGGAGGTGGTTCAGATGGGAAGTAAAATTAGTGGAGTTGTTGATGATGACAGTTCAGGTGATGGGTCTGATGATATGGCTGAAGAGATCAGGCCAGTTGAATTAGATGAATTGTTGGCTCAGGCTGAAGAGCTTATTGAATCAAAAGGCATTAGGCCAAGGAATGGTAACAGATCAAGTTCACCTTATAAAAGATTGTCTGATAGGAGTGATCTTTCTTTTGTTGGCCATCATGGGATTGCTCAGGCTTATATTGATTCTGGATCAAGAGTTAACCGATTTGGAAAAAATAACACAAGGGTTATGAGAAGGCTTGTTTTTGAGAATATGCAGAATCCAGTAGGTAAATGTTTTAGGGGTTATCAAATGGCTGCATCTTATGTTGCAGGAAGGAATGGGTCTACTAATCTTTATGATTTGGTTTCAGCCCATGTTGGTAATGCAGATCAGTTAAGGCTGGATTTTCAAGGAGTATTATTGATGTGTGAGAGCCATCTTGAAGAATTAAGTGAGTATGGCCATAGGCAGTTAGATAGGGTTGGAAATTTGATAGATGAAAGGGATAAAAGAAAAAGTCAAGGAAATGGGATTTCTTATGATTCCCTTATACATGCCTCACAAAGCAATGGTGATTTGTCACCTCAGCAAAGGGTAAGGCTGAAAAAAGCCCTTTTTGACTTGAAAGCAGTTGACCTTGAACAAGGAAGGGCTATGCTTAACTCAAGCATTGACTTGGCTTATACTGATTGGAGTTCTGATATTGTGAGCGAATTATACACTCACATGCATAATCTAGGGACTGCTTGCCAAAATATATGCACTAGCCTTGAAAGGATGACAGATCATCTTGGAGTTGTTCTTCCAGGATTTGTGTATGGTATTCAGGCTTCAAAAGAAGCTGTCAATATGGACAGGACTCTGAAATTATTAGGAGGGTTTTCGCAGGCATTTTTCAATCATTACATGCAAGGATCACAGCAGGCAATGTCATTGTTCAATATGCAGCCTCTCGGCCATCTGTATTCCCATTTCAACAGGTCTTTGAGAGGGATGAATGATAAAACTCTTGGAAGCCTTGCAGAGACATCTGCCAATTTTGATAGGTTGGTCGAAGGTAGGGGTTATGTCGATGAGAAAAATGAATAGCAAATAGGAAGTTACAATTAAAGAATTAGAGTGTGATAGAGAAAAATTGTTTAAAGTGACGAGAAAATTGCCTGAAATGTCAGTATCAGAGACAAATTTTTTTTAGTGATTTAGAATCAGCAATAATCCAGTTTAAAGAATGGTTACAATAATCTTTAGGTTAAAACAAATTTTTAATTTTTTTATTCAATATCTCAACCAGTTCAGGCTGCATATAAGAATAAATATCAGGAATATCCAAGCATAGGATTCTTTTTTTCATGTATTCTTTTGGAAATCTTCTTGATAATTCTGTTCTATGGTCTTTTTCCATCACAATTATAATATCAGCCCATGAAATTTGTGATTTTGTCACTGGTTTTTCATTGTAGATTCCAGCTGATTTAGTATCAAACTTGTTTCTAAATAATTCCTCTGCTGTCTTGCTCCTGTTCAGGTTTTGGTTGCATATGAATAATACTTTCATTTTTATGGGATAAAATAGCCTGCCAATTTAAATTTTTTCCTAACATTTTTATAATCCTCTAGTTTTTTCTATCATATGGCAGAGATTGAGCTTGACATAAAAAAGTCAGTTGAGAAAAATGCTGAAGTCTATTTTGAAAAGGCAAAAAAGGCTAAGAGAAAGATAGATGGGGCAACGCAGGCTATTCTAAGGTCAAGGAAAAGGCTTGAAGAGCTTGAGAAGAAGAATCTGGAAGAGATTGAAAAGGAAAAGCAGAAGGAAGAGAAGAAATCAGTCAAGCATAAGCAGGAGTGGTTTGAGAAATTCAGATGGTTTATCACTTCAGACGGATTTCTTGCCATTGGCGGAAGGGATGCGACATCTAATGAGATTATTATAAAAAAGCATGCTGAAGATAATGATTTGATTTTTCACACTGATATGTCTGGGTCGCCTTTTTTTGTCTTGAAGACAGAAGGGAAAAAACCAAGTGAGACAGCGATGAAAGAGGTTGCAGATGCTACATGTTCTTTTTCAAAGGCTTTCAAGCTAGGATTGTCATCCCAATCTGTTTTTTATGTTAGTCCTGATCAGGTCTCAAAGACTCCAAATACAGGTGAATATCTTACAAAAGGCGCTTTTGTCATCAGGGGCAAGACAAATTATATTGATAATAAGATAAATGTAGCAATTGGCATGACAAGCAAGGGCAGTATTATGGCTGGCCCTGTTGAGGCTGTTAAGAAACATTGCAAGAAATTTGTTGAGATTGTCCAAGGTGATGAAAAGATTGGCAAGATTGCCAAGCAGGTCAAGTATTTTATCGGCGGAGAGCTTGATGACCTAATCCGGGCAATGCCTACTGGGAATTGTAAGATTAAGAAATAAAATATTTATATTCTTCTATGAGGTTCCAATAATCTGTCTATAAGTGGCCATTCTATCGGCCTTAATGGAAGGCTGAACCCCTCTCTAGAAAATAATTCTCTCCTATTAGGGCCGTTAAGGTCAACAATCTCTTCAATATATTCAGTATAAAGACCAATGTCATCTACCATCAATCCATCTGGAGTCAATAATGTCCTTCCAGGCCTGTCAAGCACTCCTATCCCTTGTGTCATGTTCTTGCTTCCGACTTTCGGATCTGCAACTTCTGTGAGAGGTGTATAACCAGTTTCAGCAACAGAAGGTCCTAATGTGACCATCACACCTTTCTCAACTGCTGCTTTTTCATCATCATCAGGATTAAATAGAAGATCTGCTGCCATTTCACCAACTGCAACTGCATCCTTATAATCTGGTTCAGACATTATCTCCAGATTGCTCCTGTCATTATATCCAGGCCCTTCTTCTCTCATCTTGAAACCTTTTAGGTCATCCATTTTTATTTTTAGTTCATGTTCAAGCAATAGCTTGAGATATAAAGCAACCCTGCTGTCTGTGACACTTGTATTTTTATGTGGATCGCTATGAATTTTAAATTTTAGATCAGGATTATCTCTTGCATGCACTTCAAGCATGTATCCAATATATTCTTCAGCTTGTATGTCAAATGCCCCTTCTGATGCAATCACAAGTAGCCTCTCATGTTGATCCCATGCTCTTTGGCATCTGTCTAGGAACATTGTTTCATCAAATCCGCCGTTTTTAGAAAGGATTGCATGAGGTCCAAGTTTTTCATCATAATCAAGAAGGCTTCCAAGTGCTCCCCATGCATGGTCTCTTCCCATAAATGTTATTATTTGGCCTACTGCTCCTTCTTTTATCATGCCATTTCTATGTGCACCTTTCTGAAATCCGAATGAATCCATGTCATTCTGAAGACCATTTGTTACAATTGCAACCTGTTTTGCAAATGATGCATATCCAGGGCATCTATGTGTTTCTAAAATATCATTATCAACTGTTTTTGGCACTCCTATGACAACAATATGATATCCTATTGAATCAGCATATTGTTTTAGCAATAATGCTTTTTCCATTGTATCATTTCCACCATTAAAGAAAAAGTAGTGGATATTATGGGCTTTTGCTACATCTAGAATTCTTTGATTGTCTTGCTCATCCTGCACATGTCTTGATGTTCCAAAAACTGGTGTTGCAAAAAATCTTAATCTTCCTAATGCATCTCCAGGATCATCTGTTTTTTCAGCCCATCTGAATACATCGGTGATATCCTCATTTATAACCCCTCTTGCACCACCTAATGATGCATAAAATGTTCCAATTCTTGATCTGTATGATTCATGAACTCTATTTATTGCACCATAAGCACTTGAACTTATTACAGGTGTCCCTCCTCCGCTCATAATATAGATTGCATTTGGTCTTGACATTATTTGATCATCTCACAATCAGTTTATTTTTTTTATAAGATAATTACTATTTAATAGACGATAATTCTTATCCATATTTAAATATGTTTACTACAAAAAAATGTTTTTTCGTGTGGTTTTCTGGTTATTCGTAATCATTCGTAATAATAACATAAAAGTTTATAAATTGATATTTTTCTCCAGATGTCAGATTAAAAATGGAAGACCTAAATCCTTTTCATTGTGCACAGTATTTTATTAGCCAGTCTGCTGAGCTTATGGGCTTGGATAGAGGTATAACTGAGTCTTTGATGTATCCTCAGAGAGAGATCAGTGTCAAGTTTCCTGTTCCTATGGATGATAGAATCATAAGGGTATTCCAGGGATTCAGGGTCCAGCATAATAATGTGAGAGGTCCTTACAAAGGAGGCCTCAGATATCATTGGAATGTGAATCTTGATGAGATCAGGGCTTTAGCAACTTGGATGACAATAAAGACAGCTTGCCTTGATCTTCCTCTTGGTGGTGGAAAAGGAGGAGTTATCTGTGATCCAAGAGCTCATGATGGTATTCCTGCAATGTCTGAAGGAGAGCTGGAAAGGATGACTAGAGCTTTTACTAGGGAGATTGCTGATATCATTGGTCCTGACAAGGATATTCCTGCTCCTGATGTTTATACAACTCCTCAGATAATGGGATGGATTGTTGATGAATATGCTAAATTTCATGGTTGTGCTCCTGAAGATGTTTTAGGAGTTGTCACTGGAAAAGATCTTAAAGATGGAGGTTCTTTAGGAAGAGACACTGCAACAGCTCGGGGAGGTCAGTTTGCATTAAGAGAAGCTATTGACAAGGGATATACTCAAATAGATGATCCAAAAGGAGCAAGAGTTGTTGTCCA
>JBDROB010000066.1:0-11346 GCA_043810355.1 Candidatus Woesearchaeota archaeon
CACATATCTGATATAATATTGTGCTTTTAACTTATGCTTAACAAACTGGTCTAATTCGTTGAGATAAACATTTGCAAAAAACTGGCTTGTTAAGTTGCCAAGAGGCATGCTTTTTCCATTGCAATCTAGAGAGTAATTTGATAAAATTCTTTTTATCAACCAGATGACTCTCTTATCTGTAATCTTTTTTCTGATGATATCTATTAATATACTATGGTTAACATTATCAAAATAATGCTTAATGTCTGCCTTAAGAACATAACAAGGAAGAGTGTTGTTTTTTGATGCTTTTCTTTTGAAGAAATCAAACCTCTCTATAGCTTTAAGCGAGCCTTTGCCAATTCTATTCGCATAGGAATCATAAATGAATCTTTTTTCAAAAACCTGTTCAATCACATTGCATAACGCATGATGCACTATCCTATCGCGAAAATCAGACTTGCTGATGCGTCTTGTTTTGGGATCTCTTAATATGAAAGTCTCTAAGGGCTTGGGTTTATAGGTATGGAACAGAAGTTCGAATCTCAGCTTGAACAGATTTTCCTCAAGATTTTTCTCAAAATCAGTAACATACTGTTTTTGTGTCTTTCCTTTACGCGCCCTCTTAAATGCCAATTCAAGATTGCTGTAAGAACAAATCTTCCCAAAGAAGTCATCAGGATTTTCCATCATAATTGCCTTAGGTGCTTGAGTTATTCGAACAAAACGGGCATTGTTGTTGAGGTTGTTCCTGTCATTCGCATTGGAGTTGTTGTTGAGATTGTTGACAGCAAGCGCCCGCAAATGTGTAGCCCTTTTATCTCAATGCCACTGCCCCTTCACAGCATTAGGTGTTGGAGCTGTATTTTATAATCCCAAAATTAAGGACCATGATAAAAGGACGTGTAGCCCAAGCACTTTAACTACTCCCAAAACAGGAGTAGCTCAAGGCAAAAACATAAGAATAAGGAAATAATATAAACCTTACGAAAAAAAAACGTCACGCGCCTTCGGCGCGTTTACTTTGGGCTACCTCGAACAAAACGGGCATAGAGGTAGAGGTAGTTCAAGTCATACGCACTGGAGCTGCTGTAGAGATAGTTGACAGCAAGCGCCCGCAAAAGATCTTCAGTCGGATCATCCCTGACATAAAAGCCCATCCCTGCCTTAGTTTTTCTCTCTGCAAAGACAATATCTCCAAATGCTTCACGTAAAGCTTTATCAGGCACTGCAGCACACCATCCAGGATTCTCTAAATATTCAGGTTTGGTAAGAGGAACATTATATTTTCCTTTATTTTTGTCAAGTTCAACACCCTCTTGAGTGTCATAACCGACTGAAACATATGCTTGAGCAAACTGAGCATTCAATAAAATTAAGTCACTTGAGACAGGAACAACTTTGAATAGAGATGTTCCTTTCTTATAAGCTATGCCTGTACATGAATCATTCCAATTATCTAAAAGTTCTCTGTTTCCAGATTCAAAAGCATTGACAACTGCATCAATTGTTTCTTCAAAAGTCATCGGACGGACAACAGAACTACCATCAGACTTGACAAACAAAGGCTGCAAACCTGCCTTGCCATCAGCATAAGCCTGACGCAACGCAACAAGACCATTAGCATAAGTAGAACCTTTCTCAACATCATAAACTGGAGAAACAGATGTTAGAGCATCCATCTCTCTTTGCAAAGCATCTATCCTTCCTTGAATAACTTTTTGTCCTGATAGGTATTTTACCATATTGATAACCTCATTAAGTAAATCATAGAAATAATAAGCAATTTATAAACCTTTCTATTAAATTACTATTATAAAGTAATTACATCACTTGGTGAAATCGCCAATTTTAAGCTGCCCCTTCAATTCAGCAGGACAACCATAAATATCATATTCAAACACATCTTTACCTTGCCGTTCCTGAATATCATAAAAATCAAAGATTTTTAGGATGCCAAAAATGCCATGCATTTTTGAGCATACCTCTTGACTTGCTCCTGAGAAACATGACCAGCAGAGCCGCAATAATAACCCCTTGCCCAAAGATTATCAAAGCCATTGCCAAAATGCTGTTTGTATCCAAGATACCTTAATTCAAGAAAGCATCCCCTCAATTGTATTGAAGTGTTGCCTTACAGCTTATGGATTATCTTGAATGGTGTTACTGTCGGCTTTACGCCAACAAAAAGATGCAAATGGTCAGGCATAACCTCTAATGCCAGATTGCTAATGCTCAATTCTTGACATTGCCCTTCAATAATTGCTTTCAGAACCTCAACAACCTTTCCAATCAATATTGGCTTCCTATATTTAGGAATCCAAATAATATGGTAATTGATATTGTGCACAAAAATCGAAGATTTTTGGCACGTAAAAATGCTTTGCATTTTTTGTGCAAGAAAAACTTTGTTTTTCTTTGCATCCCAGAAATCTTAGATTTCTGTGATATTTGCAGTGGTGAGATGTTCTCACAGTTGCGATTTTACTCTCAATCTTGTGCACTTCTGGATTAAAGTGCAGATATAATTTCATCAGAAATCCAGAGGATTTCTGAGTGTGCTCAAAAATTTTCAATTTTTGACATTTAGTCATAGCGACCACCTCATGCGAAAGGTAGTTGCTTGTATCATCATGGGTTTTTCGTTTAGCGACCCCTACATTAAACCTAAAGAACCACCAGCCAGAGACTGGTGGGATTCATTAAATCCATAACTACATTATGATAGGACTGGTGGTTCTTAGTGCTCAGGAATTTTTCACTCCTGAAAGCTAAATCAATCAAAGATTGTCACCAGTCAGAGACTGGATGGAAAATTCCTGACATTTTATATATATTTATATATTATTGTCTTCTGCTTATTTGATTGATAGAATGGAATTGAAAAATAAGACTCATCTGCTCTTTATCGGATTGATTGTTCTGCTTACATTTGCTTATTTTAATGACTATTTCACATTCTACAATGTCAGGATAAACGGAGACTTATTGGCAATGGATGGCCATGTGTTTGAGACTGTAAGGAAATCAATTGTTGAGTATAAGCAATTTCCTCATTGGGTCCCTTATTATTTTGGCGGAAATCCATTGCATGCAAACTCACAGCCTATTGTCATCAGCTATACAATAATATTGCTTCTTCTGGCTCCGACAGTGTTTATGGCAATGAACATGTCTATCCTGTTGAATGTCATTCTTTCTGGTGTTTTTATGTACCTGCTCATTATAAACTTGAAGATCAAGCCAAGATATGCATTCATCTCTGCAATATTATATGCTTTTAATTCATTCGCAATTGCGCAGGCAAGATCAGGCCAGATTGAGAGGGGAATAACCTATGCTTTCCTGCCTTTGCTTTTCCTATTCTGTTATAAATCACTGTCTGAGAAAAAGAGTAGGGATTGGATCAAATATTCGATTCTTGCAGGTATTGTCTTAGCTGTTCAGTTTCTTGGCTCTGGTCATGACCTTTTACTGATGCAGGTCATTGCACTTGCCCCATTATTCCTTGTCTTCCTATTTAGCATGAAATTTTTCAATAGACTAAAGAAATCTATTGTCATCTCAATAATCATCCTGATTTTTTTCTTTGGTTTTGCTTCAATCAAGCTTCTTCCTATGCTAGAATTTACAGATATCAGCAGCAAGAACAGGGATTTTAGTTATGAAGAATCTGTAGGCCATAAGATTGAGATTGATAATGTATTGGACATCTTTAAACTGCCCTTATATGCAAACCAGAATGAGGCAGCAAGAGTTGGCTTGATTGCTTACCTGCTAATATTATTGTCATTGTTCAGCATAAGGAATAAGAAAGTCATGACATTCTGGCTGATTCTGATCTTCACAATACTTATTGCATCAGGATCTGGATTTTACCTTATTTTCTGGAAATATGTTCCAGGGTTTGACAAGCTCCATCATGTTGCCAGAAGCATGTTTATTGCTGGATTTGCATTTGCTGCACTTGCAGGCATCGGATCCTCAATCCTATTCACCAAGCTTTCAAAAAGATTTAATTGGAGCGATAAAAGATTGAATCATCTGTTCATTGCAATTGTCATAATCCTATCTCTGACATTGCTTGTGTTTGAGCCTATTAATTATGCCAGGATTGAGAAAAAGTTTGGCAGCAATTTCCTGTTGAACCTAATCAGGCCTCTTGGCTATAATTATGATAATGAAGTGGATATAATTGTTGGAGACTGGCGTCTTGATAATTTCCAGAATCATATTGACAGCAATCAGATGATGAATTATCTAAGCCAAAAGCAGGAAAAAGAAGGATTGTTCAGGATCCATAACATTGAATCAGATAGTTTAGGAGGGATTGCAGGGACCTATGCGTCATTCCTTGACCTCCAGATACTGATGGGCAGCACTTCTATCTGGATTCCTGAATATTTCAACACTTATTTAGGCATTTCACACAATTCCCAAGCAAAATTTTATGGAATGCTCAATACAAAATATGTCTATTCTAAGAATCTTATTAATGTATCAGGTCTTGAGTTTGTAAAAGAGTTTGAGAAATGCGATTTTTGCAGGAATGATGGCCCTGACATATCTGTTGACGGCCCTTATCTTTATGAGAATGCGCTGTTTCTTCCAAGGGCTTATTTTGCTGACAACAGCATTTTAATAATTGGGGATGAAGGACAAGCAAAGAATATGATGTATGGAATAATGCTTGACCCTGCTTTTGATCCATCAAACACAGTGATTATTCTAAAGACTGGAAGCATTAATCAGCTTAATCAAGAGTTTATTAACAGGTTTTCTGCTATTTTCCTTGTTCAAGGTTCAGTAGACCAAGGGTCTGAAATAAAATTAAGGGATTATATCTCTTCAGGAGGGGTTCTTGCCCCAAATATTATTGAAGGTGAGAATTCAGTGTCTAATGAAAGATTATTGGAGATCCTTGCCTCATTTAAAGGTGATTATAATAATGTTAATGATGCAAATATTGAATTTTATTCGCCAAACAAGATGATTATTGATACTTCTGGAGAATCTGGATTCTTAGTCTTAAGTGAAAAATTCTTTTTGTTTGAGGGGTGGAAAGCAAAGCTAGATAATCAAAAATTAGATGTATTAAGAGCAAATGGAATCAACAGTGCAGTATATATTGACAGTCCTGGCAACCTGAATGTATTTTATTCATCAAAGACATTCAATAGGGGATTATTGTTATTCATCATAACCTTGATAATATGCATTTTGTTTTTTATATATCCTATTCTCTATAAAAAAGCCAAACTTATGCAAGAATAGCACAAAGTTTAAAAAGCGAATGGAATAATATTTTTATTGGTAAGAATCTTATTTGTTATTGCTATCACAACAATGCTAATAAATGAGAAAAAAATAGTAAAAAAGATGTCAAAGTCGGCAGAGGGACCACCAGTCAATAGAATAGTGGCATGTTCGCTTTGCTCACCCTGCCGACTTTGAGCATGCTCAGAAATATACCACCTTCCAAAAATGGATTGTGGACTATTGTCCACTGGTCATGTAGACCAGTGGTATATTTCTGACATATGAAAAAATCTGTTTTGATATATTGATATTTTCACAATCATTTTTCACAATCATAGGTGTTTATTTGATGAAACTCAGCGTCATACTTCCAGTGTATAACGAGGCAGGTACAGTCAAGTCTCTTCTTGATAAGGTTATTGGTGTTGATCTCAGCCATTTGAATATGGAAAAAGAAGTTATTATCATAGAAAGCAATTCTACAGACGGCACAAGAGAGATAATCCAAGAGTATGAGAAAAAACCAGGGATAAGAGCCATCTACCAGAAAAGGCCTAAAGGCAAAGGATCTGCTGTCAAGCTTGGATTTAAGCATGCGTCTGGAGATATTTTCCTTATCCAGGACGGAGACCTTGAGTATGATCCTGATGAGTATCCAAAATTGATAAAGCCAATCATTGATGGCAACGCTGATTTTGTCCTTGGATCAAGGCAGCTTGGCAAGGACAATGACTGGAAGATAAGGTCCAGTAAAAAAGAGACTGTCTATTTCAGATTACTGAACTTCGGCGGTCTGTTTTACACCAACCTCTTCAACCTGCTCTACAATACCAGGCTTACTGATCCAGCAACAATGTATAAGGTATTCAAGCCGCAATACATCCAAAACACAAGATTCAGGACAAATGGTTTTGATTTTGACTGGGAGCTTGTTGCAAGGCTTATCCAGAATAAGGCAAGAGTGGTTGAAGTTCCAATAACCTATGAATCCAGGCTTGTCCAGGATGGCAAGAAAATCAGGTTTTTCAGGGATGGGATAAGGGTTTTTCTTGCCATACTAAGGTTTAGGTTCACCTGATGATTAATAACATAAAACTAATCAATTATTATATATTTAATAAATAACAAAAAATCAAAAATAAATAACAAAAAATCAAAAAATAATAAAAAATCATCAAAAAAGAATCGATTAATAAAATAGGATTAGGAGGATTTGATAAAACATGAAAGCTATTTGGTTCAAAAGTCCTTTTTGGTATGATTTTGGGATGACTTTGATACATGGAAGCAATTACAAGAAGAGATTTCATAAGGTCGCTAAGATTATCGGAGAGAACAAGAAGATTCTTGACTTAGGTGCAGGCCCTTGCACTCTTTATTTCTCCCTTCATAAGTCTAATGAATATGAAGGCTGGGATCTTAATGAAGATTTTGTCAAGGCAAACAATAAAAGAGGTATAAGGACTAGGTTAAAGAATTGTCTTGATTACAATGATTATCCTGATGTTGATGTGATAGTCCTCACTGATGTCTTGCATCACATTGCACCTCACCAGTCTGAATGCCTAAAACATTCATTGGATCATGCAAAAGATAAGGTCATTGTCCTTGAACCATTTGAGGATAAGGATAAGGGCCATGGCATCTATTGGTGGCTGAGGCAGATAAGGAAAAAAACTGGATTAGAGAAACTTTTAGGGGAATATGATGGCATTAATGAGCCTGAAGCCATTGAGATCATGCCCAAAGAAAAGCTGATTGAATTCTTCAAGGTCCATGGCAAATGCCAGCTCTTCAGTCTTGGAAGAGAGATGTTCGCAATCTATGAGAACAAGAATAAGAACAAGAATAAAATAATTACATAAAAAACCAGATAAAATCAGCAAATCCAATCAGCAAATTATATAGAGTAATTTATAAAAACAATCAATTATAAAAAGAATCAATATTAAAAAAACTCAATTATAAAAACAATCAATTCAGAATTTAAATTTATAAAAACAATCAATTATAACAACAATCAATTCAGAATTTAAATTTATAAAAACAATCAATTCAGAATTTGAAGTGATATTGCTTCCAACTCAAATTCCTAAAAAAATAAAAAATTTTAAAAAAAAAGAATATGTATAAAATAACCAATAAAGAAGTAAGATTAGAATATCAAAAATATGAATAATAGACCTGTTAAAAAGTATAGTTATTAAAAAAATGATAAGAAAATGGCTAAAAAAGAAATTAATAAAGTTCTTCTGATATACCCTCCGACAAAGGTTGCAAAGCACTCGCATAGGCCTTGTGTTCCTCCACTTGGAATCTTGTCTATCGCAGCTGTATTGAGAGATAATAATTTTGATGTCATTGTTCTTGACGCCACATTAGAAGGCTATGATCATATTGAGCCAGAAGGTGATAGCCTCATTTGGTATGGCTTGTCTATGCAGGATATTGAGAAGAGGATCAAGGAGATAAATCCTGATGCAGTTGGAATCTCATGCCCTTTTTCAGCCTCTTTTACAGCTGTCAGAAAGATATGCAAGATAGTCAAATCAATAGACAAGGATATTATCACAATAACTGGTGGAACACATCCATCTTTTCTTTCTGAAAAATGCCTTATTGAAGTCCCTGAGCTGGACTATATCATTATAGGTGAGGGTGATTATACTATCAATGAGCTTCTGATGAAGCTTAATAAAAACAAAAAGATAACTGATATTGACGGCCTTGCTTACCGTGACGATGGCAAGATTTGGATGAAGCCTAAGACGCAATTTATCGAAGATCTGGATGATCTTCCCCTCCCTGCAAGGGATTTAGTTCCTATTGAGAAATATATAAGCATAAACTCCCCTCATGGCATCACTTCAAAAAAAGACATCAACATGTCTGTCATGACATCCAGGGGATGCCCTTTTTTCTGTGTCTTTTGCTCATCTGCTGGATTTTGGGGAAGGAAATACAGGATGAGGTCTGTTGATGACATACTTGACGAGATTGAGATGCTTGTCAAGAGATATGGCGCCAAGGAGATCCAGTTTCTCGACGACAATCTCACTTTGAACAAAGAGAGGGCTTTGAAGCTTTTCCAAGGGATGATTGACAGGAAGCTTGACATTGTCTGGAACACTCCGAATGGCATTGCCATCTGGACTCTTGATGAGGATATGCTTAAGCTCATGAAAAGATCTGGATGTTATGCGCTTACACTTGCTATCGAGAGTGGTGACCAATATGTGCTTGACAGGATCATCAGAAAGCCTCTAAAGCTTGAGCAGGTGAAAGAAGTGGTCAGGCTCACAAAAAAGCTTGACATACAGACTCATGCTTTTTTTCTGGTCGGATTTCCAGGAGAGACACTTGAACAGGTTGAGAGGACTTTCAAGTTTGCAAGGGACCTTGACCTTGACACTGCTTCCTTCAATATTCCCCAGCCTCTTCCAGGCTCAGAGCTGGATAAGCAGGTCAGAGAGAGTAAATGCCTTAAGGAGAATTTTGATTATGAGAATATCGCTTATCTTCTTGCAAGCTATGACACTGAATATTTTAGAGGAAAAGATCTTGAGAGAAAGGTTGCAAAAGAATTCCTCAAGTTCAACCTGAGCCTTTCTTACAGGCATCCTGTCAGGTTTATGCAGAAATTTGGATTCTTTGCCCTGAAAAATCCATCAACTTCACTCAAATTCTTATTTGGTTTTTTACAAAAGAGCAAATAGTAATTAATAGACAGGTCTAGGAAATACAAAACTATAAAAATAAGGCCTTTTTACTTCTTGATATGGAAAAAAGCGGGGGAGATGCTATTAAGGCTCAGGATGCCTATGAATCAATGTTTGGTTCTAAAGAGATACCTAAGGATTATTTGATTGCTAGCATGCTTCCTATGAAGATCAACCAAAGACTCATTCCTTATGTCATGGAAAAGGGAAGGATGGAGAAAAAATGGGTTCTTGCTTTTGTGATTGGGACAAAGCCTTGCTTCTATAAGTTTTATGGATCAGTTGTTGAGGCTGACAAGGCAGGGATACCAAACTTTATCATCAATACTGAACAGCATTATGACGAGACCCTGACTTATGGCATAAAAGAATTCAATCTTAATGATAAGATTGGGGTCAATATGGGCATCAGGGGAAACCTTGCTCAAAAGTCAGCTGAACTCATGATAAAGGTAAGCTGGTTTGCTAATATGCTGAAAGAGCAGTGGCCTGATGTCACAGTCATTCCAGTTGTTTTAGGTGATACTATCATGACCAGCATTGTCCCGCCTGCTTGGATGTTCTCTAGGAATGAGAAAGCCATCCAGAATGAGGCTGGTTTGAGGGCAATGGCTCCAAATGCTATGAGGCAGGTATTTGATCTCAGTGTTGAGGAGTTTATTGAAAAACAGTTTAATGGCGACTGGCAATTGTTGAGGAATGAGCCATTTCCAGAGCAATGGGACACTTTCACTTCTGCTGCAGGATCTGAATTTTTGTTTGCTCCTCTAGAGATCAACAGACAGCATCTGATCAGGGAAGGCTATCCTACCCAGAATATTTTTGTTACAGGTGGGGTTGTAGTTGACGCACTTGCTCTCAAAAGAAAAGAAAAGGCTGAGAAGAGCATTTTCAACATCTATCCCCAGCTTGAGCAAGGCAGATGGTTAAGAGTCGATATCCATAGGAGAGGCAACCTTACTCCGACAAGGTTTAAGGCGATTATTGGAGGAGTGAAAAAGCTTGTCGAAGCTGGTTATAATGTTAATTTCATTGAGATGAGTGCAACAAGGATGGCCCTTGACCATTATGGTCTTAGGCAAGAGATCAATAAGCTTCAAGCCAACAAGAATTTCTTGTTTACAAAAATCTGGCCTGAATATGCTCATGTCATTGAATTTTTTGAGTCAGACAATTGTTTTTCTGTGCTCACAGATTCTGGAGGTGTCCAGGAAGAGATGAACCTTCTCAATAAGCCATGCCTGACATGCAGATTCAATACTGACAGGCCTGAGACAGTCAATGATGCCAAGTCTAACCTTCTTGTCCCCCCTATCAATTCTGATTTTGTCAAGAACATGGTTGAGCATGTCTACAAGAATGAGGAATTGCAGAAGAAGATGATCAACTCCAAACAGCTTTATGGTGAGGATGTAGGCAGGAAATTCATTGCCTATGTCAAGGATCTGATGGACAAGGACGAGAAACCTTTCAAATGGGCTCATGAAGCGCTCGGCTTGTGGAAAGAGAAGAATTCTATGGATTATTTGTAAGGTAAATATCATATGATTTTCCTTAATACATTTTTAATATGATTTTCCTTAATATGTTTTTTATTGAAAAACAGGATTAAAAGACCCGCCGGATCAATTTGATATTACTTTGTCTGGCAAAAATATTACAAAAAAGCTAAAATCATAATTAAAAATGTTAAAAACAACAACATTTATAAATCAATAAGGAAAAATCTAAAACTGATGGTTGAAATCAATTTTTGCCCTTTTTGCAATGCTCCACAGCATAAGATTGTTGACTTTGTTGAAAAGTATTTCTTCTGCAAGGACTGCAACAGGTTCTTTACTCTTGACCTTCTTGAGCTGACCTGCCCAAAATGCAATTCAAAAAAAGTGCAGGATTCAGACTTTCCAACCCCAGACGGATTGCTTGTAATCCAATGCAGCTCATGCAAAAAGATGTACTCTGCAAAAGAGTTTCTGCAGAAGAACAAGATTTTATGATCCCAAAGAGCCTTCAATCTATGGCAAGTGGAAAATTCCTGACATTCTGTAATACTAACATTCTGTTATATATTTGATGATATTTTCAAGAAAAATAATATTAAACTAAAGATTTTTATATTTAGAAATTAAAAATATTAATATGAAGCTGAAAACACCTGTCATAATCATCAATTTCAAGACATATAAGTCTGCCACTGGCAAGAATGCTCTGAACCTTGCCAAAATATGCGAAAAGGTTGCAAAAAAGAATAAGGCAAATATTGCTGTTGCAGTCCAGGATGCTGACATCTATCGTGTTTCATCCAATGTCAAGATTCCTGTTTTAGCTCAGCATATTGATGATATTAATTTTGGAAGCCATACTGGCGCTACACTTGCTGAGGATGTAA
>JBDROB010000067.1:0-23125 GCA_043810355.1 Candidatus Woesearchaeota archaeon
TTTTATCGAGAGACAAAAGAACATCAATGTGAAAAGTAGTTCACAAAATGAAATGGTATATGGTGGTATGTTCTCTTTTTAAAGTTTATAAATGACCTATATACTGCAGAAGTGAGAACTACTTTCCGAATTATTCAGTAATCAACATATTATGATAATAAAAAAAATTATGGATAGGTTGATGATTGGCCTTTCTTATTGCTTAGACCAATAAATCTTCCTACAAACAAGCCTAATAATGATATCAACATTATGACTCCTAACATAGGTGTCTTTATCATAGGCAATACATCAAAATCCCTGACAGCACTTCCTGTGATCAATGATCTCTCAACAACAATGATTTTTGCTGACTTCATATTGGATGAAAATATGGCATCAATATAAGTATAAGTGCCTGGCTCATCAAACGTATGTGTAAACTCATCATTTTCATATAATCTTTCACTCCTGAACTCATTATATTGGTCCTTGACTAAATGAGGACGAGGATTGCCATCCACAACATCCTTATTTACCCACTTGACTGTCTCTCCAGTGAATATTGTCAATTCTCCTGGATCAAATCTAAGATCCCTAATCTCAACAATATGTTCCTCAGGCAGATCAGCAACAGGATTAGTGACAACTGGTTTTGCATCAATAGGCTTAGGAAACTCAGTAACAGGAGGCGAGGTTGGAAGTGAGCTAGATTGAGTGGTTGTAGTCTCAATTGGCCCATATATTGTTTGATTATTAGGGGAAAGGATGAATATTGAGATGATAACTACAAAAAAGACAAAGAGGGCTAAAATTAACCCATTATTCTGCTTAAAGATAGATATTTTCATTTTTCAGTATACCCTCCAGGAATATTGACATCCTCATCCTTGACATTATTTACAGTAATATCTTCAAAGATAATTGTGATACTATTGATTTTTACCTCATATGGAATACCATAATATGTGCTTATCCACAATTCACCTGTATTTCCTTCATTATTCTCAAAAGTTACCAGATTTGTTGGGACACTATTTATTTGTTTAGATCTTTTCTTGTCAATTGAACCTGAATCAATTGAAACAAGGATATCAATAGGAGTATTCATGGGCCTGAATTCCTCATAATCAACTTCCCAAAACTTTTTTTCCACTAGACTTGAACAAATTTGCGATTCACAGACAGCATAAGCCTTTTTCTCAGATGTGTCTATATATACTGCATCATACCTGTCATCATCTCTTATGCCTCTTTTTTCAAAGAGTTCCCTTTTAACCTTGTTTCCCTTAATATGTAAAACATCCTTTGAAATTCCCTCAATATATTTTATTGAATTGACTGCGATCCCTTTATCAATCAATTCCTTTAGATCAGGGCTGATTTCAGGCATTGTTGATGTAGTTGTTGTGATTGAATCACTTTCAGTAGTTGTTGCCCCTGATCCAGCTGTTGCAGTTGATAAAGTTGATGAAGTGGATGTTTCAGCATCAGAGCTACATGAAACAAGGAATAAAATAGATAGAACCAAAAATAATACTGTTTTTCTCAATGACCACACCCTTTTACAATCTGTTTTAAGAATGTTATAATATATAAATCTTGCTAATTAGGAAGGATTTCTAAAAGATTATGATTCATTGATATTGAGAGAAAATTAATAAAAACTAAAACAAGAAAGAATAAAAACTAAAATAATAAAGAAAAAATAAAAAAGGAGTTAGACTCCTTATTCTTCTACCTCTTATTCTACTGGGGCTTCAGTTGTTGTAGTCACAGCCTGTGTAGTAGTTGTTACCATTGGGGTTCCAACACTGATGTCATTTAGTGTTGTTCCAGTGACTTCAACTTCCATACCAGACAAGTCAGCTTGGTGCTCTTCATAGTTAGCAATAACTCTAGCTGCTCTTCTGGTGTCCTGTGCTCTCCAACCTGCTATAATAAGAGCTACATTGCCATTATCATGCTCTAAAAGCTTGAGTATAGCCTTGTTCTCCTGCAAGCCAATTGGGTTTGCTCCAGCTGCACCGCATGTGTAATCTGGCAATCCAGCTAATGCTGCAGTTATTGAGTTGACACAAGCTCCACCAATTGAGATCACATTCTGTGCTTCTGCATCAGCAACTTCACTGTCCAGTTTTGAGCTTCCAACTTCAATCCTGTTGATGTTGACATTCTCAGATCCTGCTCCACCTGTTGTGGATACTGATGTGCTTTCTGTTGTCACATACAACAATGGTGTTCTCTGCACTTTAGGATATTCTAAGTTCAATGTGTCTGGATCACTTGTTGGGTTGTCCCATACTATATAGCCACCCATTGATGTATAAGCTAAGTTCTGGTTGCTATCACCAGGAGGGCTTATAAAATTAAGGGTTGACACAGTTCCTTCACTAAAGCCCAGTTCACCACCTGACGCAGTTATGTTGAGACTCAATGCTGTAGGTGGCAGATTTTCGTAGTCATCAGCATCTGGTGTAGTAATATTTACCACTACAGAATTTGTCAAGTTCTCAACAGTCAATTGTGCACCAGCATCAGTTGTTATTGAGACAGTCTTTGTTGGAGCAAGTGCACCACTTGCATCTAAGTCCATAAAGATATCAAAATTAGATGTCGTTGTGTTCGAAGCTGCATATACATTATACTGTGATCCGCCCATTGATAATGTTGCAATTGAATCATCAATTGATCCTACAGTACTGAAATTTCCATCAGAGCTTGCTGTATGTGATCTCTCAATAGTCTCTCCTGTTCCTAGATTCTTGAACTTAACTGTCTTTGAATCAGAACTTGATTTTGAAGCTCCAAGATATTTTAAAGCCCAAGTGTTCTTGTTTCCAGCACTCTGAGATGAATCTTCAAGAATGATATAATCATTCTTCTCAATTGTAAGATTCTCATTCATGATCAAATCATAGCTGTCATCTCCAAGCTTCATGACATTTGTACTTGTTGTTGCAACCAATGGCACAGTGACATCATTTCCAGCACCATCTGCAAAGTTCAGATTATACTGGTCAGATCCAGAGGTTGATATTCTGATTGTCTCAGTGTTAACATCAGCAAGGCCTAAAAATTCTATATCCCAACTGCCTGGGAATAAGGCATCAGGCTCATCCATCTGCTCACTCAGAGATTCATCAGCTTCAACATAAAAATTGTCACTTGCATTAATTTCAACTATTATTTTCTGAAGCTTATACAGTTGATTTGTTGCTGTCTCATTGGTTCCTCTAAGGATGACATTTGCATCAGATATTGAGTCATCATTGACTTTTAGAGAATTGGATGAAGAAGTGTCTGTAATATCATCATCCTTTAACTCAATCTTCTGAGCTCCAAGATAAAACTCTACCAAGTCAAGAGTTACATCACCAGCTTCGTTTGGAATAAGATCTGTAACACCAATCTCCATTCCATCATCTAGTCTGTCACTGCCGCCATCAGCGATTGAGTTTGTAGACTCACCATTGACACTGAATTTTGCATAAATTGTGCCTTGGTCAGTTATTGCAGTTGCTGTGACTTCATAGTCTTTTCCTTCAATAGTATAGGTTTTTGTCTCTCCTTCTTCTAGTGTATCTTTTACAGAGCCACCAAATAAGGTCAGAGTCAATCCAGATCCTGATGATGAAGGTCTCCTTGCTTTTACGATTGTATAAGGTCTTCCAGCAATTGATATCTCTTCATCTTCATAATCACCTAGATATGTTCCAGTTGATGTTGTTGTTCCAGTTGAGTCTTCTGTGTCTGATTCAAAATCAGTTGTAAATTCAAGTTCATATCGTGCAATTGAATCTGAATTTGCAATATAGAACATTGGACCAACATTGTCATCATCGTCTCTTTTCAGCATTACATACTCTGTTGCAGTATTATCAAAATATAAAGCCTGTGTATAATCAAAGGTTCCTTTATTATTTGATAAGCTTCCATCTTTTAAGATATCAAGATTGTCTCCATCAACATATGTTGTTACATTCTTAATATTCTCAAAATTACTTCCTGCATCTAGGTTCTCACTAACTTCCAATGTCTTTGAGCTTGTTCCAACTTTCCAAGCATCGCCTGAAACAGTCTGTGTTGTTCCTGTGCCTCCAGTTGTTGATGCGAACTGCAAGCTTGCAATGATATCGGTCACTCCGATAATATCAGATGCAAGTCCTGCTGGATCTGTTCCGCCAGTTCCAACAACTAGAATTCCATTAAATACTCCGTCCTGGATAAAAGGGACAGGGTATTGATTTAAATCTGCTGCCATAGCACCAAACATGGTTGCGCCGACTAAAGATAAACCAGCGCCAAGGGCAGCCACTCTTTTTATTGCTTTCCCAATTTTCATCTAAACACCTCCTTGTTCAGAATAGTTATCATCTCTTTTAAATTTTCTTCATTTATTTATTTTTATCAGCTCATAGCTGATATTCACCAGCTGAATCAGACCTTATACAAGCCTTATGGGCTCATTATAAATCCCAACTTTTGCTAAACCACGAGATGGTTTAGGCTGGTCAGATTGCATAATTGCCAATAACTGACTTATAAAGCTTTCGAAAATATAGTCGAGAAATGAGGCATAAATTCAAGACTAAGGCCTGAAATGGTTGAATTCGATAAAATTAAGTATTATTCACTCTGGAATAGTATTTATAATGGGTTTATAAATGATGCAAAGTTTTACTGGAAAGATTAGATGTCTCATTTTTTGCCTGAAATCTCCTCTTTTCTAGCAAGCAGCCATAACATGTCTGAAAGCCTATTCAAATATATCAAAATATCCCTATTCTCAAGCAACTTATTATTGTCAAGAGCCACAACTGTCCTCTCTGCCCTCCTGCAGATAGTTCTTGCAAGCTCAAATAATGCAGAATTCCAGTTTTCGCCTGGAATAGACCAGCCCATATTAAGATCATATTTTTCCTGGATCTCATTGATCCTGTCCTGGATAAAATCAATATGGCTTTCACCAATCAGATCCTTATTGTCTTTCTTATCATAACTGATATTATCATATAGTGTAGTTGCCAGCTCCTTATTGATCTGGAACATATCTTTTTGGATCCTCAGTATTTCCTCCTTTAGGTCATTATCAGTTACTGCAGCCCTAATAAGGCCAAGAGCAGCATTCAGCTCATCAACTGACCCATAAGCATCAACCCTAAGATTATGTTTTGGCACTTTTCTGCCAAACATCACAGAAGTATTTCCCTTATCTCCAAATTTTGTTGAAATAGACCATTTGACCATTTTTATTTAAAACCTATTTGGTATAATATATTTTATAATGTGCATTATAGATTATATATTAATCTCATACTTTATAATATACTGTTTATGATATATATTCCACATAATATATTTATTATTAATTTCATATTTTGTAACATATATTTAATAATATATATTTTGTTTATATGAATCTAAAAATCAGGAGTACCCATCTCTTTTATCTGATTATTTACTGATATGATATTCAACACTTGGTTTTGCCTTGATCCATCACGATAGATTGTGATGCCTTTGCACCCCATTTTCCAAGCAAGCATAAAAGTATCTTTTATGTCATCAAGTGTTGCTGTATTTGGAAAATTGATTGTCTTTGAAATCGCACTATCAACATATTTTTGAAGAGCAGCCTGAGTTTTCACATGATATTCTGGAGAGATCTCATGCGCAACAACAAAAATCTTCTGAAGATGCTCAGGCACTTTATCCAATCCCTGAACACTGCCTCTTTCGGCAATCTTTTTTATCAATTCTTCACTATAAAAACCTTCCTCTTTTGCAGCTTCTTCAAAATATTTGTTTATGTAGACAAACTCCTGATTTCCAAGCACTTTCTTGATAAATCCAAGGCCAAAATTCGGCTCGCATCCTGCTGAAACATTTGCCACCATGCTTATAGTGCCAGTCGGGCCAATAGAAGTGATAGAACTGTTTCTCATAGGCAAATTATCCTTCACAAAAATGCTCTTTGAGAATGACCTGAAAGGCCTTTTTTTCCTGCCAATCTCAATTGATTTATTATGTCCTTCTTCCTGAATAAAAGACATGACCTTTTTAGCAATATTAATCCCTTCTTCAGAATCATAAGGTATCCTCAATTGATAAAGCATGTCAGCATAACCCATGATACCAAGAGCAATCCTTCTTGTCCTTTTTATCATATTTTCACACTTCTTATCAGGATATTCAGATATATCAATGCAATTATCAAGCATCTCAACACCAATATGAACTGTTCTCTTCAACCTTTTCCACTCAATCTTCCTATTATTGACCATGTTTGCCAGATTGACACTCCCAAGAATTGCAGATTCATACGCTAACATAGGCAGTTCTCCGCAAGGATCTGTAGCTGAAACCTTACCAAGGCCAGGCAAAGGATTTTTCTTATTAATGGTGTCCAAGAACAACAATCCAGGCTCACCTGACTCCCATGAATGCCTGACAATAATATCAAACACTTTTTGAGCAGATGCTTTTCCAACAGGCTTTTTTAAATGAGGGTCTATAAGCCCATAATCAGATTTCTCTTCGAGAGATTTCATAAAATCATCAGTTATGCCCACAGAGATATTGAAGTTTATCAATAAATCAAGATTTTTCTTTGAAGTTATAAAATTAACAATGTCAGGATGGTCAACCCTCAACACACCCATATTAGCACCCCTATTATTCCCTTTTTTAATTGTCTCTGTAGCAGAATCAAACAACCTGATAAAAGAGACAACTCCTGAAGCAGTCACATTAGGCGATGTAGACACACTTGATCCTCTTGGCCTGATCAAAGAGAAATCAAAACCAGTCCCAGCACCCTCTTTTTGTATGACTGCAGCCAATTTAAGCGAATCAAAAATGCCCTTTATATTATCCTGGACAGGCAGAACATAGCAAGAAGCCAGCTGCTTGCTCCTGATACCTGCATTTGCAAGAACCCTGCCAGATGGCAAAAAATCAAGAGATCTCATGACATTATAAAATTCCTGCTCTTTTTCAGATGACTCTTGGAGATTTTCATTAAAAGCTATTGCTTTTGCAACTCTCTTAAACATCTCTGCCGGAGTCTCCTTAATCTTACCATTTTTATCCCTGGCAAGATACTTTGCTGCAACAATCCTGACCTGATTGATGTCAAGCTTTGAATCATCGAGCAGACCATCAAGGATTGACTTCTTCTGATCCCTTAATCTGGCCCTTTCCTGACGATAAAGAATAAATGCCTTTGCAGTGGCTGCATGGCCCTCCTCAATAAGTACTTTTTCCAATAAATCCTGGATCTGCTCAACTGCAGGAATAGAATTTGCATGAAACCTTTCATTGAGGATCTGAACAACCTTAGAAGCCACTTCTTCAGCAAGCTGCTTGTCTGAGCCGCCGATTGATTTGGCAGTGTTAAATATTGCATTAACAATCCTGTTCTGATTAAATAAAACAATAGAACCATCGCGTTTTCTAATCTTAGTTATGTGATTTTCGGGCATTATGATCTTTATTATATTATATTAGTCAGAACAACTCTTAATCAGTTTTCCATCCACAAGCTTTACTTTACAAGCCCTATTATTTTCTCCATCATCAAGCTGTCCTGATCCCTCATTATCACCACTCTTTTTAATATCACCCTTTTTATTGCTGATTTCCTGAACCATATACTTGCTATTGGCATCTTGCATTGCATGGAATGGAGTTGTCAACTTGCCATCATATGTCTCAATAACATCATCCCCTTTGATAATCTGCTCATTTACAACCTCAACTACCCTGAACTTTTTATCTTTTATTGTGCTGAAAGACTCTTGTTTTTGCTTGATGCTTAATATTGGAAAACGGCTTCCATCCCTATATATAGTGACACCCTTTAATTTCTGCCTCCATGCATGTATATAGATGTCTGAGATTGTCTCAGGCTCTATTGACATTGGAAGGTTCACTGTTGAGGATATGCTATGATCAATATATTTCTGGCACATCCCCTGTATCTCAACCCGTTTTATGGGATCTATATTATGAGATGTCTTAAAAAAATGAGGGGGCAGAATCTTTTCCAATTCCTCTATTGTCTCAGTCTCATCAACCTTGTCTCGCAACCCTGTCTTGTCAATATATGCCTGGACAGTTGAATGAAACATCTTAAATACCTTATTTCCAAATGATTCTGATCTCCTAGTATAAAATACTGAAAATACTGGCTCTATACCTCCGCTCACTCCAATATAATTCTTATCACCATCCTTATAACTCAGAATGACATTTGAGATTGTTCCTGTTGGTGCAATCGATAGAAGGGCAATATTTCTAAGCCCATAAATCTTAATAAGATCTTTAGTCTCATCTTCAAGACATTCAGTAAAGAACCTGCCTTTTCCATAATCATCATAATTAAAGAGAGGGAAAGAGCCTTTATCTTTTGCAATCATTGCAGAGGCCTGATAACAAGCATTTGCAATAAACTTAGCTACTTTTCCAAGCACAGCTATACCTTCCTTACTGTCATAACCAAGACCTAGCTGGCCAAGCATATCAGCAATGCCCATATAACCAATCCCAAGTCTCCTGCATTCTTTTGCTGATCTTCTCTGTTTTTCCAAAGGATTCAATATCTCATTCCAGACTATCACATTATCCAAGAACCTGACAATGTCAAATATTGAATCCTTGATTTTTTTCCATTCAACCTGAGCATCCTGGGTAAAACCATTAGAGACACATCGGGAAAGGTTGATAGAAGCAAGATTGCAGGCACCGCCATCATCCAAAGGAACCTCTCCACAAGGATTTGTGCAGCATATCGGTCTGCCTAAATAATTAGATGGAGAATATTTTGTCATTGTACTCCAAAAGATAAGGCCAGGTTCAGCAGTCTTATAATTGCTTGCAACAAAACGGTTCCATAATTTATTTGCTTTGATCAATTTTTTTATGTCCCCTACCTGTTCAGAGCCATAATACAACATATAATCTCCTGCAAACTTAATCGCAAGATCAAATTTCTCATTATTTAAAGGAACAACATAATCTCCATAAATATCCCTGTTTTCAGAATTCTTTAACTGTTCTTCTGCTACAACAACATTAAAATTCTCATTCAAAAAATCATTAAGATTCTCAATATTGTCAAAATCACTATACAAAGAGTATTCATCAATATTTTTTGATGGTATCTCAAAAGAATAATGAGTATCCTCATTTTGCTTATACGTATGCACAAATGCCTTGTTAAATTTCTTATATAGCAATATCCTATTATTGTATGTCTTTTGCTCTGAGACAGCCTGCATGAATTCATCACTAACCTTTACACTTATATTGGCAAAGCGGACCTGAACATTCTCCATCACTTGCCTCTTGATCTCAGACAAGTGATCCTCATTAAACTTGCCAGACATCCTGCATTGCTCAACAATCTGATTTGTGATCCAATTAGGATGCCTCTTGAGGTCGAGAAAGAGAAAAATGTCAGGATGCTTGACATCCAAAGTCATCATCAATGCACCTCTCCTTCCAGCCTGGCCTATCAATCCTGTTGTCAATGAGTAAAGTTCAGTGAAAGAAACTGCACCTGTTGACTGATTAGCTGCATTATGCACAACAGAGTTTTGAGGACGCAGGCATGACAAGTCCAGTCCAATTCCGCCTCCATATGAATATGTCCTTGCGCATTCATATGCAGCCTTATATATTGATTCAATATTATCTTTTTCAATCAAGGTTGTGAAACAGTTTGCAAATGTCTTTACCCTATATAAGTCTCCTGCACCTGCAATGACTCTTCCGCCTGGAAGAAATATTCCATTATACAATAAATTGTAGAATCTTTTTGCATAATGTATTTGCATATCTTCAGGTTCAACAGCAGCTATATATGCAGCCAGCCTTATGAAAACATCTTCAGGCCTTTTGTCTATCTTATTTCCATCCAGGTCCTTTAGAAAATATTTATTATTATATATGCTGATTGCCAGTTCAGCCTCATCCAGATAATTGTTATGGGGATGCAAAGGCAATTCACCATTCTTCTGGCATTCCTTGATATAAACATATAATCTTTTATATGAAGAAATCCATTCCTTAGGAACAAGATGAGACATCTTGCTCTTATGAGCAAACATCTTTAAGATTTCAGGAGGCAAGATATCATTATCTATCAATGATTCGCTCTCTTCAATGAGAGAATCCTCTTTCTCTTTTTCTGATGTGTCATCAGCCATCATGCACCTCTTTGTCAATCAAAAAAAGTGCAGGTATGCCTCCACTTTTTTTGAAAAAATACAAAAAATGAGACAGTGTCTGACACTTTTTAAAAAATCCCTAAATATAATCAAGAATCTTGCAGATTCTTGCCAAAATACACAATATATTGTGTGTTACGCCTTGGTTTAATACAAGTTATCTAAAAAATATCGCTCGAACTTATTTAAATATTTAATGAAAATGAAATGTATATTTTGTAAGATATATTTGATAGAGATTATATCTTGACAGCATATATCAACAAAACAATATCATTTAAATATGATTTCTTTTTTACTGGATGTATGGGCTATGATATTGTCCTGGTCCAGCCAAAAGCTGGGCGATGGGAAAAATTAGGTGTGAGACAGCCTGAGTCATTATTGACAATTGCAGCTGTCCCATTCCAAAAGGGGTATAAGATAAAAATATTAGATACACGAATAGAGAAAAACTGGAAAGAGGTTCTTGGGAAGATTCTTAACAAGAATCCACCTGTCTGCGTGGGAATAACATCCATGACAGGAGTGCAGATAAAGAATGCGCTTGAGGTCAGCAGGTTTGTAAAAAGGAACAGCAATGTCCCAGTTGTTTGGGGAGGAGTCCATGCATCTTTGCTGCCAGAACAGACATTGGAGAACAAAAATATTGACATTGTGATTGTAAGAGAGGGAGATTATGCCTTCTGCGAGGTCTTTGAGAATTTGAGGGATGGAAAATCATTGGAAGATGTCAAAGGCATCTATTATAAGAAAGATGGCAAAGTTATCAAAAATCCTCCACGAGAACTGATAAAAAACCTTGATGAGCTTCCAGTACTTCCATATGAACTTATTGATCTAGACAAGTATTATGCCATGAACACAGGAGAGGGAAAATCAATCACAATGACAACAAGCAGAGGATGCCCTCACAGATGCACATTCTGCTACAACACAAGCTATTACTGCAACAGATGGAGGGCGATGAGCGCCCCTAAAGTCATTGATAGGATAAAATATGTAGTTGAAAAATTTGGGATAAAGACAATATTTTTCCATGATGATAATTTCTCAGTAGACCTGAACAGGGTTGATGAGATAACAAAAGGAATCATTGATCAAAGGATTGATATCAAATGGGGACTGTTGGGAACAAGGATTGACACAATTGAGAGGATGAGCGATGAATTATTGAATCAACTGATTAACGCAGGATGCATAAACATTGATATTGGGATTGAGTCTGGAAGCGAGAGGATACTGCAACTGATGAAAAAAGATATTACAATCCCAAAAATAATTGAGGTCAACAAAAGGCTTGCAAAATACAAGATCATTTCAAAATACACTTTTATTGTCGGATTTCCGACTGAGACTAAAAAAGATCTGAATGAATCCATTAATCTGGCATTAAGATTGACAAAAGACAATAGAAAAGCATATACACCATTCTTTATTTTTACACTTTATCCTGGAACACAGGTGTTTGAATTAGCGATGAAAAACGGATATATTGAGCCAAACAAATTATCTGATTGGATAAGCAGCAATTTTGAAGAGGCATTCCTCAATTATCCATGGCTGACAAAGAAAAGGATAAAGATGATAAGGAATCTTGAGTTCACCTCAAATTTTGCTAATAAAAATATTAAATACAAAATAAATAATAATATGATAAGGATTCTTTTCAATCTTTATTATCCATTTGCCAGATATAGGTTCAAGAACAATTTCTACCATCTGCCGATTGAGATGAATCTTGCGCATAGGCTGAGCTGAACGAAAAATTAATAAAGAATAATTCTTAAGAGAGGCATATGAATGAAAAAAAGGATATAATGATTATTGGAATTTTCATATTATCTATTTTGGCATCAGTATATTTTCTTAGCTCTTCGATTACAGGCTATGTTGTCCAAACAATGTATTGTGATGAACAAGACTGTGACGAGTTATGCAATACTGACAGTGACTGCTCAATCAGTGATGAAGTCTGCTGCGATCAGAATGGATTTGGGGTCTGCAAGGAAAAATCATCATGCCAAAAAAGACATGTGATAAAAGCAGATATTGATGTCAGGAGTATTTTTACTAAACCAGTTATCGAGAATCCTAAACAAGTTAATAAAAGAAATATTCCAATTTATTCAATGCTTTTAGGCCTTATGATATTGGTTTTCATTTTTTATATCTATTTCAGATATTCTAATTTGAAAAAACAAAAAAATGTTTTATTGAAAACCAAGAAGAAAAATCCAATTAGAAGAAAATTGGTTTCTAAGATGCATAAAAACAAGAAAAGGAAACCAAGGAAAAAACTGAAAGGAAAGAAAAAGAGATCCAAGAAGAAAAAACCGAAAGACAAAAAGAGCAAATCCAGGAATAAAAAATAGAATTCTTTATTTACCATTGAGATGAATCTTGCACATAGGCTGAGTTGATTGAAAATATTTTTATAGAACTTGGAAGGTATGAAATGCTGTGTAAAAAAGGTGGCTTTTATAAATGAATGAATGTTTTCAAACTTTATGGAAAGATACAGAATGTTCAACCATAGTTCAGAAGATATGCATGAGATAAGGGATGGCTCAATAGACTTAACTATAGCTGATCCGCCATTCAATGTAGGAATTCTTTTTGATGGAGCAGTTGACAGTGAGCCTCATAGTGATTATGTTGGAACTATCAGGAATGTAATGACAGAAGTTGCAAGAGTGATTAAGCCAAAAGGATTAGTAGTTATGCTTGCTCCTGAAAAAGTACAGGAAAGTGGGCAGACATATGAATACTGCAAAATATTCTCTAAAATATGCGAAGAGAGTGGATTGATCAAGCTTGACTCCACACTTTTCAAGATATATGAAGATGATGAATACTGTATTTGCTTAGACAAATGGGATCAGATTGATCCTTCAAGGGATTGTCATTCTGCAGAATTACAATTACTGGTATTTGGCAAGGAAAGGGGAGATGTTAATAAATTTTCACCACAAGAAATATATGAATATGCCCCAGCTGAAGGCCATCCATGCCCTTTTCCTGTTGATTTAGTAAAAGACCTGCTTGATACGTATTTCACTCCAGGAGAGATGGTTCTTGATCCATTCATGGGAACTGCAAATTTAGGAGTTGAAGTCATTAAGAGATGTGGATTCTTTAGAGGATATGATCAAGCTAAAGGATTCTGTGATACTGCAGAGAAAAAACTTAAACAAGCAGTAATGGATATATTAGATTCTTGAAAAAGCCTTAAGTTTGTGGAATGTTTTTCGGTTTTTCCTTGAAAAGATTTCAATAAACCTGAATTAATTCTGATAAATTGTTTTTTCTTTGAAAAATCTTTATTAGATTTGAAAGATATCTGGATTCTAGGAAAAGTTTTCGGAAAAATTTGGCAAATAGTTATTAAGGGGTGATTTCTGAAATAATCAAATGAAGTTGGAAAATTATAGCAGATTGGTGCGAAATATCAGAGACATATTCGAGAATAGCAGAAGAAATGCCTGTAATTCAGTAAATAAAATCTTGGTTAAGGCATACTGGGATATAGGAAAAAGGATAGTAGAATATGAGCAGGGAGGGAAAGGCAAAGCAGCATATGGAGAAATGATGTTGGAAAGACTGTCAAATGACCTTTTGTCAAGATACGCCAAAGGATTCAGCAAGACTAATCTGAAGTATATGAGGCTGCTTTATCTAAAATATGGAAAAAGCCAGACACTGTCTGACCAATTGAGTTGGAGCCATTATGTTGAGATTTTGTCTGTGAAAGACGACGTAGAAAGGTCTTTTTATGAAAAAGAGTGCATAAACTCAAGTTGGAGTGTAAGAGAGTTAAGAAGGCAGATAGGTTCTGCATTATTTTACAGGCTTGCATTGAGTAGAGACAAGAAGGGAGTTAAAGAGCTTGCAAAGAAAGGTCAAATTGTAGATAAAGCTTCTGACTTGATAAAAGACCCATATGTTTTGGATTTTCTCGACTTGGAGAAATCATCAAAATATACTGAAACTGAACTTGAACAAGAGATTATCAGTCATTTAGAGCAGTTTATTCTTGAACTAGGCAAAGGATTCATGTTTGTTGACAGGCAAAAAAGGATAACTCTTGGAGGAGAACATTTCTTCATAGACCTTGTATTTTATAACAGGATACTACGCAGCTTTGTAATAATAGAACTAAAGATTGGAAAAATGACTCATAAAGACTTGGGACAGCTGCAGATGTATGTCAACTATTATGACAGAGATATAAGAAGTGAAGAAGAAAATTTTACAGTTGGAATACTTCTATGCGCAGACAAGAATAAAGCAATCGTCGAATACACTTTGCCTAAAGGCAATAATCAGATATACGCATCTGACTACAAAATATGCCTTCCAGACAAGAGAATGCTTGAAAAAAAGCTAAGGGAAGTTATAAAAGAGGATAGAAAGAGTGATTAAAATGGGTTGAAGATTATGTTTTTGCAAATATTACTGGCAACAATGCTTGGTATGCTCTCCGGGATTATTACAGGCTAACATTTGGTCTTCATATTAAGAGATAAATTTTGGATATCATCAAAAAAATAATTATCTAAATTTAGCTTCATTTAAAATATAATATGCTCCCCTGTATTGACCAATCTTCTTAATGTATCCAAATTGTATCAATTCAGCAAGATCATGCAATGCCATTGATTCAGAAATACTATTCATTGAAGCATAATTCTTTGTTTTTATAGTCTTATTCTGTCTCAAATATTCAATTGACCTTAATTGTCTTTTGTTTAAATCATCCAATTTATTTATTGGTGTGATTTTGCTTTTAATGTTCTTTAATGTAAGTCTGAAAAAAGAATCTGTCCAAAAAAAATCCGGATCTGAAAGCCCTCCTTTTCTCATTCCATTGATCATCTTGGGAATACCTATTCCAAGACCTTCAATATATTTCATATCTTTTAATATCCTATAAGTTATTGGATTACGCTGAACTGATAATTTTCCAAAAAGTTCCTTTGTTAAACCTGAAGGTATACTTCCAGGATTGATAATTTCAATTCTATCATCAAAGATACTAACCTGTATTGAATTATTATTAAAATAGTCCCTATGAGCAATTGCATTAATTATTGCTTCTCTAATGACATCTAAAGGATATTCAAAAATTTCATCTCTTTTTGGAAGATTTTTTTCGACCTTTATTTCTTTTGATATATTTTTTAATACAAAAGCATAAATGCTCTCTATGAGTTCTGAAGGACTGCCTTCTAATACTTGATGAGCAACAACATTTATTGCTTCAATTCCACTAAATTTAACAACTTTAACTTCACTTTGATAAAACCAAAATTTTGGGTTTTTTGAAAAAGATAAAACAGTTGCATTCTTTATATTTAAAGAACCATTCTCTGTTGCTAAATTCATTGACAAAAGAAATTCATTTATAGTATGAGAATTAAGATAATCTTTCTGATTTCTTAAAGCCAAATACTTATTAATCTTATCTTTGTCAAGATCTTCAGGTTTTGCCTTATTACTTAACTCATCAAAACAAAGAATTTGTTTATTTTTCAAAAATTCAACCATTGTATGGCCTTCAAGTTTTCTAACAGTACTTCCAATTCGTACATAAATAATGCCTTTATAGGTATGAAAATTTGTGGTATCTGCCTTATGTATTATAACTAAAATAACTGGATTCTTATCAAAATAATGCAATTCAATATTGATTAAAGGTGCTGGAGATATGCTTTGATTACATGCAGATAATCTTTGCTGTGTTTGATCTGGATCTTCCTTAAAACCAACTATACTCCTTTTATTATCTACTCCAATAATTAATATTCCTCCATCAGTATTGGCAAAACTGCAGATTGTTTGAGAAATCTTCTGTTCACTATGCAGAGTCTCTTTTAGTTCAAGATTATGAGATTCTGGCTGTTCTAATAGTTTAAGTATTTCTTTTTTATTCATTGTTAGTAAGAGTAATTAATAGTAAACTAAGAGTAATATATAAATATTACTATTAATTGTTAGTAAGAGTAAACTACGAGTAAGTTGGGAGTAAAACGAGAAGGAAATAAACAAATTTAACAAAAGATTGATGGATTTATTGTTAAATTCTCCCAACCAGAATAAATCCTAATGATTTATCCCAGGCATTCATCTCACAGGCAGAAAAACATATAAACCTCCCCGATATTTCTCACTACTGGATACCCAAGCGGAATAAATCATAATTCCCTTTGGGACGCTGGCAATTATGCCAGGAATCCACATTAAATGGGGGCTGGATTAGGTTTTACAGAGCCAGTTGTAACGCTGGAAACATCCATAGATAAACCGAAGATTTTTCGATTTTATAGACGATAAACATATTAAGGAGCTATATGCCAAACAGCTTATGATTTGGCAGATTTTGATAGCAATTTGTGCTGGGGTGACTTCAGGCATTGTGGCAGGCTTTTAAATCGATAAAACACGATGTTTTACGCTTTCTAAGAAAAAACATTACAAAAACATTACAAAATTTAAATACAACAGTGATAAAGGGAGATACTAAAAGCATAATTCCCGGAGTTTATGGTGACAGGCATATTCCACACCAAAACATTTAAATACTATTGCAACATTAATATCGAATATAACTCGATTTTGGTGTTATTATGGTTAGGCTTTCAGAACGTGCAATAAAGGTCATATCAGATCTTGAATTTCAGGAAAAATACTATTTTACAAGAAATGATGTCAAGAAACATTTTGATAGCGATAAGCAGCTTTCAGACTTTATTTACAATCAAAAAAAGAATGGTAGGATAATAAAACTAAACCGAAATAAGTACTTTCTTGTTCCTATTAAAGCAAGAACAGGCAAATGGACAGATCATCCTATTATTGTTGCAGATGAGATAATGAATAGCCATGATTATTACATTGGCAGTTGGTACGCTGCACATTACTGGGGGCTTACTGACCAGGTAGCAATGCAAATTGATATCTATACAACAAAAAGGCAGGGAAAAACAAAAATACTCAACAAAAGATATGTGTTCCACAGAATAAGAAAAGAATCGCTTAAAAAAGGAGTCATAAGGAAAATAAGAAATCATCCTTTTATTATACTAAACAAAAAGGAGATGCGGAAATGGTTCTCAAAGAAATAACGCAAAATGAATTTGATGAGATTATTGCAGTTAAAGGGTTTGATTATGACCTCATGGCTAAAGACTATTATATTACAATCATTCTTTATCTTATAAAAGACATCAAGGGACTCTATTTCAAGGGAGGCACTGCGTTGCAAAAAACAGTTCTTGATTATGCAAGAATAAGTGAGGACATTGACTTTACGCTTACACGAGATCTCAAAGCAATCAAAAAAGAGATAATTAAAGCAATAGATGAATCTAAACTCTTTGGAACGATTACAAAAGATAAAGATGTCACGAAATTTGCCAGGCTAATTGTTCCCTATAATACAAAGATCAGTAAGGGAGAAGTATTCATCGATCTTAATGAAAGGAGCAAACTCTGCCTTAAACCAGAAAACAAAGAGATGAAGCAATTCTACCCAAATATTCCACCATTTACATTCTCCTGCCTCTTCTTACAAGAGATGATTGCAGAAAAGGTTGCTGCTGCAATAGGAAGAAACAAACCAAGAGATCATTATGACGTCTATCAGATCATAAAACACAAGCTTCCTATTGATTTATCTTTAGTAAAAAAGAAATGCAAGCAATCAGGAATAGAACTAAATATACTTAAAATGTTCAATATGGCAAAAAAGCTTCATAAAAGATGGAATAATGATTTGATTCCCCTTCTTGTAGAAGAAGTCTCATTCCATGAAGTGATGAAAACGCTTGCAAATCATTTCAACCTCAAAGAAGAAAAAGAGAAACTAAAGGATCAGGATCACTAAAGTTCATATAATAGGAGGAGATAAGTATAATGAAAAGTATCCCAAAATGACGACTATTTTACAATTAAAAATAGAACTCGAAGGAATAAATCCCAGAATATGGAGGCAGTTTTTAGTAAACGACAACATCAGCTTTCAGGATTTGCATGAGATCATTCAGATAGTTATGAGCTGGGAGAACTATCATATGTATGAATTCTGTGTGAATAAAAATCTTATTACTTCAGAAGAAAATGGATTTAATCCGGCAGAAGGCATGTTTAAACAGATTTTTAGTTCTCCCCAGTTTCACAAAATGTTAGAAGAACAAGACTTAAAGAAGAATTCAGCTAGTTTAGATGTAAATAAGCTCAATAAGATTCTTAAAGATTCAGAAAAAAATAAAACCAAACCTAAGTTTGATATGAATACCAAAATAAGTGAATTAATTAAATCAAAAGGGCAAAAATTATCATACCTTTATGATTTTGGTGATAATTGGCACCATTCATTAAAAGTAGAAAAAATTATTGAAGAGAAGGATGTTCAAGAAGTTCCTACTTGTTTGGACGGTGAGAGAGCCTGCCCACCAGAAGATTGCGGAAGTGTTTAAGGATATTATGAACTATTAAAAATTAAAAAAAATAAAAATCATCCAGAGCATAAGGAGAGGATTGTTGAGTGGTTGGGGGAAGATCATGATTTTGAACTATTTGATGTTGACATAGTAAATAAAGAATTAAATAAGAGTATGCGGAAGGTAAGATGAAAAAAGAAGAAACAGCAACCAAAAAGGTTGTCGCACGCCAACATACAAGTTCAAAAACACACTCTTTCTAAGGATTGTCAAAAAAAAGAGAGTGAGGTAATATATAAAACTTTTGAAAAAAAAAGAATGGATGAGGTAAAGAATTGCTTTAACAATTTTTCATTTATTTTCTTTTGAGTTTTTCCATAGTATCTTGAAGTATTTCTTGTATGCTTCTGCCATGTCTTTGTCAATGATTTGTATTGTTTTGATTGGTGGTTTCCAAATCACAAATACTACTTCATCACCGCAAACATTAGTGGATACTAATGTATCATAAAGAGCCGGTAAATACCTTACTGGTGTGTATGGTTTTTGTTTAAGTTGTTTGATTCTTTGCATTGCTTTGAAGTTGTATATGTGTAGCATTCTTATTTTCTTTTTTATTCTTTGATTGTGATAATTTCCTATTCTTGTCTTTATCATTTCATAAGCGGTCTTTGGAGCTCCGTACACTAGGATGTCATCATTGTATTCTAGGAAGTGGTAGAGTATGCTTATGAATGCGTCAACTCCTTTGTATGTGTTGAATGTGCTTTCTGTCTTGGTTGATTTTTGCATGATTCTTATTGAGGGTATTATCTTGTTAATCTTCTCTCTTTTAGAGTCGATTATATTCATGATCATGCTTGGGTCTGCAGCTTCGTATACTGTTTTGTCATCAACCATTTTCTTTGATACTAATCCTTTATCTTCTAATTTTTTTAGGGCTTCGTAGGTGTTGGCTTTGAACAACTTTGATTCTTTTGCTATCTTGTAGGCACTGCTCATTCCAACTTCTGATAGTTTCAGATAGATGATTGATTCGTTCTTTGACAGTCCTGCTTCTTGTAAAACTTCTTCCATTATAATCTTATCAACTCAAATAGTATATAAGTTTTTCCTAAAATGGTAGTAGTAATCACTACTAATATTGTTTAAATACTAATTAGTAATTACTAAGTCATAGTGTTTACAGTGACGACTAGTGAGGTAAGTGAAAATGTTTGATTGGCTAGACTGGAGAAATGACGAGAATGGAATAATGTCTTGTATGAGCCCTATGACTAGAGACTATCACAGAAGAAGGTATCAGACTGAGAAGAGATTGAATAGGTTAAGGAGAGTTAGAGGATCTGATAAAAAAGCTTTTAATTCTGGCATGACATTAATTGATGAAGGAAATCAACAAATTAAAAGGTTAAGTGATGAATATGGAATTCAATTAGAAGATTATCTTAATTATTGTGAAGAAAGATTTAGTGTAAATTGTGATAATCCAAATGCTACATACTTAACTCCTGAATTTGAAGAGAAGAAACAGCAGTTTTTACAAGCTCAAAAGGACAGTGTTCTTGATGGATTATGTATAAATAATCGAATAGACCAGACTATAGAAAGTTTAGTTAAGGAAGGTGTTGGTTACATTTCAAGAATACCAAAATTACCAGAAAAAGTCAAAGAGTATCTTGTTGATTGCACTGCAACAAGCTTATTCTATAATACACTATTCCTAGCTAATGAAACCTTAATTGCAGGAATGGAATGGGATGAAATAGGAAAAAGCAGAGCATTAGGAACACTAATACATTACACACTGGGAAGAGTTCAAGGCAAAGCCAGAGATTACATGGCAAGATTAACTCACACTAATGAGGATAGTTCTGCTTTTAGAAAGTTTGCTTCAGACACTCTTGCGAGCCTAATGGTTCAAGTGCCATGTTATACCACTGTAGTTTACCTTTCTGGAGCTGATGCTAAAGAAATGGCAACTGCAGTTGGAGTAGGAGCATTAATTGGAATGAGTACAGGCAGGCCTTTCGGTTACTTCCAAGACAAATTCAGAAGCCTTTGTGGTAGTAAACCAGCAATTGAGAGTGATAAAAATGTGGTTTGAGATTACAAGTTATGAATTATACTTATGGGGAGAGCCTTACATAATCTCTAGGAAAGTCATTAATGTAAGAGGGAATAGGAAGTGTTACAGAGTGTTTATTAGAAAAAAATACCAATAACCATTCTTTCCTACACCAACTATTACGGAATGCAACTAAGGTTTCGAAAAGTATATTAAAAACCTGCCATCTACCATGAATTAAGGCATTAAAACCGAAAAAGCAAGATACGTGTTGGGATGCCGCAAAAAAACGCCAAAAACAGCTGATTTTTGGCAAAAACAAGGAAAAAATCAAATTTAGAGAAAGCCAAAGAAAAACCGAAAATCTTTCGATTTTATCGACGATAAACTTATTAAGGAGTACAATGCCAAACTTGGCATGATATGGCAAATACTGCTTGCAATCTTCCTTGGGGTGAACGCTGGGATTATTACAGGCTTGATTCCAGGAATCCATATTAATCTGGTAAGTGTCCTTCTTGTCAGTGCAAGCGGATATTTTATTGGATTGGATCCAATCCTTATCGGAGTCTTTATTGTTGCTATGAGTGTGACTCACACATTCTTAGACTCAATCCCATCAACTTTTTTAGGAGCACCAGATGCTGACATGGCATTGAATGTGCTGCCAGCACACAGGATGCTGATTAAAGGTCAGGGGTATGAGGCAGTCAAATTGACAGTTGTTGGGAGCCTCCTGAGTTTGATTGCAGTTGTCTGCCTGATTCCAATCATGATCCAAATTGCTCCAGGAATATATGAGTTTCTTCAGCCATTCATCGGATGGATACTGCTGGTTGTTGTGATATATATAATTATGATAGAAAGTGGGATTGATAAGAAAATTCTAGGATTGTTTGTCTTTCTCTTGTCTGGATTTCTTGGAATCATTGTTTTAGGCATTCCTAATATGAATCAGCCATTGTTTGCAATGCTTTCTGGGCTGTTTGGAGTTAGCACACTTGTAATATCATTAAAAAATAAGAATAAGATTCCTGAACAAAGATTTGATAAAGAGATAAAGGTTGGAAAAAAGAAGACTGCCAAAGCAATCTCAGCTGCAGTGTTTTCTGGAAGCTTGACTGGACTTTTTCCAGGACTTGGTTCAGCTCAGGCAGCGATAATCGGAATGCAATTAGTCGGTAAGATAGGTATGCATGGATTCATGATATTGATTGGAGGGATCAATACTGTTAATTTATGGTTTTATTAAAATTAATTTTTAATGTTCTTTGCTCTTTTTATCACCCCTTTAGTATTTTTCCTTGTTTCTTTAATTAATGATATATTTTCAGATTCCATTTTAAGCAATAATCTTTTATCTTCTGCTTTATCAAATAGTTCAATAGCTCTTTTTTCTTCTTTTGAGCTATAAGGTGTTAAATGAGATAACCATTCTAATTTTATATTAGAAAATAAAATATATTTTTGGAAAGCAGATATCAACTCATTACGTTCTAACTTGGGATTAAATGGAAATTGTCTTGACTCATCAGGTATTTCTATAAGACAAGTACCAGATAGGGTTATTGAATACATAAATGATTTTAACTCATCCATAATTGATTCAAAAGTGTTTATATATTCAATGCTATAACTATTCTTCTTTATAGGGGTACTCAGTTTAAGTTTATTATCCTTGATTAAAAGCAATTTTCTGAAATAACAAATTAACTGACAAATAAGATAATTTTTATAATCTTGTGAATTTGAAAGATATAGAATTCCATTTGAAGAAATATATTCTAAGTATTTATCAATCGTCTTAATATGATTATTGAACTCTTTCATAAAAGCATTGAGTTGAAGTTTCTTTCTTATAAAATCTCCATGTTTTTTAAGCCAATCTAAATTAGATATTTCTGATTTTGAGTCTTTCTTATTTTTTTTCTTCTTAAATTGTTCAAAATTTCTTTTTAATTGGAAGTCTCTTTGTTTCTCAATCAGATTAAGGGATTGTTTTAAATCTTTCTTATTATTTTCTAAGTCTTCCCTAAGTTTCTTTTCAATTAAATCTAAAAATATATCCCATAAAAAGGTATATCCCTTTTCATTACGAAATCTTTTAACACCATCCCATTTAATTATTTCTATACTATGCTCATCAGATTTCTTATCATCTTGTTTTATGATTAATTTCGGTTTATACTTAATCTCCCAAATTGAAGAATCAATGCCTTGCTGTTTTAATTCTTTATTGGTATTACATCCTGTTGCAAGTAAAAGAATTACCTTTGTAAACTTAGGATTATGAAAGATATCTTCATTATAACTTCCCCTTTCAATTCCATCTCTGTTATATATTCCTTTTCCTTTTGCCATTTTTATATTAAAACTTAATTTAATATAAATTAAAATTT
>JBDROB010000068.1:0-4313 GCA_043810355.1 Candidatus Woesearchaeota archaeon
TTTTATCGAGAGACAAAAGAACATCAATGTGAAAAGTAGTTCACAAAATGAAATGGTATATGGTGGTATGTTCTCTTTTTAAAGTTTATAAATGACCTATATACTGCAGAAGTGAGAACTACTTTCCGAATTATTCAGTAAACTCCCTATAAATCATGGCTTCCTAACCACTCTCTTTTTTGTTGTATTTTTATGATATTTGGCTTTCCTGACACTGTAATTCACAGGGTTCTTTATCTTTAGGCAGAGATTATCTGGTGTACATACATGAAAATCCTTGTAATACTGTGAATTTAGGCAATTAGGTGGAAGGATTTTCTTTCTCTGCTGTTTATGATATCTTGTTTGCCCAATGATAATTGTTTCTTTTAGCTGCTCTTTGTTCTTTTTGTTCCATTCTTCTAGCAATTTCTGAATATTATCATAATTCCATCCAATGCTGATCAAATAATTTACAAGAATAAAAAGTGATCTTTTCTTCCCATCATCAATTCCTGCAAGTATATTTTTTATGCATGGAGCAAAGAATTGGGCTGGAATTGCTTCCTTTATCTCTTCATATTCTTTTATGCCTTCCTCCTCTTTCTTAAAATCAACCTCATGCTTGACACTGTAATCCAATGCCTGTATTATTAATTGTTTTGCCTCATCTTTTTTGAATTCAGTCAAGAACTTATGATTATTCACTTCTATTTTTTTAGGATTGGCATATTCTCTCTCAAACTCAAGTATTTTATCAGGCTCTATAGGGACAGATGCAAGGCCTGATTTCTCATTCAATGAATAGATGCTTCTGTAAAGGTGCCTTGAGGCAATGAGCACAGTATCAATGCTGAGGATTGAGAATGGGTCAAACTTATTTTCTTTTACTAGATCTGAAAAATTTTTCCCAGTCTTTTTAATTATCTTTTTTATATCCTCTTTTTCTAATATTGACATGGAAAGCGGCTCTCTTATCATATCTGTCAGATAATATGCAATTTTTCTTGCTGCATCAGGAAATAGCTCTTTTATTTCATTTTCCTGTTGTCCGAATATTTTGTTTGGAAAAGACTCAAAAGGCACTCCAATATGAAATCCGAGGTTTCCTGAGAACTTGACAGTCACATTCTTTACACCATGATGCTGCAAAGCCTTGACAACCAGATCAGCTGCCAGTTTTGAGTATTCAAAATACTTGCAGTCAATATCAAGTACAAGATCCCATCCAATTCTCATCTTGTCTATTTCAGACTTCTTTAGCTTAGGGTCAAGGTTAAGAGGATTGTCCCATCTTTCTTCTGAGACATGAAAAGAGGTTGCTCCTTGCTTTGCTAGTTCTGCCACATCCTGAGGATATCTGAGTATATCTGGTCTTTTCCCAAATCCTTTGTCCCCAAACTTGATAGCAACTTCCCTGTCTTTGACAGTCTCTAGGATAGCCTTCTGAATATCTTCTCTGCAATAATAATCAATCGCTGATTTATCCATAGGGAAAAGTAAAACTTTATTCTTTATAATCTTTGTTGTAACCTGCACTTGAAACTTTAACCAAACCTTAAAAAGAGATATAATCTTTTTTAATGTTCAGAATTCTTAGAATTCCATAACCTTTTTATACCTTTCTTGCTTACCTATAATCATGGCAATCGCTAACCAGTTAAAAACAACAATCTTGCTCGCAGTCCTCACTGCATTATTACTATATATAGGCAGTTTCTGGTCTACTTCAGGCTTGATTATAGCTGGAGTCTTTGTAGTCATCATGAATTTTGCAATGTATTTCTTCTCTGATAAGATAGTCCTGATGATGTATAAGGCTAAAGAGATACAAGAGCATGAAGACAAAGAGCTTTTCAGGATAGTCAATGAAGTTGCGCATTTGGCAAATGTTCCTATGCCTAAAATTTATATTATACCTACTCAGCAGCTGAATGCATTTGCGACAGGAAGAAATCCAAGACACTCTGCTGTTGCTTGCACAGAAGGAATTATCCATTCCCTATCAAAAGATGAGTTAAAAGGTGTTATTGCTCATGAAATTTCTCATGTAAAAAACAGGGACACCTTGATCCAGGTTGTTGCAGGAACAATTGCAGGAATCATTGCATTTGTCGCATCAATGGCAAGGTGGGCAGCAATCTTTGGAGGCTTTGGTGGTAGAGACAGGGACTCTAGTAACTTGATTCAGCTTATTGTCTTAGCAATAGTTGCACCATTGGCAGCGACAATTATCCAGCTTGCAATTTCAAGGAGCAGGGAATATCTTGCTGATGAGACTGCTGCAAAGATGCTCCATAACCCTTATGGACTTGCCAGTGCTTTGGAAAAAATCAGCGCAAGTGTAAAGCATCACCCATTAAATTTTGGCAATCCTTCTACATCTACAATTTTCATAGCAAATCCTTTCAGATCATCCGGAATCCTCAACCTCTTTTCAACCCACCCTCCTGTTGAAAAAAGAATTCAGAAACTGAAGAGCATGATTGTTTGATTTAATTGTTCAATTTTCTTGTTTGATTTTATGATCATATTTTATTTCTTCCTCTAAGATTCTTCCTAATATTCTTCATCAACAACATCCTTTATCTTGGATGCAATAGTCTTTCCTACTTTTGGAACCTCTTCAAGTTCCTCAGCATCAGCATTAACAATCTTCTTGACTGATCCAAATTTCTTCAGCAGTTCTTTTGCAAGGCCCAATCCAACATTTGGGAGACTGCTCACAACATACTCTTGCTGCTCCTTTAGCGAAGCCTTTGGCTTCTGTGCATGTAGTTGAATTTCAGAAAATCCTTGTTCCTGCTCTCTTTTTGCTATGATAAACAGAAGGGAAGCAGTCTCAAGTGAGTTCTTTGTCTGAATCAATGGTATCCCATAGCTTACAATTATTGTTGAGATCATTCCCATTATGGCATTTGGATGGATGTTTCTTATGGAATATATGTCTTCAATCCCTTCAACAACTACTATTGGCTTCTCAAACTTCTCTTTCAGCATCTTAATCTGGCTTAATAGTCTACCATCTATTATTGAATTCACAAAATCCTCTTTTGTCTTGAACTCAGCCCCTACCCTCGAACTCAGCAAATAATCAGCATATTCAAGTTTCTCAAGTTTTATTTCTGCTCCGAGTTCAATCAATTCCTTGATGATATGATTTGCTTTCTCTCTATGGTCTGCATATACTATAATTTTCTTTTCTGTATAATACTGGTCAAGTCCTTTTTCTTTCTCTTGTTTTCCTAATTTTAATTTTTTCTTCATGTCTGTTATATTCCTATACATTCTTTTCTCTTTATGATATCCAGCCCATTGATAGCTTTCATCTCTTGTTTTTTCACAGATTAGAATCTTGACTCTACCTTCTTCCTGCCTGCCAGTCCTTCCTCTTCTTTGTATTGATCTTATTGCTGATGGTACAGGTTCATAAAATATGACTAGGTCAACTTTGGGTATGTCAAGTCCTTCCTCTCCTATTGATGTTGCGACTATTACATTATATTCTCCTTCTCTGAACTTATCAAGCATTTCTTTCTGTTCTTTTTGGCTTAATCCTGTACCTTCTTTTTTTTGTTGCCCAACAAAGATTTCTGAATTAACTCCTTCAATATTATTTAATCTATTTCTTAGATTTAATGCATTCTCCCTGTATTGATTGAACACTATTATCTTGACATTAGGATTGACTTCAATCTCTCCCCTTATTATTTTCTGCAGCTCAATTAATTTTGGATGTTCAATTCCTTCATCATACATTTTCTCTGTTTTAATTAACGCTGATCTAAAATCAGGATCATTCACAATGCTTTTGACAGCCTTTGACGATGATTTTTGTCCTTCTTCATTTATCTTAGCCAGATACTTATACAATGAAATAATTCCTTGTGTTTCCAGAAGTTCAACTGCATGATAAATTTTCATTATTTCTGCTAATACAGATATCGAATTCCAAAGAGTATAATCTTTTTCACCTGATGCTATCTTTCCTCTTACTTGTGCTTGCAATCCTAGAATATCTTTTTTTGAGACATAATTGATATCTGTCCTCTTCAAGACCCCCCATTTCTTTAATTTCCCCATCCTGTCTTTAAGATAAGATTTTAGCAGGCCTTGGACCTGGATAAATTGAGGCGGTAGCTTAACTTTTATCAATTCAGTCTTAATCTCTTTAATATAAGGTTTAACATCTTCGCTTTCATTTGTCCTGGCTTCAATGTCTTCAATAAAAAGATTCTTGCATATCTCCTGTATTTTTTCCATATCTGTTCCTGGCGAGGCTGTCAAAGCAAGAATTCTTGGAAATCTTGAAATTTGTTCATATTGTTTTGCTA
>JBDROB010000069.1:0-30354 GCA_043810355.1 Candidatus Woesearchaeota archaeon
TTTTATCCTGCACTGGCATGCAAGCCTTTCTCCTCCTTCAAGGTCAATTCCGTATTCTTTCTCTCTTTCGCTTGGCTCAGAGAGATTCTTTCTTCCTTCCAAAACCTTGATCTTGCATGTCCCGCAGATGCCTTCATTGCAGCCGAATGGAACGCCTAATTCTTCGCAAGCATTCCTAATGGCATCACCATCTTTTATCTCTTTTGATTCATCATCTTTTATTATTTTTGCCATGATAAAACCTCCAGTATTAAAATGTCAGAAATTTTCCACCAGTTTTTAACTGGTGGCCGAAAGCCATTCCCAATATTGGAATCAGAAAAATGCTCAAAAATACAAAGCATTTTTGGCATGCCAGAAATTTTATTAAAATTTCTGAGCATTTCTAAGCACTAAGAACCACCAGTCTGTAGATGTAATGGATGTTGAATTGATGAATCCCACCAGTCTCTGACTGGTGGTTCTTTAGAGTTAGGGAAGTGAAATTCGAGAGAAGCCAGATTTGGTGCTATTGGATATTATCTTGGAGAAAAAGGATGGCACTCAGGCTTTAAAAGACATTATTGCAATTAAAAAAGATGCAAAAGTTATTATGGTGAGTGCTGTTGGCCAAGAAGCAATGGTAAAAGAAGCAATGGCAGCTGGTGCAACTGAATTTATTGCAAAGCCATTTGATGGCGGGAAGGTTATAGGGGCTGTGAAAAAGGCTTTGGGTTAGGATTTCTATTAGTAAATGATATGAAATAAACAAAAGTTATATATATTAGTAACCTTTGTTTATTGGTTAATGACTGAAATACCACTCATTTTACGGTTGAAAAAGCAATCACACAAAGATATTGCTAGAGCCCAGGATATTATAGTTGAGACCCTATATGAGATATTTAATAAGGCCGTACTGCATGGCGGAACAGCAATATGGAGATGTTATTCTGGGAACAGGTTTTCTGAAGATATTGATGCTCTTATCCCGAAAAACCTAGAAAAGATTGAAGCTTTGTTTCGGAATTTTGAAAAAAAAGGTTTTTTTATAGAAAAGAAAAAAATCGGACAGAACAGCATCTATTCAAAACTAAAGATGAACAGAACAATTGTCAGGTTTGAAGCATTGTTCAAGAATGTTAAAGGAGAATTAAAGGAATATGAAACCATAAATGGAATTCTAATCAGTGTTTATACCCTTCTTCCGGAAGACTTGATAAAAGGAAAAGTAGATGCCTACCTAAATAGATTAAAGATTAGGGATATTTATGACATATTCTTCCTCTTAAGATTTGTCAAGAACAAGGATTTAATAAAAAAGGATCTGGAAAGGCTTGTTAGAGGCTTCAAAAAGCCAATAGATGAAAAAGAATTAAAAGTGATAATTATACAGGGAATTGTGCCAAAGATTGATGAGATGATGGATTATATAAAAAGAGGCATTTAGAATGGGCAAGGAAAAATATCAAAAAAAGATCGAAGATTTGTTTGAAAAAAGCCCTGTGGTCAGTTTTTCCTCTATCCAGAGAATTATTAAAGATAAAAAAAATATCAGGCAATACTCAAAACAGCTTGTCAGAAATCTTATACTGAAAGGGAAAATAAATATATTAGCAAAAGGCTATTATACAAAACATGATGATCCATCATTATGTGTCCTTTGCCTTGATGGTTATCTTGGACTTCAGGACAGCTTAAGCTTCCATAATTTATGGGATCAAGAGACAATTCCAGTGATAATCACTGCAAAAAAAGTCAGGCAAGGAATCAGAGAAGTCATTGGAACAAATGTGCTTGTAAGAAGAATAAACAGGAAATATTTTTTTGGATTTGATTACTTAAAATATGGTGATTTTTACCTGCCAGTCTCAGATGTGGAGAAAACCTTTATTGATATGGTATATTTCAGAGAGAGTCTGGGAAAAGAAATGTTAAAAAACCTCAAAAAGAGTGTTGACAAGGAAAAAATGATGAGATACTTGAAATACTATCCTGCAAGATTTAGGGAAAAAATGGTGAGTAAACTAAAATGATAAAATTCCTTGTAGTGGATGACTCATACCTTATGAGGAAGATTACTTCTAAAAGGAGCAGATGAAGATAGAAAAAATATTTTAAAGGGACTTCAATCCTTAAATATAAATCCAAAAAACTTATTAACTTCTGACTTTATTTAACAGATTTAATGATGATAAACAACAAGCTTTTGATCTTTGGAGGGAAAGGAGGTGTTGGCAAGACAAGCTGTGCTGCAGCAACTGCAATATATGCTGCCTCAAAAGGAAAGAAGACATTGATCCTGTCAACAGATCCTGCACATTCTTTATCAGATTCTTTTGAAAAAGAGATTGGGAATAAGATAACAAGAATCAATGAAAACTTAGAGGTCCTTAGAAATCCCAAAGGGATTTCTGAGACACAAGGAAACAAAGTTTCCAGTGCACCAAAAATCGCAAAGCGATTTTTAAGTGCGCCAAAAACCCAAGGGTTTTTAGACGCTCTAGAAATTGATGCAGCTTCATTATTAAAGGATTACAAAACTAAGTATGGAGATCTGATCAAACAGATAGCAAATGAAGGAACATTCTTCAGCAAAGAAGATATCCAGGAATTCTTTGACCTGTCACTTCCAGGCATGGATGAGCTAATGGCTTTAGTAAAAATAATAGATATACTTGAAGAGGATAAATATGACTTGTTGATACTGGATACTGCTCCAACCGGCCATACTATAAGATTATTGGAAATGCCTCAATTATTGACTTCTTATGTAAATGTTTTTGCAGGAGATGTTCTTGATGCCCTTGAATCTGGAGAGATAGATGCAGGCCATACATGGGAGCCTACAAGATCAGCTGCCTTGGAGAAAGGGTATAAACAGCTTGGAAAAGCAGGAGATGTTCCAGGAGTTATTGTTGATGTTTTGGCTTTTAATTCTGATTTTATTAAAGAAAGACCAGAGGATGTTCAGGCAATTGTAAAATCAATGGTTGAAGCAAAAAATTTTTTAGAAACAAATAGGGAAGAAGCAATTAAGATAATGGCTGAAGCAGAAGGTATGAGTGAGGAAGATATGGGAGCAGGGATTAATGATCTTCATATGTTGGATTTAAGAGACAACAAAATAGCTTTCAGCTATGCAGCTGGTTTTGAGAGTTTGCATGGAATTGCAAAGCAGATAAATGATTTTATGATTGACCAAGGAGTTACTGATAAAGAAGTAGACTCATTAGAGTTTGTTGATGGAAGATTTATCAGAAATATAGAATGAATAAGAAAAGATTTATATATAATAAATTACTCATATGAGTAAAATGATACTCAATAATAAAGATTTAAAGGTTTTGATGGGGTTTACATCAGATTATCATAGAAGAATATATGGCAGAGAACTGTCGAGAAAGCTGAAAATGAACCAAAAGACTGTTTCAAACTCACTTAATCGGCTTGAAAAAGAAGATTTCCTTAAGTTTGAAACCCAAGGCAAAAATAAATATTATTTTCTAAATCAGCACAACACTCAGATAAAAGAAGTTATCAAGATGGCAGAGATAAATAAAAAGTTGGTTTTCCTTGGCAAATATAAACCTTTAAAAGAACTTATCAACAAGATTGAAAATAGAGCTACAGGAATTCTTGCATTATTTGGAAGCTATGCTGGTGGATCTGCGCATAAAGAATCAGATATTGACCTATTCCTAATAGGAAAAATATCAAAAGTTGATGATCTAGAAGACTCATATAACAAAAAGATTAACATTGTCAAATCTACGAAGACCAAGTTTAACAAAAATGAGAACTTTATAAAAGAGGTAATAAAAAATCATGTGATCCTAAAGGGAGTGGAGGGCTTTATTGAGCTAACATGGTAACTATAAAGTGGTGCTGCAAGCAGAAACAAGGGATAAGGATAGTTGAAGCTAATGATAATCTTGCAGACAGCTATATTAAGATGGCCGGAGATGCGACTGGAACCATGAATAGGGAAAAGAAACATAATATGGTCTTTGCTGTTTCTGCATGTTATTATTCGATGTATTATTCTTTGTATGCTGTCTTAAGAAAAATTGGAGTGAAATGCGAGAAATGCCCTCTAAAAAATCCAATAAAAATTGGAGAGACAAAAAGCATATTAATTCACGGAGTTACTGGAGGAAAAACATTCAAGATAACACACACTGGATTTAAGCTTCCTGACGGCAAGAAAGCCATATTGGAGTTTTTTGATGACATAACCCATATATGTAAAAGGCATGAAAAGGCTGTCAAGCCAACTAATCAAAAAAAGTATGAAAAGGCGACAGTTGAATTTTTCCACAAATACAAAGACATGCCGACAAAGGAAGAGTTGGAAAAGGTTTTGGGTAAAAAATAAAAATGCAAGAGATTAATCTTTCAAAATACAAAAGTTTATATAGCTTAACTGTATAAATATACAGTATTATTGTATATTTGGTATTTAGAATGATGACTATTAATGAAAAAAAAATATTACGATTTTTATTGGCTAATTTTGATAAAGATCACTCTATTAATGAAATTGCTAAACAGTCTGGTTTAGCTCCAAACGGAGCTTATGAGATGTTAAGAAAGTTTGAAGAAAAAGGGGTTTTATTGCCGAAAAAAATAGCTAATTTGAAGTCATATAAGGTTAATTTTGATAGCATTGAAGCAATTAAGCTATTAGAGCTTGTTCTGATTCCTGACTATAAGGAGTCAAAAATAAATTATAGGTATAATGATTTAAGGCCATTAAAGGACATAACTAAGTTATGTATAATATTTGGATCATATATAACTAAAAAAGAAAAGCCTAATGATATTGATGCTATATTTGTTATCAAAAAATCAGATTATAATAAATACAATCAAGCCTTAGAAAAAGTAAAGATGATAATGCCATTTAAGCTGCATGATGTTATTCAGACAAAAGCAGATTTATCTAAGAACATAAGGAAGAAAGATAAAATACTAATAAATGCAATCTCAGAAGGAGCAGTCTTGTGGGGCCATGAATTTCTTATAGAGGTAATTAAAAATGCCGCTCAAAGATAAGCTTGATAATTGTTTTAAAGAAGGTAAAATAGGCGGAGAACGCCATAAAGGCATAAGAAAGATAGAGGTAAATCAAGAACTTATCAACAAACATCTAGAAAAAGCAGCGCATAATCTTAATGCAGTTACTGATTTTAAGAACAAAGGATACTCTGACTGGAGCGCTTCAGCATCATTTTATGCACTTTATCATTGTTTATTAGCACTGATTATTAAATTTGGATATCAATCAAGGAATCAAAGCTGCACATTTGCTTTTGTTGAGGATTTGATTAAAAAAGGAAAAGTTGCCTTTAAATTAGAAGACTTGAAAGAGATTTTTGACAAAGATGTTACAGAAAACTTAGCACATAGTGAGAAAATATTGGATATTAGGGAGACTATGCAGTATTCTTTCAGCACATCTATGAATGATGCAGAATTTGACAGATTGATTATTAGAACCAAATCATTATTTGACAAATTAAAGAGAGAGATAGAAAAATAAAATGCAGCAGCTAAAAACAATTGAGCAAAGCTCAAAGTTCCGGAAATCTAAGATTTCTGAAACAATCCAAAAAGAAAAAGAGGGCAGCAATAAAGAAGAGCCTATACAGCTCAAGCTTTCAAAACCAGAAGAGCATGATGAAAAGTTCTTGTTCCTGTACGAGCTGATAAATGTATTTATAGCCAGGCTAAATATTAAAAATACCTTATTTTACTCTAAACTTAACCAAGATCTAAAACTGAACCCTGCAATTAGTAAGTTATCCTGCACTGAGCATGGCTTGACATCTTTTGAGCCTGTTTTTGAGGATTATCAAACAAAAAGAGAATCTGGCTATATATATGAGATTGCACCTTATTTTGCCGCTTTATCAAGAATCTTATCTTTAATCTATAAAGAATCAGTTAAAAAATTAGGCAAAGAAGAAGCTGATAAAATATTAAAAAAATCTTTTTTTATAGTTAAAAAGAAATATTCAGAAAATCCAGATTTATTAGGTTATATCCCGCCAGAAACAATGGGGCTTTCTTCTTCTTCTTCTGCTTTTGGAACCACAGTGATGGGCAGCATGATTGATTTTCTTATTGATGATGTTATTAAGAATTGTGCTGTGCCTGTCAAGCTAATGCCAAAACAAGAGAAATTATTGCTGCCAAAAGAGCAGATTACTGAAGGCCTTAAGATGGCTTATGCTGAAATGCTTGGCCCTCTAGGGAGCAGACAGCTTAATAAGATCAAAAAAATGAATCTTGATAATGTTTTAGCACAAATTGATGGATTAAAACATAAGCATATCATCAGCGAGAAAAAAGCAAGAGAATTCACAGATATGGTAAACAAAGTCTTTGAGGGAAAGATTAAGGCAAAGGGCTCAAAAAAAGCATTAAGCACAGCAGAGAAGGTAGAATCTGCATAATAACAGCAAGCAATCCAGGAGATGTTCTTTTGAAAAAATTACAAAAAGAAGGAATAGATGTCTCAAATTATTTTTTCATTGATTGTGTCACATCAGGTGCCAAGCAAATCAAAGACTCAGATCAATTCATTTATATGCAAAGTCCAGGGGCCCTGACTCAGATAGGGATTGCCATATCAACTGTATTGGATACAGGCAGCATAAACCTTATGATATTGGATAGCATATCAAGCATGCTTATCCATAGTAAAGAAGTTGTGATGGTAAAATTTCTACATAATATCATATCTAAAGTGAGGACAACAAAGACAAAGGCACTCTATACAATCCTTCAAAAGGATATGAAAGGGACAATGGAAGAGCTGGAATTATTTGCTGATGGAATAATAGAGATTTGAAAGACAGCTGACAATTGTTTTAAAATTAATAATTTTCATAACATTTAAATAATATTCTTCTTATAATTCACAATATGGGACTTATAGAGAAGGCTGAGAGAATAAATAGAGGGAAAAAAGAAGGGATAAGCAAAAAACCTAAAAGTAAGAATAGTGGATTGAGTTCTACATCTAAAGTAGCTAAACCAAAACCTAAGAAAACAGCAGATACAGTCAAGAAAAAAAAGATAAAAAAATCTTCATCTGTTAAAAGACTTATAGAAGAGACAAAAGCAAAGGCTAAAGAACAGGAAAAAGCTGATGAAAAAACACCAGGAAAAGAACCAGAACCTGAACCAGAAAAACATGAAGAAAAAAAGCCAGAAGTTGTCTTCCCAAAGAAAAAAGATATCAAAGGCCCGGCTTCTTTTGATGTATCAAAACTAAAAGACCAGCTTGCAAAAGAGATTAAAGGGCAGGAAAAGGACAATGTTGACGAGCATGTCGCCCAATTGGTAGGGGACAGGATTGTCACAGTCAGGCCAAAAGGAAGTGTTGAGAAGTTAAAAAAGGCAGATAAGCCCAAGATTCCTGAAGAACATGAAACATCTGACAAGCAAAGTGAAAAGATTCCAAATGTAACTGTTAAGACTTCTTCAACTGAGAGTGCAGAGGATCTTCCAGATGAATCTGCTCAAGAGCCTGCTGAAGCTATATCAGAATCATCTCAACCTGAAGAAGCACCAGCAGAATCTGTTGCTGAACAGCCTGCTTTTTCTGGAGGCATTGACTTCAGCAAGATCAAGGCACAGGTTGAGGCAACTCTCAGGAGAAAGCCAAGAACAATAAAAAAAGATGTATCAGACACACCTAATACAAGGATATCAACAGGCATCCGAGGATTAGATGAAGTCATGGGAGGAGGATTCAGAAAAGGATCAGTAAATCTAATAGCAGGAGGACCTGGATCAGGAAAAACAATATTTGGCATGCAATTTCTAATGGATGGAATTGATAGATATAAGGAAAATGGAGTTATTATTTCTTTTGAACAGTCTGAAGAAGAGCTATTGGAAGATATGGAAGGATTTGACTGGGATGTTGCAGAAAAAGTTAAGAATAAACAGCTTGTAGTCCTTTCTTATACTCCAGAGCAGGTTGAAAAAGTGCTGAAAGCAGGTGGAGGCACTGTCAGGGATGTGATTGAAAGCATAGGAGCAAAAAGGGTTGTGATTGACTCATTGACTGCTTTCACTTTATTACATGAGAATGATCTGACAAAAAGAAAAGCATCACTTGATCTGTTTAATGCTATCAAAAGATGGAGATGCACAGCATTGATGCTTGCAGAGCATGAAGGTAATCCAGAGCTTCATTCACCCACTGTTGAAGAATTTGAGGTTGACGGAGTCATCCTCATCTATAACATCAGGAAAGGAGATGTAAGGGAAAGGGCTTTGGAAATATTCAAGATGCGAGCAACCAAACACTCTGCAAAGATATTTCCTATGGTAATAACTGATGACGGGATCAATATTTATCCAGACCAGACTGTTTTCTGAAAACAAGAGATCATTCAATACTCATCTCTTTTAACAATTTATCTACAATTTCTCCAACTAGGCTAATATCAATATTCTCATACCCTTTAGAAATCCTTAATTGCAGTTCAGCATTTACCTTCTTGACAATCCTATCTCTTATATATTTATTATCCCTATCAGGAAGAGGAGCCTTTGCAGGATTGATATTCTCCCTATATTTTTTGGCAATCTCAAAACTGTTCTTCATCTCTTTATCATAATGCCTCCTGATATTGTCGTCATCAATAGCTTTCTCCAATATTTCATGAACTATTGCATTTGATATGTTGCCAATGAATAAATCAATCAGCTTATTCCTGTTTTGAACCATTCTTTATTCCTTTCAATATTTCATCTGAAAGTTTATGATGATATTCTCTAAACTTTATTAAAAATTTTTGTTTGTCAGGTATCATATTCAGCCTAATCTTTTTATTCATATTTTCTCCAAAAATCCTGTCAATAGTTTTATTTATTTCCTTGGTACTTATCTTCATATTGTTCATAAAGAGATCAATTGAAACAGCATTTCTGATCATTTCATATTTTTCCTCTCCATTCAGATAATCAAAATTATCAATAAATAATCTGCTCTTAAGCAGATGCAGATCAAGAATTCTATAATTGATTTTCCTTTTAGCCATATATACAAATCTTTTTTTTGCAATACATCTGTTCAGCATTCCCTGATATAAGGGATCAGATTCCAGGCCTTTGATCAATGATTTATTGCTTATTGAAATCAAATGGATATCAAGCCCTGTTTTTTCCTTTACATATCTTTCTATTTGAGTCTTGTCAATCTTTTCCTCTTTTATCAATAAGACATCAATATCATTGAAATTAAACCCTTTCTCTAAGAATGAACCTGTTATAATAATATTATCCACAGTGTCAGCTTGATTGTCAAGAATCTCAAATATTTCATTGATTATCCTTGTTTTAACCGGTTCAAGAGAGTGAACATTGTGGAAAAAAAGGCTGGTTTTTCTGGCTTCTTCACTATGCAAAGGCTTAATCATGACAAAACTGCCTATGCTGAACCCTGCCCTTATTTTTGGGATGTATATCTGGTCCATCCTGCTTCCCTTGCTTACCCTGCTTATCAATTCCATAATTACGTAATAATACGTAATATTATATAAAGGTTGTGTTTTTCAAGCTGTAAAATTCCAGCTGAATTTAATGAAAATAAGAAAAATGCAATTGACAGAATATAACAGAAAAATATATAAACTCAATTAATTAATTTATTACCATGGATCTAAAAGAAGAGCTGATAACAAACAATGTCCTATTGTCAGTGCATTCCAAGAATTACTATAATGAGTCTGTGTTTGAGTCAATGAAGCACTTAAAAGACCAAAATATCTGCTATGTCTCAATGAACAAGCCTGCGCCTCATCTTGAATCATCATTTAAAGCAGCTGGAATAGACACAAACAATGTCTTTTTCATTGATGCTATTTCTAGAGGTGTTGGCCCTTATACAGAAAAGGAAAACATGCTATTTGTCTCATCTCCTCAGGCATTGAGTGAGCTAAGCATTGCAATCACTCAGTCATTAAGCACAGGAGTTTTTGATGTAATAGTATTTGACTCATTATCAAGCCTGTATGTAATGAACCTCAAGTCAGGAAGCATAGAAAGGTTCACAAATTTTGTCATAAACAAGATAAGGGCAGAAAACAAGAAAGGAGTATTCATGGTGCTAGAGGATGATGAAGATAATGACTCAATGAAAAAATCATGCATGTATGTAGACAAGGTAGTGAGATGGACAGAATTCTATGAAACACTCAATCACAAGAAACATACCATAGCCTATTCAATCATTTTGCTGATTGGAATATTTAGTGTATTCTCACTTTCAAACATGACTGGGCAATTTGGAAACAGGATTACTGGATATGGTGTCCTGAATCCACAATCATTATCATATTTTACACCAAATGTCTTTTTTTTATTTCTGGTAATTATTCTAGTCACAGGATTAATACTGATCCTGAGGAGGCCGCAACTAAAGACAGTTCCTGCTGAGACTATGGCCAATATCAGGCCATCAAGGGCAAGTCCTAAAAGCATAAAGCAGGAGTTCAATAAAAAAGTTTCTGTATGGTATAAGCACCATAATGGGATGAATATTCAATGATTTTCTTCTATACTTTTAATAATTTGATTTATCCAGAATTCTATAGAAAAAAACAAAAATTTTATAAACCAAAACAATAGGATTATAAGTATTATATAGCTGTTAGAGTAATAAGTATTGAAAAGAATAGTTTTTGACTTAAAAATCATAACAAAAGGGGTGGAGCATAATCAAGAAGGCACAGGGTTCAACAGAATTGTTGATAATACTTGCATTTGCATTGATAGTCCTTCTTGTGATATTTCTAGTCAATAGTGATGTCATGAGCAGAGTCAGCACTAAATTCAAGTTTTCACAGGGAAGGGCAGCAGTAAATGATATAGGTGATGCTGCTGAGCTAGTCTATCAACAAGGAGTCGGTTCTAAGACAAAAGTTTATCTTAGCCTTCCAATGGGAATCAATTCTTTTACAGCTGAAGATAGGACAGTCCAGATAAATTTCAGGGGATGGAATGAATCTGTCTACAGGAATCTAGGATTTAAGATTGCCACAAACAGAAGCCTGCCGATCTATGAAGGGTTTTACTGGATATGTATTGAATCCACTGAACCATATGTGCTTATAGAAGAATGTCCTCTGTTCAATGAGACTGGTGGTGAGACAACCACTACAAGCTCAACTACAACAACTTTGCCAGATGGATGCTCAGGTGGATCAAATATCAGCATAGCATTGTCAAACCCATCAACAGACGCAAACTTTTCATACCATGGACTTAATCAGTTTGTATTGAATGTGTCATGCATTGGAGGATGCGGCTGCGACATCAATGTCAGTCTAGACCCGACAGAATGCGGCAATTATAGTGTTGAGCTCTTTGGCACAACAGATGTAAAATATTCAAATCTAGGATCTGGCCTTGGAGGAAATACAACCCAGGTAGAGCTGTTTTTCATCAATGTCACAAATGGATCTGATAATGTCAATACAACACTCAATATATCAGGACCTGGTGGAGATGTTCCTTTAGCAGGAGAAGGAGCTTGTGAATGGTCAGGAGATATCAGAAGCCATCTGGTTGGGATTGATGGCAATGGCACTGAGGAATGTGCACCTTGTGATGGAAAAGCAACAGTCTTCACTTTCAGATATCTGGGGGCAACAGCTGCTCAAGTTAAGGTTGAGCAGAATCCAGGAGGGTATATATTAATGGACGAAGTAATGCAACCTTATCAAGTCAAGACATTGGATAATGGCCAAGACAATCAAGACACATTAGGAAATACATTGACTTATTATGTTGATGGAGCTTATAATGCAGAACTCCACACAAGCTGTTCTGTTGAAATAGGGCCTGGTTTTATTTTCGGAGACTTTATCTCAGTTACAGCTATAAGCAAAAATGGAGGATATATGTGCCCAACATGGGATGATGGGCATGAGGTTTATGTATTTTCAATATGCAGTCTTGACAGTGATTATTACCTCAATGACATCCAATATGGTTTTGGTGATATTGCAACAATAACATATCCTTTTGATGGAACAACATATTGCGCAAATCGGGTAACTGTCGATTATTGTCCTCAGGTTGATGAATGCGATCCTCTGCAAGTGAACAAGACTGGGCTTGTCTCGATGGAGACTAATGCAACACCTTTCTATACAATAACAAATAATCCTTACAACCTTTACCTGAATAATGATGAATCTACTTTAGTCACATTTTGGGTGAATGCAACTGGTTATGTCGGAACTGAATATGAGTTTTTTGCATGGGCTAACCTTACAAATGATACAACCAAAAGCTCAGTTACTGATAAGATCAATATCACAATTGTTGCAGCAACACCAGATGACATTACTCCACCTAATTCAATAACAAACCTTCAGAATACATCTGCAGGATCAGATTGGATCCAATGGACTTGGACTAATTCAAATTCATCTGATTTTAGCGCAAATGTTGTCTATCTGGACAGTGTGTGGCAGGCAAATACATCAGATGCATTTTTTAATGCAACAAACCTGAGCGCCTCAACAAGCTATACACTTAAAGTGCATACAAAAGACAGTTCTAGAAATGTGAATGATACTGATGTGACAGATGCTGGGACAACCTCTCCTGCAACTTCTCCTACTACAACTACTACTTCGACAACAACCACTTCAACAACCACTACAACACAGCCAAGCACTTGGGCAACAATATTCTTTGATGCCTTTACAAGGGCAGACAGTGCATCTATTGGTGGCAGCTGGACAGAGACAGGTGGGGAATGGGATATACTGTCAAACAGAGCCCATGCTGATGATTGCGTCACTCCAGGAGATGAGATAACAACACCAAATATTGATTTGTCAGGCAAATCATCAGCAATATTAACCTATAATTGGGAATATACTCAATTAGACAGTGGAGAATGCCTAAACCTTGACCTAAATGATGGCCTTGGATGGGTGAATGATGTTGCCACTTATTGCAGTAGTAGTCCAAATCAGGATAATAGTGGAATTGGTTCTATCACAATCCAAAATTATATAGCTCTTACATCAACTGTACAACTGAGATTTGATTGCCTTAATAATCACCCAAATGATGATGTATATGTCGATAAGGTAAATGTGAGTGCAACTACATAATAGATATGAAAATTTAAACAAAACAATAAGTTTAATAAAGTAAAAGAGCAGAATTTAGGAGTAAATATGAAAAAAGGGGTGTGCATAGGCAGTTATCTGCTAATTTTCATAATTTTAGCTACATTTAGTTATGCTGAAATAACTGTTCTGACCTATTCAGATTCAGAAACATTGACTTATGGAATTTCCTTTTTAGATAATCAACTTGCAGATGAGTATTCTGCTGATATTTTATTCTATGGATATAAAGACAAGGATGAAGGCTATGAGATTCCAAACCTATATGCCGGGTCAGGAGAAGGAGGGATTTTCTTAAATCCTGAGAATGTTAAATGCTCAAATTTCCAATTTGAAGAAAATCTTAATTCAAAAGAAGCAGAAATATCTGAGGGAAAAGAGTATTGTGTTTTGGCAAGGGATGGAAATACTTTTGTGAATGTCAGGGTGATTGAATTATCAGAAGATTGGAGCACTCTGACAATTGAGTGGAGCATTCTTGATGACAAGGTTAAAGAGGTTTCAGAAGGGTCAGGATCTTCTAATGGTTGGAATTGGGATTTCTTGAAGAAAATCAATTGGAGCATTATCTTGTTTATTCTTGTGGATCTGATATTAATAATAATTATCCTGTATGTTTTTAGGTATATAAGAAAGACTAAGAGTTCAGGAAGGATAGGGATCCATCATCCAAGTGTTGTGTATGCTTCAAAAAAACCAAAAATAATAGGCTATTGCGTCAAATGCAGCAAGAAAGTGTTGATAACAAATCCTTATAAGGTGCATTTCAAGAGCGGCGCAGATGCAATTGAAGGAAAATGCCCCAAGTGCCAGACAGAGGTCTTTAGGATCATTGCAAAGCATCCAGACACAAGGCAAAAAGCATACTGCGTAAAATGCAGGAAAAAGATATTCATCAACAATCCCAAAAGGATATTGATGGACAATAATTCAAAAGCAATAAGCGGAGAATGCCCTAAATGCAAGAATAAGGTATTCAAGATATATGAAAAGCATCCAGACACTAGAGTCTCAGGATATTGCGTAAAATGCAAGAAAAAAGTGCATATCAGCAAATCACATAAGATTGTCATGAAAAACAACAAGCATGCTGTCCAAGGCAAATGTCCAAGCTGCAGTACAGAAGTCTATAGGATCACTGGGAATGAGAAGAGTGCAACAGGAACCATAGAGAAAAAAGATGGAAGTTTAATTGAGCCAGATTCAAAAAAATTATTATTAAAGCCAAAACTTGTTGATGGATGGCTGGAGATAAAGCTGAAACAGGTTATGCCTGATAATTTAAGCCAAGACATTGAAGGAGAAAGTTATAATTATAAAAAAAAGGCTAAAAATAAACTTAAGGAAAAAATAAAATTAAGAGTAAAATTAAATATAAGATCCAAACAAAAACAAAAGGTAAAAGTAAAAATAGAAAAGAAACCTATGAAAAAAGGATTTTTTTCTGGATGGTTTAAGAAAAAGAAGAACATCGATGCTAATACAAAAAAAATAAAGAAAAAAACAAAGAATAAAATAAATAAAAAACTAAAGAGCAAGCCAAATAGCAGACCAAAAAATAAGAGTAAAATAAGAATTAGCCCAAAAAATAAGATTATAAAAAACAGATCAAAATACAGGTCAAAAAACAAATCTAAAAAATGATGCTGAAAAAAGCCCAGAATACAACTGAATATCTTATCATGCTTGCAATAGTCATAATCATAGCAGTGATTGTGATAGCAGTGATGTCATTTGTCCCAAGCTTAGGAAGCAAAACATCTCCGAGAGGTGTGAGGATATACTGGGATTCTGCAGAAATAGGCATGACTGACTGAGCCATATACAGCAATGGCGATGTGAAACTTTTTCTGAAGAATAATGAGAAAAATCCCATAATAATCAGCAAAATTTTTTTAAATGACATAGAGATATTTTCTGGCGCGCAAGGATTGAGGATGGGAGAGAAAAAGACTATCTCAGGCAATCTTGGAGATGGCATCACAGGAAATCTTGGTGAAGGTTTTTCAGGATATTACGAATATGAAGTAAGTTTCACTTATACTGACATTGAGATTGACATTGAGCAGAATTTCACAGGAGCAGAAGAGATATTTGGAGATATAATCGAGATTGACAATACTCCAGAAGTGGATCTTAGTGGAACATATACCTGGTTACTTGATTCTGATGAGGAGTTTGATACTGGAAGATATACAAGCACTATTTCAAGAGCGAACAATGTTGAACTGGAACAAGGTTCAAGATCAGGATATTATATCAATACTAAAGACTCAGAGTCAGATGCCACTGTCTGGAACAGCATTGCATTTGTCGAAGGCATTGCATATGGAAAAGAGCTGCCAGACAATAAGGGCTCTGATTCTGGAGCAGACATGGATGGAAATGTGCTTCTGATGCATCTCAATGATGATACATCAGGAGATGGAGAAAGGTTAGATGACTCTTCAGGCGACCAGAATATTGGGACAATCAGAGGAGATGTAGATTGCACTGTTGATGGAAAATTCGGAAAATCATGCAGTCTTGACGGAGAATCAGACTATATCGGAACCACACTTGATATGAGCAAGTTAAACAAAGGTACAATTGAAGCATGGATCAGATCAGAGGATATCTTGAACAGAAGGATATTTACCTGTAGAGACACGACAACAAATCTTGATGTGATAGACCTGTTTGGATCCTCAGATTCACAACTCACATTATATGTGCATGAGAATGGCGTCACAAAAGGATTGCCTACAACTGAATCTGATGCAGATGATGGAGAATGGCATCATATTGCAGCAACATGGGGATTGATCGGAAGCAGGATCTATGTCGATGGCCAGCTTGAAGGCATGGATATAACAAACAGTGCAATCAATATTGATGGCAAAGGAGATTGCGCAATTGGAGCATATCCAGATTCATTGATAAACACATTCTGGAAAGGCGAGATAGATGAACTGGCAGTCTATGACAGGGCATTGTCTGCAGGAGAGATAGAAGACCATTATAAGAGGGGTGTGCTCGGATTAGAGATTCAGTATAAGGCATGCAATGATGCTGAATGTGATGGTGAAGTATGGTCAAGCCCACTGGCTTATGGGGCAACATATGACCTGAGAGACACAAAAGGAAGATATCTGCAGATAAAGGCAACATTTGACTCAGATGACAATTCATATTCTCCTGAATTAGACAGTATCGGCGCTGGTTATACTATTGAATGATTTGGTTGATATATTTAGAGATATCTTAAAAAATTATACTTTGGAACTTAAAATTTATTTTTGGACAAGAATGAAAAATAAAAATGTACAAAATAAGAAAGCAGGTCAGGTCAGTGTCGACATGATAATAATGATGTCATTTCTATTTATAATATTCTTGATCATGGCAACAATAATACTTTATAGGAATTCTGAATTAGTCTCGTCAACCCAGAAGTATTATGCAAAATCACTGAGCGATCAGGTTGCGACTGAGATAAATTCTGTCTTTAATGCAGGTGATGGAACCCAGAAAACAATAATCTTGCCTGATCAATTAAAGGATAATACTGCTTATAACATCAATATCTATCCGAACTCAAGGATTGTTGAGATAGTCTGGAATTATGGTGAGGAAACCAGGCATTACAGCTCTTCTATAATAACAACTCAGATCACAGGCGACTTGACAAATATATCTGATGATATCAGCATATTAAATGTTAATGGGGAAATTGATATCACAATAATCTGAAAGAAAGAATTTGAGAATATTATAATCTGAATAATAAGGACTAGAAAAGGAGTAATTTTAAAATGAGAAACTTGAAGATGAAGAAAAAAGCCCAGATGTTCTCAATGGATCTGATAATAGCTATGATCAGCTTTTTGATAATAATCCTTATAGGCATATGGACCTGGGATTATACACTGGAAAAATCATATCTAACAGAGCTCAGAGGCGATCTTGAGATTATCTCAAAAAACTCATTAAATGTGCTTGTTCAAACACCAGGTGACCCAAGCAATTGGAATGGACTCTCTGATGAGGAGTTCAATAGGTCAAATATAATCTCGTTGGGATTGGCAAAAAGCTCAAGCAAAAGCGGAATTGACATACAAGAAAAAGGAAAATCAGCAGGAATGATGACTAGCAATTACCTTGATCTTGATACGTCAAAAATAGAGAGATTATCTGAACTAAATGCTACAAAATATGATGATTTCAAGAGGATGATAGGCATATTAGGTCCAGAATATGAGTTTGAAATAAGGGTCATGGTCTGGAATGGGACTGGATACAGCACACGCCATCAGATTGGTGCAAGGCCGGCTGATGCATCACAAAATATTGTCAGGTCTGACAGGTTTGCACTTTATAATGGGACATGGGCAAATGTCCTTTTTTATATATGGCAGGAATGCATTGGTGTCAGATGCTAGGATAAGATGCTAAAAAAAAGATTCAGGATAAGATTGAGAAAAGATAAAAAAGGGATTATATTCACATTAGATGCAATCTTTGCATTGATATCCACAATCACACTAGTTGTCTTTATTCTTTTTTACATGAGCAGGGTGTCAATGGTCCCTTACAATAAACAGGCGCTAAACAGAATCAGCCAGGATACATTGACAATGCTTGAAAAAGATGGGACATTGAGGAAAGCAATTGAGACAAACTCCACTTCTGATATTGAGGATTTCATCAATTCTCTTCCGACAAATCTTTGTCTTGAAATAACATTGAAAGGGTCGGACAAGGATATAACCAATAAGATAAATCGAACAAGCTGTGAGACTGCCAAAGAAAATGTTTTTGAAAGGAGAGCATTTGTCGCAAACAATTTCGCAACCTATTATGCACTTATTCAGTTCTGGTACAATGCATCTCTTCCTGGAGGGACAATATGAAGCCCTTGAAAATGGTGTACATAAGCATGTACAGAGACAAAAAAGGATTGTTAATAACAATAATGAGCCTGTTGCTAATATTGCCTATATTTTATCTTACTGATGTCTATTTTGACAGGAACAGGGACCTTCAGACAATGATTGTTGTAACTGGCCTAGGAGACAAGATCAGATATACAGAAGATGACATTATCAGCAATGCATATTCTGACCTGCTTGGCATACATCTCAATGATATCAACAGGGATTCAAACATCAATGTCAGCTTTAATCAGGTCTTATTAGATTCTGGAAGGGATTATAGCACATATATGGATGAATATAAAGATTTTGCAACTGGGACATATGCAAGCCTGAATAATCTTAATATCTCATTGGATGGATTTAATCATAATTTTACTATAAGACCTTACAATACAACTATTGAGGTCTTAGGAGAGGATATTGCTGCATATACAATGCCTGTCTCACCAAATCATGTAGAGGGAATAACTATTGCAGTAAGGGTTCTTGTTGACAATGACAGCTCATGTCTTGTACCTAATGATGATGCTAATGGGTTTCCAAGTGTTAAGGTTACATATGTACACAACTTAGGATCATGCACACAGACAGTTCAATTGAATCCTCAGGAAAACAATGATGCATCAGGAAACCAGTTTTATCTTGATACAGCCAATCCAACTGGATCAATTGAAGTCAAATATGGACAGATCACTAGCAAAATAGGAGATGGAATCCTTGAGATATTGACATCAGGCATCTCCTCAAATGTCACTCAGCTTGACATTGAATATACCCTTACAAATGAAAGGATAAGCCTAACCGGAGGAAACATCACTATAAAAAGCGCAATCAGCAATGTGACTAGGACAAGTGCAATATTGCTGGCAGAAGAATAGCACCTCTATATATCAGCATTAATTAGCATTATTTTATTTTTTTAAAATAACAACCTTTATATATCAAAAAGTTCTAAAAAGGGTTTAAATAGTAGTTTGAATAGATATATTTGCATTATATTATTAGATTTTATTATTAGATTTTAATATTCAGTATCTTGAAAAAGGGGTGGTCATGTGGCTATAATTGATTTAAGCTCAGGATTTGCAAAAGTGTGGTTTTATGTAACTCTCAGTCTAGTAGGCCTTCTGGTACTTCTGTTGATAATCCTTCTACTAAAGAAATTTGTTTTTGGAAGTAAAAAGAATACAATGAAAAAACATCTGGAAGACCAAGGATTCATAATAATTGAAAAAGAGTTTGAAAAAGAGCCGAGCAATAAAGAGAAGAAAAGCTTTTTCAGAAAAGGGAAAAAGGAATTGAGTGTTGAGCAAGAACTGAGACTTATCTTCAACAGGTTGAATGAGATCCACCAGAGAGAGAAATTGTCTAAAAAAACACGCAACCAAGTGTTTTCTGAAGAGATTGAAAACCTGTATAAGTCAGTTGTTAGACCTGAAAAATGGGAGAGGGAGGAAAAACCTGTAATACAGATCATAAAAGATGAGAAAAAAGCAGATAATGAGGGAATCAGCAAAGAAGTGAAACAAGTCCTAAAAATTACTGATGAACTGATGGAGAAACTGCCAGAGGATGTGATAAATGAATTTGTAAAATCAAAAGAATTCAAGATATACCAAAAGGTTGTGAAAGAGGCAAAAAAGTAAGATGGGACTTTTAGAGATTGGGGAGAAAGGCAGCAAGCTTAAAGCCAGCAGTGAGAATAGGGTTGCAAATGAGGATAATAGACAAATCAAGAAATCTCTAAAAAAAGAGAAAAATGAGATAAATAATGACAAGGAGAAAAAAGGCAGAGGAATAGGAGGAAAACCTATTGATGTCAAGGAAAATATTGAGACAAATCTTGACCTAATCTATTGGACAGTCTTAGAAAAAAAAACATCAAGCTTAAGCAGTCTGGCACAAAAGATTGGCGTCAGCACAAACAAAATAGAGGAATGGGCAATTGTCCTGCATAAACAAGGATTGCTTGAGCTTAATTATCCAGTTGTAGGAGATCCAGTATTGAGGGTAAAAGGCGTGAAAATAGAAAAAGAGGGGAAAAAGAGCAAGAATAAAGATAAGAATAAAGAAGATAAAAAAGAAAAGAAAAAAGAGCTAAAATCAGATAAAGAGAAAGTTGGAAAAAAGCACATATTGAAATTATTGATTTTCGCAATTGTTGTTATTTTGATTGCTGGAGCAGTTGTATATTTTTTAGTCAGGCAAGCCAAGTAAACTGTTGTTTATTATCAAGGCAATATTTTGGGTAATATTCAAAAAATGGGGGAACAAGGATCATTTGAGGAAAGTGAAGGGAAGATAATTGGCAGACTGGTTGACACATATATTGTTGAGGCTGATAAAGTCCCTGCAACAGTCAATATATGGGATGTTCAAAAAGAGAATATCCCAATATATGAGATAAGGATGCCAAAGATAGCTGAAGCGACAGAAGCATTATTGAATGATATCAGGGATGAACTGGCAAAAAAGATCCCAATAGAGATAGATGATATAACAGACACCAGAGAAATAGATGAATTGAAGCAGAAATTCTTTAATGAGGCAAAAAAGATAATATCTGAACATCTTGGCATTGCAACAATTGCTACAAATAATGAAGAAAAACAAGCCAGTAAAGAGAAACAGGATAATAAAGGGAAACAGGACATCAATAATAAAGATCAAAAAAAGGGAAATGAAAAAGATGACCAGAAAGTAAATATCATCTCAGGAATAATGCTTCACAGGATGTTTGGTCTTGGATTCTTTGATGTAGTTATGGCAGACAATTGGCTTGAAGAGCTTGCAGTGAATGGTGCAAGCAATCCAATCTCCGTATATCACAAAAAGCATGGGTGGTGCAAGACATCTGTCAGGCTTAAGAATGAAGAGGAGATATTCAACCTATCAAGCATGATTGGAAGGAAAGTGGGAAGAGAGATAAATTCATTGAATCCAATCATGGATGCGCATCTTCTATCAGGTGACAGGGTTGCATCGACATTATTTCCAATATCAACTGCAGGAAACACAATAACAATCAGAAGGTTTGCGAGAAATCCGTGGACAATCATCCATTTCATAAGCCCAGAATACAAGACAATGTCACTTGAAATGGCTGCATTGCTCTGGATGGCGATGCATTATGAGCTTAATGTAATGGTTGCAGGAGGAACTGCAAGCGGAAAGACTTCTATCCTATCTGCGATATCAGGGCTGATTCCGCCAAACCAGAGAGTCATTAGCATAGAAGACACAAGAGAGATAACCCTGCCTGAGCCATTGCATTGGAACTGGGTGCCGCTGACAACAAGGCAGAAGAATCCTGAAGGGCAGGGTGAAGTGAAGATGCTTGACCTTATGATAAGCTCACTCAGGATGAGGCCAGATAGGATAATTGTCGGAGAAGTAAGGAGAAAAGCCCAGGCAGAGACAATGTTTGAGGCAATGCATACAGGTCACAGTGTCTATACAACAATGCACGCTGATACAGCTGAGCAGGTGAAAAGAAGGCTGTTAGAGCCTCCGATACAGATACCTAAGGAAGAGGCAGAGTCACTCCATCTGATAATGGTTCAGTACAGGGATAGAAGGAAAGGAGTGAGAAGGACTTTGGAGATTGCAGAAGTTCTTTCAGGAGGCAAAGAGGATCTTGACATCAATTATCTTTACAGATGGCTTCCGAGAAATGACAAGTTTGAGAAAGCAAATGAGAGCATGAGGATATTTGAAAACCTGAACATGCATACAGGTATGACTCCAAAAGAGATCAATGATGACTTAAGGGAGAGGGAGAGCATACTGCAATGGATGCTGGACAATGATATCAAAGATATTGATGAGGTGGGAAAGATCATGAGCATTTATTATAAAAATAAGGAATTATTGCTGAATTATGTCAGAGGCAAGAAAAAGCCTGATTCTTCTTTGAATTTTGAAGAAAGACAGGAAAATGCTGAATGATCTGATGATATTGGATGATTTATGAATGTTTAATGATCTGATGATATTGGATGATTTAAGAATGTTTAATGATATAATGATGAATTTATAATGATGAATTATATACAATTATAAACATTATCTAATTGATCATGAGGTAAGATTATGGTGAGAAAGATACCATTGATGATTGTACCGTCCAATCTTTCCAAAAGGATTTCAAAAATATTCACTGGATTGAGCGGAAGGATAACCAAGCTAACTTTGGGTCTGAAATATGATCTTGTTGAGGCTGATATAGAGCTAAATGATGTCCAATATGTCTCATATTCAATGATAAATGGATTGTTCTTTTTCCTATTATTTTTTGGATTATTGTTCTTTTTGAACTTATTTGTCCAGGGAAAAGAGATGAATGCAGCTTTAACTTCATCATTAAGCTATGGGATTGCAATATTTGCAATAATCTTTTTTGCTCTCTTGAGGTATCCAAGGATCATAGCAGGGAAAAAAGCTGAGATGATTGAGAAATTCCTTCTATTTGCATTGAAAGACCTGAGGCTGCAGATCACTTCTGGCGTGACATTGTTCAAAGGCATGGTCAATATCTCCAAGGCTGGATATGGGATGGCTTCATCTGAGTTTGAGAAAGTTGCAAGAGCAGTGAACACTGGAACTCCAGTAGATAAAGCACTTGAGAGGATGGCTGTTGAGACCAAATCAGGGTTTTTGAGGAAGATGACATGGCAATTGGTTAACACTATGAAAGCAGGATCATCCCTGACAGGAGCATTGACTACATTGATTAGGGATCTGACTCTTGACCAGAGGGACAAGATAAAGAGGTACTCAAATGAATTGAATCTCTGGATATTGGTGTACATGATGTTTTCAGTTGCTGTTCCCACAATCGGAGCTACTCTTCTTATCATATTGTCAAGTTTTGCAGGGTTTGGTGTGACCAAAGGATTTTTTGTCACTTTTATAGGGATATGCCTCATAATTCAGGTAGTATTAATTGGATTTGTAAAAACAAGGAGACCAGTTGTGATAATCTAAATAGAATATAATTACAAACAATAATAAAAATAATTATTTAAGAATCAGAAAAAAAGTTTTTGTAGAAAATAATAAAAAATGACAGGAAACTAAGATGAAATCAAAGGATAGGTTTTATATGGCATTTGCAAAGATATTCCCTCCTAGATACAAGGCTCATATAAAACAATTGATAAAATATTCAGGAGAGACGACAAATGTTGATATCTATCTTGGATCAGCGACTGTGATAGCAATCCTGGTGTTTATTGCCTGCTTATTCATCCCTGGAGTCTTGGGAAAGGATTTCCATTACCTCTATCTCTCTTATTCAGTGTTAGGATTTCTTTTGGTCCAGCTGGCTGCATATCTGATATATTTTTTCAGGGTTGAGGACAGGACCAAAAGGGTTGAAGAGATACTGCCAGATGCACTCCAGCTGATTGCAGCAAATGTAAGGGCTGGAATGACACCATTTCAGGCAATGAAGAGAGCAGGCAGAAAAGAGTTTGGGCCATTGGCAGATGAGATAAATTATACAACATCAAGAGCTTTGGGCACTGAATCATTCTCAGACCTCCTTCTCAGCATTTCAGAGAGGATCAAGTCAGAATTGCTGGCAAGGGCAATTGAGCTTTTCACAACATCACTGAGATCAGGAGGGCATCTGGCAAAACTTCTGGAAGAACTGGCAATTGATGCTGAAGAGACAAGAAGCCTGAAAAGGGAATTGGTGACAAGCACAAAGACATATATTGCATTCATCATGTTCACTATCATTATTGGAGCGCCTCTCCTGTTGGCTGTGTCAATCCAGTTCATTGAGATAATCTCTGGGATGCAGGCAAAAGCACAAGTGTCAAGTGTCGGATTTGGCATGAGCTTTTTGGCTGGAGAGATTGCCATAACACCTAGTTTTTTCTTTAAAGTCTCGATAGTAATGCTGATATTGACATCATTATTGGCAGCAATGCTCCTTGGATCGATAGCAGAAGGAAAACCACTGTATGGATTCAGGTATGCCCCTACAATAATGATAGGAAGTGTGATAGTTTTTTTCATATGCAGATTTGTAATCAACAACTTTTTCAGTGGGATGATATGACATAAATAGTAAGATTTATATAGAATAAATTATAAGTTAATATAAATAGTTATAAAAAAATACAAAAAGATATTAATCTTAATCTTAAAAATTGAGGTGATAAAATGTTTAGTTTTATGAAATGTCAGAAATCAAAGATTTCTGAGCACGTTCGAAAACTTCGTCTTCAGACGAAAGCACAAGGTGCAACAGAATATCTTATAATTCTGGCAATTGTAATCATTATTGCATTGATTGTTGTTGCAGCAATGGGAGGAATCCCTGGAATAGGGACTGGAGCAAGGTCAAGGGCATCTTCAAGCTTTTGGCAAACAGCAGATGTAGCGATCCCAAGTTATTCTATAGGAGCTGCTGCTGATGATTTTAACACATCTGTCAGGAATAACATAAGGAACAGCATATCATCATTGACATTATCTGTTGGTGGTCAGTCCCTAACATGTGAACAGACAAGTCTTGCAGCTGGACAGACAACTAGTTGTGCAGCTACATCTGGATTGACATGTGCAGCTTCTGGAGACTCATATTCATATGATGTGAGCATAACTTATGTAGATGATGAGACTGGTTCTTCATACACTTATACTGGGGAAGGACATAAGCTAGAAGGCAAGTGCGCCAGTTAGATTTTTTATTTTATTTCTTTTTGTTTAACTATCTTTTTTAATTCTTTCTATCTTTATGATTTTGTCAATTAATGATTATTTAGAAACAATAATTCTTCAGAAACCGAATTTCATGCGATTCAGCTGCGATTGAAATTCGTTACTTAATCTAATAAAAACTTTTTTATAACTTTTCTTTAATTCTTTTTAATCTTTGAATTGAATAAATTTTATATTTTTTAGGAATTCGAGCAGAAAGCAATATCACATCGAATTCCGACTTGATTCTTTCTGTTTCTGTCTGATTCTTTTTAATCAATCTTCTGCCTTAATCAATCCAGAAGGCTTTTTCTGCTTCAAAATATGTCCTTTGATGCCTGTATCCAGCAGCCCTTCTATAGCTGCCAAGATTTACTGCCTCAATCTCTCTCAGAAAAAGATGAAGATAATCCTCATTATTGAAAGCCAAGCCATGCTTAAACTCATGGACCATCTCATGCACAACTCTTATGAACGGCGAGCCATATGAAAATATGATCAGATCCTCTTCAATTGAACTCATAGCCTCTAAATCATCATCAATCCAGAATGCAACACCCATGGGATCAATAAAATGATCCAATATATATTGCCTCAGATTTTCAGGATGGATATCCCTATAAGTAGGTGCTTTAATTATCATGTGTGCGGATTTTCCTCTGATTTGATGGTCAGGTTGATTCCTAGGTTTAGATTGTTTGCTTATGTCTTTTACATCAACCCTTTTTCCATATTGATCCATGAGATCATCAAAATATTTTTCAATCCTATTCCTTATCGCATCAATGCATTCCTGCTCTGTCCTAAAATGATCAATATCAAATTTATCTTCTGCATGATATTCAATATCATCAATTGAGAATAGGTTAATCCTGCTATAATAAAAGAAATCCTCTAAAATACCTTCATCTTTTGCCAATACAAAGTCATCCAATGATTCTTTTCTGCTTTCCAAAGCCATGACATAATCCCTGAATTCAGGGCGCACATTTTGGTCTAAAAAGTCTTCAGCCTCATCAGTGCCATAAAATACCACTAATTCCTGAGTATCACCTGCACTGTAACTACCATAGAAATAGGCTGCTCCAAAGAGTTGATTCTTCCTACTCTGCTCCTCGTGGTCCATATTCACGCGATTACTCTTGTATTTTTAAATATTTGTTTTAGTCATTACTTATACTATGAATTCTGTATTAGGTAATATTTAAATAATATTGATAATAATTATATTTTTATGGTGGGAAATCTGTCTAATTACACTAAATATGACATTATTAGATGCTTTCTTCTTATAAACAAGAAAGGAGTGTCAAGGCTTTTTCTGGCCAATAATCTTGATATTGGAGAAGGCACTGTGAGAACAATCCTGAACAAGCTCAAGAAAAAAGGCCTGATAAAGTCTAACCAGATGGGCCATGCATTGTCACAAAAAGGCGGGAAGATTTCAGAAAATATTCATGGGTTGTTGATGTTCAAGCATGATATCAAGGCTGATTTCTTCAAGGAGAGAAACCTGACAAATAATGCAATACTGCTCATGACTGAGAAAGAGATCAAGTTTGACATATTCCAGAGGGATGTCGCAATCAAGAATGGCGCAGATTCATGCCTGATATTGGCATACAAAAACAGAAAGCTTCATCTGCACCTTTTTTCAGGCAGATTTGACCTGAGCTCTATAAAGAATGAGTTTAATTTGAATGACAATAACCTTATAGTCATCACTTTTGCAAAAGACAAGAGGTGGACTGAGATATCTGGATTAGCAGTAATTGACGAGCTGATGCAGAAAGAGAGAGTAAAAATATTTAAAGAATTAATTTAATTTTCTGGTTGTCTTGGGAAAAGTGAGGCTAAGAACTCATCTACACCATTTGGCCTTTGTCTAATATAATCAGAAAAATAACTTCTAAGGCCTATTACTAAACCATCTATGCATTTTCTAATATCACCATATTTGCCAATTACCTCAATAACATCATCATCACGGACATATACTGGGTCAAATGATTGATTTAATATTTTTGCAATATGCATCTCTTTGCCAGATTCCAATATTTGAGTGAGTCCATGCATTGATCGATCCATTTCATCAAATTTCTCAGCAAAATCCTCTAAAACAGTGGATGCATAGACAATAATCATATTTTGCTCTAAAATGCCTAATGCTCCTGATTCTGTTGTGTCATCTCGATGATGACCTCTGCCCCAATGAGCAAATGCATAAGTCTTTCCTCTTAATGATTCTGGATTACCCTTAACAAGCTTGTAATCAGTCATTTTGGCAACCTCTGAGCTACTACCTCACATCCCTGCAGGTAAACCTCTGCCAAAGACAGTCCCTTTGCATAACCTATGTCAAAATCAGCAATCACCCCTCCATTCATTAACAACTGGACTAACTGTATTTGGTCTTCAAATATACGGCCAATATACTCAAATCCAAAAGACCTTGCTCTGCTGAATGTGTCAAACCTTCTATTCCTCATAAAAACCTTAATACCCCCCACATCTATTTGATCAAAATCCTTCAATGGAAATATGCCTGATCCATGCTCAACTATCAGCAATCCTCTTTTTTCCTTATCATCCCTCCCTATATATAATCCTTCAATCCCCTGACTAGACAATAATTGACAAATTGCATCATGTTTGGCTCTCACACTTTTAAGATTGGGAGGGTTTTCTACTTGGTATTGGAAAGGAGACTGTTGCCTAATATAGTCATTAAAATATTGTTCTAATCCACTAACAAGTGCATCCATGCAATTATGGATTCTGCTCTGAGGCCCAGGAGTCTCAATCACATCTTCAGCTCCAACAAAGACAGGATCAACAGTCTCTGGTCTGGCTTGGATATAATAAAAATCTTTGCCATTGGCCATTCTTTTTGATTGTATACTACCCAGGAGATAGTTTGGGTTTACTATCCTAATATCTTTCTGATTCAACACTCCAAAATAGACTAATGTCAAAGGGTCAATGGCACTTACATCCCATATGTGCTCTCTGGCAAAATCATTGAAAGTACCTATTACAAACACCCTGCCAACTAATGAATCTGGGTCTCCTTTCAATAGATTATATGTAAGAGGCATGAAAGACCAAAGTGAATATTGATTTAAAAAGGTTATTGTAAATCTTCAGATTTTATACAATAATTAATATTTAAGAGACATATTTAAGAAATTCTTTCAGAAATCTTTCAATAACTCTTGCTAAAATAGATCTCATAATTAGCATCTTTCTGGCAGTGCAGGCATTTGCCTTTCACTTTCTTTGTATTGCCTTTCTCATCAGTTTCTATAACCCTTGAAGAAGCACCGCCAGTCTTGTCTTTGATAAAATCTTCGCATCCGATGCTTCCGCAGAAAATGCCTTTTGCCATCTTCTTATCCTTGATTACATCCAGGAATCCTTTCCAATCCTTGACCTCGATAGTATTTCCTTTCAGGGTTTTAAGTGCCTTGTCATACAGGCTCTTTTGGATATCATCCAGCTGTTTCTTGACAGCATCCTTTACATCCTTTTCCTTGACAACAGTCTTCTCTCCATTATCCCTTCTTACAAGGACAACCTGCTTTTTCTCAATATCTTTTGGGCCGATCTCAATTCTCAAAGGAATTCCTTTCATCTCCCATTCATTGAATTTCCAACCAGAGCTGTAATCATCCCTATCATCAAGATGCACTGAAAACTGCTTCTTCAAGGTGTCTTTGACGCTGATACATTTCATCAAAGTCAATTCTTTGGTCTTTTCAAATATTATAGGGACAATCACTGCCTGGATCGGAGCTATCTTTGGAGGCAGGACCAATCCCTTGTCATCAGAGTGAGTCATAACAAGGCCTCCAATAAGCCTTGTTGAAATGCCCCATGAATTTGAGTAAGGTATCTGCATCTTCTCATCCTTTCCAAGAAATCTCACCTTAAATGCTTTCATAAATCCCTGGCCAAGATGATGAGAAGTGCCCATCTGCAATGCTTTTCCATCAGGCATCAAGGCTTCAATCGCATAAGTGTCTTTTGCTCCTGCAAATTTCTCTTTTTCAGTCTTTTTACCAGTAAGCACTGGGACTGCTAGGATGTCTTCAGACAATTTCCTGTACTCTTCAAGAATATCAAGAGCCTGTCTTGTGCACTGCTCATCTGACTCAAACACACAATGGCCTTCTTGCCAAAGAAATTCCCTTGACCTAAGGAAAAGCTTGGTTGCCTTTGTCTCCCACCTGACGATATTGCACCATTGGTTGATCAACAGAGGAAGATCCCTATATGACCTTATCCATCTGCTGTAAGAATCATTGATAATTGTCTCAGAAGTAGGGCGGATAGCAAGCCTCTCATCCAGTTTAGATGATCCTGCTTCAGTGACCCAGGCAACTTCAGGGGCAAATCCTTCTGCATGCTCTGCTTCTTTCTTAAAAAAATGCTCAGGAATAAACAAAGGAAAATATGCATTTCTCACACCCATATCTTTTATGACCTTATTGAAATGTGATTGAATATTTTCCCAGATGCCATAACCATTTGGGCGGATGACCATGCATCCCTTGATTGTTGAGAACTCAGCCAATTCTGCCTTTAAGCAGACCTGCTCATACCATTCTGGCATGTCATCTTCTTTCTTGACTGTTATACCTTTGTCTTTCTCTTGTTTTTGTTTTTCAGACATTATATCAGGTACTGATATAATTGTATTTAAATGTGTCGAAAATGATATATTTTCAAACAATTAAACTTAGAAATTTCTTAAATTTCTATTTTTTAGATGTGTCGAAAAGTTTATATTATATTTACGAAAAGTATAAATAACATATTACCTATTTTGTTTTATAATGAAAAAAGATTACACAGGTTATGGAATTCAACCTTCTTATTCAAAATCTCCTTTCTTTAGAACATTGTTGGATATTTGCCAGGATCGTGTACAATTAATGTTTAATGGAGTTTCTGAACAAGAGAATGAAGCATTAGAAGGTATCTTGTTTGCAAAACTATCTCGTATTCGGTGGCAGGCTGAGAACAAGACAAACTTACTGATGGTATATAGTTCATTTGGGAGACCTTCTTTGATGGACATAGCTAGGGGTGTGAAAACAGGTAATATGCTGACTGTTGATGATATAATAAAAGAAGTTCAGTCTGTTGTATTATACCATAAACAGTATTTATCTGCTTCTGTGTCTATGATTCATGATGAACATGGCAATCGAATTATATCAAGTAGGGGTGAAGGTCTGGGTTATCAGGATGAGTTCTCAGGATTAAGTCCTGAATTTGGTGAAATCAATGATCCTGCCCCATATTTAGAGCGCCTTGTTGATTCCTATTTGACAAAGTTATAGGAATATTTTAATTTGATTTATAATGATATATATTAGACTACAGTAACCGTTATAAATATATTTTTAATCTTACCTATGCTATAAAACGGCTGCGTTGAAAATCTCCTACTTCGCTGACCATAACCCCATAATGAATCATGGGAACATGGTCAGCTACGTCCAGCCATGCCATGTTTGCCTACGGCAAACAATGGCAAACATGGCACGGACGGAGACTTTTTC
>JBDROB010000070.1:0-58310 GCA_043810355.1 Candidatus Woesearchaeota archaeon
AAAAAATAAGAGGAGGATGAATAATATGCAACCAATGCCGCATCAATTAATGGGATATGACAGGGCAATCACAATGTTCAGTCCTGATGGAAGATTATTACAGGTAGAATATGCTAAAAAAACTGTAAGACAAGGATCAACAGCCATAGGAATGGTGTGTTCTGACGGAGTCTTATTGGTAACAGACAAAAGGGTTGTTGACAGCCTGATTGTTCCAGAAGCTGTAGAGAAGATATGGCAGATCGATGACCATATAGGAGCGACTGCATCAGGAATATTGAGTGATGCAAGAGTGCTAATTGAAAGAGCACAGCTAAAAGCACAGCAGCATAGAGTGACTTATGATTCAGAGATTGATGTCTTGTCAATAGTCAAGGACATCTGCGACCTAAAACAAGTATGCACCCAGAGCGGAGGATTAAGACCATTTGGAGTCTCAGTCCTGATAGCTGGAGTTGATGATACAGGGCCAAAGTTATTTGAGACTGATCCGACAGGGATATTCTTCAGATATAAGGCAAGTGTCATAGGAGAGGGAGAGCCAGAGATAGAGGAAATTTTGCATAAGGAATACAAGGATACAATGACACTTGATGATGGGCTGAAATTATTAGTGAAATCATTATACAAAATCTTGGACAAGAATTTCAGTGTTGACAGGATTGATGCAGTTGAAGTCAAGACAAATGACAGGACCTTCAGAAAAATATCGAGAGCAAAGCTTGAAAAATTGTTCAAGGAGATAAAGAAGAAATAAAAGGTAGCTTAACATGCCAGGAATAACATATGACAAGGAAAGAATCCACATAAATGTGGCAAGGCTAAGGAAAGGAAGCGAAAAGTTTGAGATTGACATAGATCCAGACAAGGCAATAGATTACAAAAACGGCAAGATAAGCGATATCAATGAAGTTCTGAAAGCAAAAAAAATATTCTCAGACGCAAAAAAAGGTTTGGAAGTGTCAGAAAAGATATTAGAAACAATATTCAAGACAAGCGATCCATTAGAGGTTGCAAATATCATCCTTAAGAATGGCGAGATCCAATTAACTGAGGAATACAGGAAAAAGATGAGGGAATTGAAGATCAAGAAGATTGTCAGCATAATACACAGGAATGGAGTTGATCCAAAAACTCATCTTCCACACCCAATGATAAGGCTTGAGAATGCAATTGAACAGGCTAAAGTCAAAATAGATGATTATAAGCCAGCAGAGATACAGGTTCAAGATGTGCTTAAGAAACTAAGAGTGATTCTTCCTATCAAGTTTGAGATCAAGGAGATTGCAATCAAGATCTCTTCAGAATATGCAGCAAAATCATATAATCTTGTCAAGGAATTCGGAACAATCCTAAAGGATGAATGGCTGACAGACGGATCATGGTTAGTTGTATTGGATATTCCAGGCGGGCTTGAAAATGATTTTTATGATAAGTTAAACAATTTTACTCATGGTAATATTGAAACAAAAGTATTGAAGATTAAATAAATATATAGCCAAAAAACATGATAAAATCAGTAAATTGGCGGAGTGATTAAAAATGGGACAATTATTAATAAAAGATAAAGACATTGTAACACCAGGAGAGGAGCTGGCAAAAGGCATGGACTACCTGCCTGGTGAAGGAACATACAGATTGGATGATTTTGTCAGGGCAAACAAATTTGGCCTGGTGACAATCAATGGAAGAGCAATAAAAATTATACCCCTGTCAGGCGCTTATCTGCCAAAAAGTGGGGATGTGATTATAGGAGATGTAATCGATCTCTCAATGAATGGATGGAGAATTGACACAAAGAGCGCTTATTCAGCAATGCTCATGCTTAAAGAAGCAACCTCAGGATATATTGAAAAAGGCGCTGATTTGACCAAATATTTTGACATAGGAGATTATATCATGGCAAAGATAACTAATGTGACTTCACAAAATCTTGTTGATCTCACATTAAGAGGACCTGGTCTAAGGAAACTGGTTGGAGGCAGGATCATAAGAGTGAATGCACATAAGGTTCCAAGGATCATAGGAAAGCAAGGATCAATGGTATCAATGATAAAAGAAGCTACAGGATGCAATATTAGTGTTGGACAGAATGGTGTGGTCTGGATACAAGGAGAGCCAAAAAATGAGATTATTGCAATAGAGGCAATAAAGATGATTGAATCAGAATCACATGTCAGTGGATTAACTGATAGGATTAAAACATCACTGGACAAATCATTAAGATCAAGCAAATTAGGTGAAAAAAATGACATTTAAGAGACCAGATGGAAGAAAAAATGATCAATTAAGGGATATTGAAGCAAAGGCAGGCATAATCAAAAGAGCAGATGGCTCAGCCATGTTCAGAATAGGAAAGACTGTAGCATATGCATCTGTCTATGGGCCAAGGGAACTTTATCCAAAGTTTCTGCAAAATCCTAGAAAAGGAATTTTAAGATGCAATTATAACATGATGCCTTTCTCAGGATCAGGAGACAGAGTTCGACCAGGCGGAAACAGAAGGTCAAAGGAAATATCAATGGTGACAACAAAATCTTTGGATCCAGTCCTGGACCTTTCAGAATATCCTAATGCTGTTGTGGATGTGTTTATAGAACTGCCTCAAACAGATGCAGGATCAAGATGCGCCGGCATATGCGCAGCATCAATTGCACTTGCTGATGCAGGGTTGAATATGAAAGATCTTATAGCTGCAGTATCAGTCGGAAATCTCAATGGAAACATTGTTGTAGACCTGGACAAGGATGAAGAAGATCTTGAAGGGGATGTCGCAGATATTCCTATTGCAATAATTCCAAGCACAGGACAAATCACACTGCTTCAAATGGATGGTATCATAACCAAAGACCAGCTCAAGAAAGCGCTTGAGCTTGGCAAGAAAGTAAGCGGTGAATTAATTGAAGTACAAAGAAAAGCACTAAAAGAAAAATACAAAGGTGGAGACAATGGAAAATAAGATTGCTCATTTCTTAAAATACCTGAATACAGGATTGAGGTATGATAACAGAAAATTAGATGAGTTCAGGAAAATTACGATTGAAGAGAACATATCAAAGAATGCAGAAGGATCTGTAAGGGTGAAATTTGGCGAGACAGAAGTCTTGGCTGGAGTAAAGATGGAAATGGGAAAACCATTTCCAGACAAGCCAGATGAAGGCTCAATCATGGTCAATGTGGAGTTATTGCCATTATCAAGCCCTGATTTTGAGTCAGGACCTCCTGGAATCAAGGCAATTGAATTGGCAAGAGTGGTTGACAGAGGAATAAGAGAGAGCAAGGCAGTCGATTTCAAGAAATTATGCATTGAAGAAGGGGAAAAGGTATGGATACTCTTGATTGATATAATATCTGTTAATGATGCTGGAAACCTATTGGATGCTAGTGCATTAGCTGCATTAGCTGCATTAAAAAATGCAGTCTATCCAAAGATTGAGGATGGCAAGATCAATTACAAAGAGATGACAAAGGAAAAAGTAAAACTAGAGAAAGAGCCTATAAGCATCACTGTCTATAAGGTAGGGGATAAGATGATCATTGATCCTACATATGAGGAAGAGAAGTTTGCAGAAGGCAGACTAACAACTGCATCAACTGCAGAGGGAAAGATATGTGCAATGCAAAAAGGCCTTGACAGCCCCCTTACATTAGAGGAGATTGACCTGATGGTCAATCTGGCTTTAGAAAAGGCCAAAGATGTAAGGAAGTCTTTGAAATAAAATTAAAATCCTTAACATGTTAAAATAAGGAAAGCTTTTTAAATAGGAATTAACTCCAAAAACTAAGATGGTAGAAAAAGACTTTGCAGAAGGTGAAGTAGCTCAGGAAAACTTCACAAAGTATGAAAGAGCTAGGATCCTAGGCTCAAGAGCATTGCAGATATCAGTCGGAGCCCCTTTCTTGATAAAACTTGATGAAAATGATCTTGAGAATCTAAGATATAATCCAATTGAGATAGCAAAACTTGAATATAATAAAGGATTAATCCCAATAACAGTGAAGAGGCCTTTGCCAGGCAAGAAAAAGAAAGTCAAGAAACAAGAAGAATAATAGAATCAATTCTTTAATAAATCAATTATTTTTTTAAAATTTTCTTTATTCATCTTATTTTTATATCTTTTAGCTGAACTGATAGTTGTTTTTCTATTGATTTTTATCTTTTTTTCTTTCAGAATCAGCTGAATCCTTTTTGATATAATGAATTGGCAGAATTGAGTGACATTTTTTGGGCTTTCAGTCTTATGAGTCCTCTCAAAATCTATAAACACAGGTCTTGACCTGATCAATATGTGCTTGTATGGGTGGTGCATCTCCTCTTTGTTGATCTTTAGCTGATCCATCTGATAGCATTGTTTTAGGATTGATGCTAATATCTTTATTATTTCAGGTTTTGGACTTTTTTTTAGAAAGTCGTCAATAAATTCACCTTCAACAAACTTGTAAACAAGTTTTTTGTTTTTGAACATGACAAATTCTGGACCAATCTTATACTTATTCAGGAGTTTTAAGTAGTTAGCCTCATTTTCAATCCTGTTCTTTGCCTCAGACTCTGGCTTTTTCACCTTAATTGCCACTTTCATGTTTTTATAAATGCCAGTATAGATGAGTCCGCGCTTGCCTTTTGAGAAATAAGTGATATTTTTTATTGGTTTTAGCATCATTTTATTCTATTTATCTTCTTTAGTCTTCCCTTTGATTTTTTCGTCAAATACTTTTTCTTGATATCCTTAGAAATCATGAACCAAGCAATAAGAAATGTAATAAAAAGAAAGCTGGTTATAGGCCAGAATGGAAGTCTCTTGAAGAAGCCATACCCTATCAGGAAAAAAATTGCAGTGATTGCAGCAGCATAGACATATTCCATCAATCTGTCTAATCTCATGATATGATATCTTGCCCTGTAATAGACAATCACCAACAATGGGATGTTAAGGATCAATTCTATTATTGTCTGCATGAATATTCCAAATATTGCCAACATTCCAAGGATAACTATTATGAAAATTATTATGAATGGCCACATATGAACAATTTATGGGTCTAGATATATTAAGTTTTTGATTGTAATCATTTATTTTCTTATTAAGTAAACAAACAATTGCTCATAAAAAAACTTTTCAGAGTCAATTAATACTGATTTAAGGTTTAATTGCTTTATTGCCTTGTCAATAATCTTCTTGTTTGTCAAAGAAGAGAATAACAGGAGGATTTTTCCATCTTTTTGCAAATAAGGTTTTGCTTGCTTAAGGAACTTGATTGTGAGCTCATACCCTTTTTTCCCTCCGTCAAGAGTTAGGTCTTTAAGTCTTGCATCATCAGGAAGGTAAGGTGGGTTAAAAATGATAAGATCAAACTTTGGCTTTGTTTTTAATTTTTCAAAAATACTGAACAAGTCGCTTCTTTTCCAGATAATCTTATTACTTTTTAGATTTGATTTACAGTATTTTATTGCTTCTGGATCAATATCAACACCATAGACTTTCTTTACTTTAATGGATTTGGCGGCTTGTTCTGCTTGGATTCCAGAACCAGTTCCCATGTCAAGGACTAATCCGTAAGCATATTCTTTTATATGTTTTTTCAGCAAGAATGAGTCTTCTCTTGGCTCGTAGACCATTTTTCAAGTTAATATTTTTTTCTATTTGATTTTTTTAATATTCTTTTTCTATTTTCTTTAAGATTTTGTTTAATCTTTTTAGGAATTCGAATCGATCAAATAATTCGCATCGAATTCGGACTTAATCATCTATTTCTCTTTTAATATTCTTTATCTTTTTAATATTTTCTCACTTCTTTCTTTTGTCTTCAAGAACATTAAAGTATTCTCTTACTCGATCTTTTATGCTATTGAGATAGAATTTCTCAATCTTTTCATCAAAAATTTCTGGATACTGCATGTTTTCAGTTATCCTATAACTGCTGCCATTCTTTTCAAGCAGGAAAATATCCCTCAATCTCTTTAATTGCCTCCTGATGTTAGAGCCGGCAATGCCTACCAATGGAAGGTCGCTTTTTTTCCTTGATTCAATAACAAGGTTTTCGATCTCTGCAGCTGTCAGATCCTTGCCTTGGCTATGGATAACATGGAAAATGTCAACAATAATATCCCTAGAGTCGCCTGGCTGGAGAAGTCCAATCGATAGGCATAATTTTCTGATAAGCTCTCTGTCTTCTAATTGATATGGCTTTTCATACTTTCTTAGGGTGATCTCTGAAAAAGGAGTGTCTTTTGATACTGTTCTTTGTTTTGGCATTTTCTTGATTTTTTTTCTGCTTATAAGTTTTAGGCAGAAGTGATATTTAAGGTTTTCCAAGGTAAAATAGGGATTTAAATGGCAGTTTTCATATACATTTATAAATTGAAGTTGACTTTCAAAAGGTATTAGGAGGAATTAAAATGAGTCATGGTGATGTAATTGAATCAAGTAAACCGATAAGAATATTTGAAGCAAGTGAAGCAAGTGATGCTACAAGAATATTATATATTGATAGTCATCCAGAAACAAATATGGAATTGATTCAACGATTTCTAGGAATGCATGCAAGGGGAATATATGCAATGCAAGGAGCTGATTCTTATCAAAGGGCAGTGCAATTGTTTGGAGAAAATGATCTAGCATTATACGGACTTCATGAACAATTAGGTGATTCTATTGATTTTGCTGATCAAGCAATTGCAGCTGGATTGAAAACAGTGGTTTTTTCCTGTGATTTCAGATCAAGATCTGAATTGCTTAAAAAGGGAGTTGATGCATTTGTTGGAAAGGACCATGATTCTCCATTTAAAAGATTGGCTTGCACGATTGACGCAGTTGTGCATGGATATGATGCATCAAGACCTGAACATAGAGAAATTAGGGGTTATTTGCATCCAGAACTTGTTATAGGAAGAGGAGTTCAAGAATAGCTCAACAATAGTAATAATAAATATAATAAAATAAAAATAATTTAGGAAAAAAGATAATTAGAAAAATACTGATTGTCTATATCTTGCTCAAGAAGATTTCAAATTCTTTTGCTTTTACTTTTTCTTTTGAATTGTGTGTGAACTTGACTCCAGGCTCTCCTTGGCTAATTGTCAGGTGGGATGCACCTACTTTATCTTTTATTGATTTTTCAAATGGAGCCAGCATCTGGGAAAGGTCTTTATCACATTTAAGAAATAATTCAATTCTATCATTTTTCTCTAATCCTGCGTCTTTTCGTAAGGCTTGAGTCCTTCGCATGATCTCTCTTGAATAGCCCTCTGCCTCAAGCTCTTCTGTCAATGTCTTATCCAGATAAACAAAACCCTGATTAAATTCAACCTCTTGAAGATTTTCAGGAATATTTCTCTTGACAATAATATGCTCTTTGACAATAGAGATCTTTTCTCCATTAATAATTATCTCAAACTTACCTTCTTTATTTAAATTATTAATAATGTCATCAGCACTAGTCTGGGCAAGTTTAACAATTATTTGCGGAGATTTGTTACCAAAATCTGGCCCTAACTTTTTGAAATCAGCTTGAATAATATTTTTAACTCCTTTAATACTCTTTTCAATAGACAACTCCTTGATATTGGTCTGTTTCTTGATTATGTCTCCAAGCTTTTCAATAACCTCTTTCACCTGAGGCTTTTCAGAAACAATAATCGCTTTTTTCAAAGGCCATCTAACTCCCATCTGTATCTTTTCCCTGGCATAAAGAATTCCTTGAGTAATACTATTGAGGATAGTGATCTGCTCTTCAAGCTCTTCATCAATCAAGTTTTTATCAGCCTCAGGCCAATCATATAATGAGATGCTTTCTTCCTCTAATCTGAATTCATGCTTTAGATTATGATATATCTTTTCACAGATAAAAGGGGCAGTTGGGGTGAATATCTTGAGTGTCTCAAGCAAGACTTTGTATATTGTCCAAAGGATTGTCTTTTTGTCCTTTTCATTTCCTAAATTTGACTTATCCCTCACAAACTGGATATAAGTCCTGCTCAATTCAAGGAAAAGCTCTTCAATATATTTTGGAGGATCATTCAGCAGATAATTGTCATATGCTTCAGTTGATCTTGCAATAGTGCTGTTCAGTTTTGAGATGATATATTTCTCCTCGAGCTTTAAATCAAGATCTGATTTTTTAATCTCTTTAGGATTAAGGTTAAGGTTTTTTGCCATATCTATGACAAATTTATGGACATTCCAGAGAATACCAAGATGCTTAAGCTTAAGCTTGATGTCATCAAAATTATAGTTCAGGTCAATTGCAGGAAGAGAGTTTGCAATAGAGAAATACCTGAATGAATCTGCACCATATTCACTGATAACTTCTTCAGGTGAGATATAATTGCCTTGGCTCTTAGACATCTTCCTGCCTTGAGCATCCTGGACAAAACCATGCATGTAGACAGCCTTGAAACTAGGCTTGTCCATTGCCACCATTGAAGCTACCATCAATAGGTTGAACCAGCCCCTGATCTGGTCTTTTCCTTCAAGAATGAAATCTGCCGGGAATAATCTATTGAACAATTCCTGATCTTTAGGATAGTTAAGGTCATTCCAAGAAGCTGTGCCTGCATCAACCCAAACATCGAGGATATCAGGTATTCTTGTTTTTTGTTTTCTACAGATGCAAGGGATTGTTATCTCATCAATCCAAGGCTTATGAAAATCTTTTGGCTTTTTGCCAGAGAGTGTCTCAAGCTCTTCAATACTTCCTATGACATCATATTTTTTGCATGCCTCACATCGCCATACAGGCAAAGGACAGCCCCAAAACCTCTGCTTTGTGATTGAGTTGTCTCTTAGGTTCTCTAACCATGAATTAAATGCATTATATGCAGATTTAGGAACCCACGCAACCTGATTGTTTGCCTTGATCATGCTATCCTTGAGATCCTCAACCTTGAAGAACCATTGTTTTGTAGCACGGAAAATGACTGGATTATGGCAGCGCCAGCAATGAGCATAATCATGATCAACATCAGTTGTCTCAATCAAAGATCCATTGTCCTTTAAAGCCTGTATAAACATCTTGTCATCTTTTTTTGCAACCAAAGAAGAGAATCTTCCCATTGAATCTGGGAATTCACCTTTTTCATTAAGGCTGTTAAAAGGTGGCAATCCTTCCCTATAGCCAACCTCATAATCTTCAGGGCCGCATCCAGGAGCGCAATGGACTAATCCTGATCCTGCAGATGTATCAACATATTCTTCAGACATGATGACAGAATGAAGCTTTGGATTGTCTTTTATCTCCTGAAAATATGAAATGTCTGCATACAAAGGATGTTCATACTTCATTCCTTCCAAATTCTTTCCCTTAAATTCCTCAATTGTCTCATAATCCTTATCTGCAACAGACCTGACTAATGGAGCGACTAATTGCTTGGCAATGATCCAGATCTCGTCTTCTACTTTAGCCCTGACATAATCCAATTCAGGATTTACCATGACAGCCATGTTATAAGGGATTGTCCAAGGAGTTGTAGTCCAAATTATCAGATATTCATTGCTTGTGCCTTTGACCTTGAATTTGAGGAAGATTGACTCTTCCTTAACATTCTTATATTCTAGTTCATGCTTTGCCAAAGCTGTTTCACATGAAGCACACCAAGTCATTGTCCTAAATCCTTCATAAAGACGGTTGTTCTCATGAGCTTTTTTTATGAGCCACCATTCTCCATTAATGTAATCCTCGCTTATTGTCTGGTAGGCATTTTCAAAATCCATCCACACACCTAATCTGATGAATTCTTCATTCATCTTTTTCAGGTTTGTTAAAGCCAGAGTCTTGCACTCTTTAACATACTTGTCAACACCAAATTTGATAATATCTTCCTTATCCTTAAGTTTGAGTTTCTTGTCAACAGCATGCTCAATAGGAAGGCCATGCATGTCATAGCCAGCCCTGTCATATACATTCAATCCTGAGGCTCTCTTAAATCTCAAAATAGAGTCTTTGATAGATTTGTTCCATGCAGTCCCTATATGGATCTGGCCAGAAGTATAAGGAGGGCCATCTAAGAAATAGAAGTCTTTTCCTTTTTCAGATTTTTTCCTGGCTTTTTCAAGGATCTTATGCTTTTCCCAGAATTTCAATATCTCTGGCTCAATCTCCTTGAAATCATAGTTTGGTATCATTACATATAGAAATTGAGGATTACTTTATAAATTTTTAGAATATGATAGGATTTGCCTGTTTCAGTTACTGCAAAAGCTTTTAAAAAATTTGCATCTAAATAATTCTGTGATTGACTTACTTAATAAACTCACCGCAAGAATTGCATTTGTGGGCCTGTTCCTTCTCATCCCATGTGGTTGTTATTCCATAATCTATCTTATTATTGCATTTTGAGCATTTTGGCTCAAGATACTCCACACTTCCAAATATGTTTAATTCGTCCCCCAAGATAACCCCACTATATTCAATTAGATTTACCAATATATAAACTTTTTCCTTATTTAAGTATCATATTATGAATTTAGTCAATAAGCAAATTATGGGCATAAGAATGCTAGTTTAAAAGGTATAAGGATGCCTTTATTTGCCATGTATACAATAGCTAAAGTCACAATCAATCCAATAACAAAACCAATAACTGCATATTTAAATTCAATCATACCAAGCTGTGCTTTTTTGTTCATAGTAATAACCTCTTTTTTTGTATATTTTAACATATAAATCTTCTGATTAGGCTGCTATTCTCTCTGAACTAGCTAGCCTTCCTGCATCATCAAGCAATTTAGCAAGTGAACTCATCCATTCATTAGCTCTAACAACCTCTTGTTGAATCATTTGCATTGCATTTTGAGCATCTTCAAGATCTTGTTTGTCAATATCCTTACTTAGTCTTTCCAAATCTGTTTTGAGCTTTCCTGAATATCTTGAGGATAGTTTTACTAATGTGCTGGCTGCAACACGAATCTGCTGCAATAAATTCTCAACATACAGCCTATCTCTTGGATTTGCTAGATGCGCTTCAATCTCTCTTAAACCTTCTTCAACCTTTTTTTCATACCTGTCAACATTTCTTTCACTTCTGCCAGCATATGCAAACTGCCTACGAGCTCTTCTAACATCTTTTCTTTCTTTAGGAGTATTGATTTTTTGAATATCTTCTTGAAGAGAGCTAAGTAATTCAATCACATTATTAAGAGAATCATGTTCAGCTCCAAGCCAGTCTTTCGCAACTGCTATATTTTTTAACATTTTTCCTTTTTTCATAAAGCCACCTACTATAATTTGTATGCTAATCCTCACTTTAAATCTTATAATATTAAAATCTTTCTAAATTCTGGCATAATACAAATAGAAAGTATTATATACAAAAATATATAGGTTATAATAAACATAATAATGAAATGTAATAAATAGAATAATGGAAAGGATAAATGATAAATTTTGATAAATTAGATCAGTAAATGGAATGTAATCAAAAAGAGATTTTCAATTTTTTCATTAATTTTTTTTAAACTCAAAAGAGGTGTGAATTTGGAAATATTGATCCTTATCTTGGTCTTGCTGACTGCAAGCTTTATTATATCAAAATTTTTAGGTTATATAAAAATACCTCCAGTCCTAGGACCAATCATTATTGGAATATTCTTAGGAATACCTTATGTAAAACTATTCTTGACATCAGGGAATCTTGAATTGCTTGAGTATTTGTCAAATGTCGGAATCATTTTCCTGATGTTTTATCTAGGATTAAAACTGGATTTTCTGAGCCTGCAGAAGAATGCAAAAAAGCCATTATTGATATCAGCGTTTGCTTTCATCATCCCTTTGCTCATAGGATACTTTGTCTCGTTCTTTGTTTTTAATTTGTCAATGATAGAATCAGCCATCATCGGCTTCTCAATCTCAATATCAAGTGCAGCAGTGACAGTAATGATCCTTAAAGACTATAATCTGATCAATTCCAGACTGGGAAACACCCTGATCGGAGCTACATTGATTGATGATATTTTTGGATTTCTAGTGATTTTAGGAATAATCGCAATGAAAAGAACATACCAAAATCCTGAGATTGGATTTTTGCTCATATTATTTGATTTCCTGATATTTATCTCATTGATATACATAGTAAGGTATCTTGTTGTACCTGCAGTCTTGAAACTGATAGAGAAAAGAAACCAAAAAGTTGACTTATTTGTGGTTTCAGTCATAATGGCATTGCTGATGACAATAATCTCAGACCTGCTGAAGGTTGATTCAGTATTGGGCGCATTCCTAGCTGGTATGATTGTGAGATACACTCTATTATCAGGAGGAAGACTAGAATATAAAAAGGAAAAGGATGTTACAGAACTTATCGAGGTTGCAACATTTGGATTCTTAGCGCCATTCTTTTTCATCTGGCTTGGATTTAATTTTGACATCCTTCAGTTCATTCAAATAAATCCAATATTGGCAATAATCATAATTGTTGCAGCATTATTTGGAAAATTCATCGGAGTTGCAATTGGAAATGGGTTTGCAGGAGGTAATTTCCAGGAATCATTAGTATATGGATGGGGGATGAATATGAGAGGGGGATTAGAGCTAGTGCTGATTGAGATTGCAAGGGCATCAGCCTTCATATCAGGCGGGATATTCTCAGCGATAATAGTGATGACAATAATCACCACATTTATCTCATCTGTATTTTTCAAGAATGATATATTGCTGTATAAATCTGCGAACAGGAAAAAATATGATAATCCCAAATATCGCAATTAATATGTCAGAAATATGCCGCTGGCCTGCATGACCAGTGGGCAATAGTCCGCAATCCATTTTTGGAAGGCGGTATATTTCTGAGCATGCTCAAAGCCAGCAGGGTGAGCGAAGCGAACATGCCGCCAGCATATTGACTGGTGGTTCCTGCCGGCTTTGACATGAGGCATGATAAAACCAAAAAAATAGCAAAACTTAAATACTTAAATTTCAAAGGGTTTGATAATGGCAAAAAAAGCGGTGAATAAGAAAGGGAACAGCAGTTCAATGGATCCAAACAGGATATCTTCAGGAATACCAAAATTTGATGAATTATGCCAAGGCGGTTTCACAAGGCATTCAGTAAACCTGATATCAGGAGGGCCAGGATGCGGAAAGTCAATATTCTGCATGCAGTTTCTATGGCATGGTGTGACAAGGATGAACGAGCCAGGAGTGTTTGTGTCAACCGAGGAGGAAGTTGATGACCTGAAAGAGGATGCGCTGAAATTTGGGTGGGATTTTTCCCAACTTGAAAAAGAGAAAAAACTAGTCTTCATATATTTCAATCCATATGACATGACAGGATTAAAGGATAATCTGAACTCAGCGATAAGAAAAGTCAATGCAAAAAGGGTTGTGATAGACAGCATCTCAGTATATGGGATGGGGCTTGAGAATGAATTTGAAGTGAGGAAAGCACTTTATGACCTTTCAAGCTTTCTAAAGGAGACTGGATGCACATCATTGATGACAAGCGAGATAGTTGAAGACAGCAATGGAATAAAATTAAGCAGGTTTGGTGTTGAAGAGTTTCTTGCAGACAGCATAGTTGTCATAAGATTTGAGAGCATGGGAGGGGATTATTCAAGAAGCCTTCTTATAAGAAAGATGAGAAGGACAAATAACAATGAGGATATACATCCTTTGGAGATATCTAATAGGGGATTATTATTGCATAATCTTGATTGATTTATTTCTATCTTAAAAACAAGAGGTCTTGGCATGGTCAGAAAAGAAAAGTTTTTCTGAGACATTTGACATTTATAATGGGCTTTAAAGCTACAGTAAACTGTAACATTTGTTTATTGAAAATTCCGACTCTCTTGTTGGAATTTTCTATTGGGTCTAATACCCCGACCTTTAGGTCGGAATTTTTAATGCTAAAAAATGCTTTGCATTTTTTGCACACCAGAAATTTGCTAAGCAAATTTCTCAGTGTCCCAAAAACCAAACGATAAATACCCCTGCCTTTAGGCAGGGGAATAGTTCGGTTTTTGTTATATTTGGAAAGAGCAAAAAATGAGCTTGACCTTGCCAATGCAATCTTCAAACAGCCTATTGACTGGTGGTTCCTGCCGACTTTGACAGAAAATTATATAAATAGTAAAGTTAGATATAACAAAAAAAGAGGAAAATGATTAAAAATTGTTTGATAGTCTTTTCTGTATTCTTCTTAGTTATTCCCATAGCCATATCCAGCTATCCTGAACCTTATGTTGAGAATGGAGAGTTTAATTCTATTATCATACTTGGGGAAGAAGGAAGTTATTATGATGGGATTAGCGCAAATAAGCTAGGTGAAGCTTTGGGAGCAGTTAGTTCTGGAAAGGCAAGAGTTGCTTCATATAATATTGGCGATCTGCATGTTTATGGGGATGCTTTTCAAGTGAGACAAAATGGTGATATATTAGAAGGTTCTGAGTTTGTTCATGATGTGATAAATATCTTAGATAGTAGTCATTTGGAAATGCTTAAAGATGGAGAATTTTCTACAAGTAAAGGTAATTTTGTTTATGATCAAACTTTGGAAGTGCCAGGAGGGGCATACAATTCATTGGAATATGCCAGGGGAATTCCTGATGATGATTCAAATATTCCAAAAGGCTATATGCTCTTTAACTCAAGCTATGTTTATACTTATACATTAAGTTTTATTGATACGCCAATTTCTGAGATTGATACTGCTGCAAATGGGTATGAGCTAAAGGATTTTGAAAAATCTGACATAACAATGCTAGGGAAGGAATTCTTTTTAATTGACACTGACCATAATGCAAACAACAGTGTTGTTTTGACATTATTGAGCGGAGCAGAAAAAGGAGTTCTTCAGGAGGGGGAGAAAAAAGAATATGAATTAAATGGGGAGAAGTATGAGATTGAGTTGGTTGCTGTTCAAGATGTTGCTCCGAGCACTGCATTGTTTAAAATTAATGGGGTTTCTACAAATTCGATTTTAGAAGGAAATACAGATATTGTTAATGGAATGCAAATTACTGTTAGTGAGATTATTCCAAATGAGGCAGGAGATGTGACACTTGATTTAGTTGAGTTTTACCTTGACTCTTATAAGGTTGTATTGAAGGATACTGATGTTTCAAGTACGAGTACAGGTGGGCAGCAATATAAAGTTAATGATGAAACTATAGATGATACTCGAGTTGAAATTGTTGCTGAAGATGATGGGAGAATTGCTGGAGAAGAATTTAAGCTTAATCAAATTATTATTAGGTGGGCTCCATCACAAACCCATTATGTAGAAACAGAACAGTATCTTTCAGAAGTTTTGGAGGAAAGAGATGCATTGTTTGGCAATCTTGACTATTATTTTTATGGATCAAATCCCAACAATGAAATAGAGTCTGTTGATCTTATTCCAAAAGGCAATAATGAGTATGTGCTTAAGTTTGAGAATTTGGATAGTGAATTATTAGAGGTTCCTCTTTTTTATAATAATGACGGAAGTTTTACAAGGTTTGGAAATTCAAATCATGCTCTTGTTGTGGATGAGGTGAGGGATATAACTCAAAATGACTTTTTCCTTGTAACAACTGATGGATCTGCTAATCCAACAGAAGCAAAAGGATTGACAAAGCTTTTCCAGTACAAAGGGCAGGATGTATCTGAAAACACCTTGAAATTCAAGAATATGGGGACAGGCGAGGTCTTTAAAATCAATTATAATGCAACTGACTCATTGAATGTAGGTGGGGAAGAATTTATAATAAGTGTAAAGCAAAGTGCAGTTAATAATGGAAATATTTCAATAGACTTGAATAAGGATGGAAGCATAGATTCTGGAGATGTTCCAGTATTGGTTACTAAGTATTTGGCAAAAATAGTATTGGATGCAAATACTTTTAGTAAGCTTGAAGTAATTTCTCCTGATTCTGAAGAAGGGGTTTCATTGGCAGCATGGGCTCCTTATGGAGTTACTGAAGGCCATGATTATTTTCTAATAAGTGTGGGTTCTGATTCAAGGGGGAATATTGATATTGGTGCTCTTGGAAGGTGTTTAAGTTCGAATCTTGATGAGATGACTGTTGCACTTGGAGCAGGACTTGCAGCTGTAGTGCAGGCAGGATGTTACAATACTTGGACAAATGTGACTTACTCTTTCTTAAAAAGAGTTGGAACAACAGATAATTATGATGGAGCTGGAGCTTGGGGAAGTTTTGTTGAATTGTACAAAGATAATAATGGTCCAGATACTATTTATATTGCAGGAGCAAAGAAAATGGATGAGACATTGTTCTTTATTACTGATACAAATGCTGAATTTGAGCTTATTGAAGAAGAAGATGAAGAGAGTAATGCTTCAGTATTTGGATTGACATCAAAAAATATCATTCTTGATAGTGATATAACTAGTAAGAAGAATATTATATCAGTTGGAGGTCCTTGTATTAATCAGAAGACAGCTGAGATAATGGGATTAAATTATCCTACATGTGGTGATTTAGGAGTTGGTCCTGGAGAAGCATTGATAAAGGAGTATGATTATGAAGATGGAAAAGTGCTTGTTGTTTTTGGCTATGATTCTCTTGACACTTTTAATGCTGTTGAAAAGTTGAATTCAGGAATTGAATTGTATGATAATAGTGTTTTGATTAAAGGGGATATTGCAACGGAGTTTACAGGGTTGATTGAGAAAAAGGTTGAGAAGGTGATGACTACGACCACTACCTTGCTTGAGTCTACTCTTGGATGCGATGGGGGAGCTCTTGCTATAGGTAGGTATGATACTCAATCGAGAAAATTTGGAGTAAGAGTAAATAGATACACTGATGTATCAATTGATATGAAAGGACTAAATGGAGTGCTAACTTTAACTGTAAATAAACCATTTAAGTCGCAACTTGGTGTTGATTTCCTTGATTATTCTATTCATATAAGACAAGATGATTGTTTTGGCAATGAAGTCCAACTGATTGATGGGCAGCAGACTGAAGGGGAACAAGTATTAATACATGAGATCATTGTTCCAGAGCCTGGTTGTTACTGTATGTATATAGAAAATGAAGATTTTTTCTTGGATTCAGCATCAATTGAGCTGAAACCGACAGGCACATTTATGCTTCCTTTTGGAACTAGTTAGTTTGTCTAGTTCTTTTTTTTACTACTTTTTTTCGAAGCATTTATATATTGGAACAATACAACATCCATATTTTTATTACTAATAAATAGTAAACAATTGTTCAGAATTATATATCACAATGACACTACGAAGATCTATACTTATAGTTGAAAGTGGTCCTAGAAGGGCTGATCTAGAAGGGGTTTTAAAAGCTTCTTTTCCAGATTATACTATTTATTCTTTTGCTCAGCCTTCAGATGTTAATCTTCCAGAGTTAAGCGGTGTTGATGTTGTAATCGGAGATTATGCCTTTAGTGATCAAGGGGATTTTATGCTAGCTGAATTGGCTCAACATAATCCTAATGCAAGGCAATTAATTTTAGCTAATCAGGATCAAGTTTCCAAAGCAGTTGGTCTTATAAGCGATGGTAGAATAAATGGGTATATTCTGAAGCCATTAGAAGCGATTGAGGCAATGGTTGTTCCTGTTCTTGAGGAATTATTTCAAAGAATCCATCTTTCAGGAAGTGAATTTCAGGCATCACAACTTGACCAAAAAAGGGTTATTGATATTTTTAAAGATTATGGCAATCCTATATTAACTAAGTTATTGCAAATGTTTGGCATGGACACACGTTTTGCAAAGGCAGAAGGCCAGTATGTGTTTGATGCTGATGGAGAAAAATATTTAGATTTGCTTGGTTCTTTTGGGGCTCTTAATTTAGGTCATAATCCTCCTCAGATTGAAGCAAAGTTACGAGAGATTGCTATGTCTCCAAAATTACTTCAGCCCGGACTTAATCCTTATCATGCAGAAGTACTTATGCTTCTTGACCAAATAACGCCAGATTCTGTTTCTAGAGCTTATTTAGCAAACAGCGGAGCTGAAGCAACAGAAGCAGCTCTTAAATTAGTGGCAGCAGCTACTGGAAAAAGTGCTGTTGTCCATACACAAGGATCATTTCATGGAAAAACTCTTGGTGCACTTTCTGTGACCGGAAATCGCAAATATCAAGGACCTTTTAGTGGTTTACTGGTCCAACAACCAGTTATCCCTTATAATGATCCAGAAGCACTTGAAAAGATGTTAAGTTCAAGAGATGACATTGCTGCTTTTATTGTTGAACCTATCCAGGGAGAAGGAGGAATTAATGTGCCTTCATCTGATTATTTGCAAAGAGTTAGGGATATTTGTACTGAACACGGTGTTTTGTTAATTGTTGATGAAATTCAAACTGGACTTGGTAGAACAGGAAAAATGTTTGCCTCTTCAGATATAAATCCAGATGTTTTACTTATTGGAAAATCACTAGGAGGTGGTCATGTACCTGTAAGTGCAATGATGACTTCTGATAAATTATGGAATCTGGCATATGGAACAACTGATAGTGCATTATTGCATACATCTACTTTTAGTGGAAATACTACTGCTTGTGCAGTTGCTGCTGAGTCGATAAGAACATTGCTAAGTGGTAATTATATTGATAGAGCCAAAGTATTGGGGGATTATCTTTTATCTGGATTACAATATTTACAAGAAATGCATGATATTATTAAGGAAGTCAGAGGGCAAGGATTAATGATTGGTATTGAATTTAACAAACCCTTTCTTGGAAACCTAATGACTGAGAATTATCTTGGTCAAATAATTGCAGGACAATTATTCCGTAATTACCATATTATTACTTCTTTTACTCTTAATCGACCAAACATTTTGAGAATTGAACCTCCTTTAACAATAACAAAGGAGGATATTGATTATGCCTTAAAGTCTATGGATGACCTATTTACAAGATTACCTAAACCAGAACATCATGTAGCCACAATGATACAGTATATGACAAGTGAGGATCTTGATGAAATGGTTGAAATGGGAACAATTATTGGAGGAAGACAAGAACCAGTTGATTTGGATTCTGCTCATGTGAATGTTATTGCAGATAGACTGATAGCAGATCCTGCTTTACTTATGTTAAGAACTAAAACATATGGATCTCTTGATCCTGATCGACGCGAACTGGTTTCGTCAGTTTATACAAATACAATAACTGAGATAAATCAAAGAGCTTTACAAGCTTCATGTGATGCTGCTAAAGATTTTCATGCAGTTCCCATGTCACAAAGACATAAAGCTCTTGCCAAGTGGGGTGATTTAGTTACAGAGAATTTTTCAAGTTTGGTAAAAATAGGCACATTTGAAGGTTTTAGTTATCAAGCTATGCTCTGGCAATTAGACACTATCTTAAATATTCTTGATCCTGAACATTTGGTTACTTTAGAAAATATGATGAGGCCTTACCAAACAGCACAAGGTTCAAGAACAGTGTTTTATCGAGAATCAATTCCTGGAGTTGTTGGAATTACTCCTGCCGCTAATGCTGCAATTGTTTTAGGAACATTAGGTGTTGCATCATCTGTCAGTAGTGGAAAATCATTTGTAATGTCTGCAGGTACCTCTCTTACTACGCATACTTTAATGAATTATCTTATAGATGCGTTTGAGGAAAATGGAATTGATCCTGCTCCTATTAATGTTATTTATAGCAATAACAGGGGTTCGATAAAGGAATGGCCTGGATTTGGAATAAGTGATAGTGGAATTGTGACAGTTGATCCTTCTCTTGAACAGAGAAGAGCTCTTGATTTTGTTGCTTATTGGGGACCAAGGAATGAAAAACTCATGGAATCTTTTGATAAAGCCGGAATTCAGGGCAGTTATGACCTTAATGGATCAGATCCTATTATTGTAAATAAAGATGCTGACATTGACAGAGCTGTCTCTGACATAATGCTTAGGTATGCTGCAAGTGGACAAATATGTATTTCTCCAAAAAGAGCAATTGTGCATGAAGATGCAGCAGGGATTGTGTTAGAGAAAGTTAATTATGAAATTAAACAATTACGTGCAGGACTGCTATCAGATCCAACAACAGATTTAATGCCTGTACCTGGCATAAGAGACAGAAGTAGGTATGAAGAAGCTATTAAACAAGCACTTGGAGAAGGAGGCTTAGTTTATATTAGCGGGGAATTAGTTCCTCTAGGAACAGAATTTTCAAGCTTAGAATTATGTCTTGATTACCAAGGAAAACCAGTTGCTTTTGGACCTTATTTAGCACCTGCTGTTGTTCAGGTTCCTCCAGGAAAACAATTTATTGCGGCTTTAGAAGAAATGTTTAATCCTTTATTATCTTTTCAAATATTTTCAACTCCTGAAGAAGCTATTAATTTAGCTAATAGTTCACGATATGGAATTCGAGCAGGAGTATGGGCTGAGGATACTCAATTTGTTAATGAGTGTGTTACAAGAATAGGTTCTGCATCGGTATTTGTTAATACACCTCACCTTAACTTATCGCCAGATTCTCCTGATTTAGGGGGTGGCAAAGATTCAGGTAGAAATATAGGTCCTGGAGGAGCGAAATACTTAGTATATGAATTTGCAGGACCACTTAAACAAGTTAAATTCTATTCAAAAGAAGCTGCTAAAGCATTTATGGCTGGATACAAACCTTAAAATGGCAAGAAGAATAGAGACTTTTAATGGAGATTTTGATGAGTTGCGTGACTTGATATTACGATCTTGGCATCCTGCTTATGATGGTCAAGCTGCAGTTTTTGATTATAGTGTACCATATTTGCAATGGAATCTTCAAGGCTCTACTTCTGATAAAGAGTTATCTTTATCTTATTACGATGGAAGTACCCTAGTGGGATTTGTGGGGGGAATGCCAAGAACTTTTAGTCTATTTAGTTCTCAAACAGTAAATGGAAGTTTGTGCAGTTTTTTATCATCTGATGTTAGTACCAAAAGAAGTAGAATCGCTTATGATCTTGTAACTCATTCTTCCGAGAGGCATCATCAAAGAGGTTATGATTTCCCTTTCTTTTTTTTGGATAAGAATTTTTCAGGGTCTCATCTTCTTTTTCATAAGCATGCTGATGAACATATTTACGATCTCGTAAGTCTTCCCGACACAAGTTTTTTAATTAAAGTTTTTGATGCTCAGAGATTTAGTGATTTAGATGCTTCAGTATCTAATATAGAGAGAAGAATTCTCAAAATGTGGGAATCAGACCCTGTTCCTTTTGAAGTTGATGGCAAAATGCGTGAATATGATGATTCAGATCTTAGCACTTGTTTGTCTTTATTAAACTCCTATAAATTCCATATTAATCTTGCTCGTCATTGGACTGAAGATGAATTACAATGGCAATTGTCACATCAAGGGATTAGTAGTACAACTGTATTTGAGAAAGACAATCAAATTCAAGGGTTAATAAATTATCATGTAGTGCCTATGCATGGTCGGCCAGGTGTTGCTGGATCTCTTGCAATCATTGATAATATTTATTGGTTTAATCTTTCTGATCGTGAAAGACAATCTTTTTTATCACAAACTCTGAACCAGATCCAACAATCTCAAGATATACTTGGTGTTTTGGTTTTAGATTTTCCATATTATAATCATCAAGATAATTCATCTGTTAAAATTGGAAAAAAGAGTTTTATTTTGAGATCTTTAACAAATCTGGTTCATAACAAACCGTTTAGAAAAACAGGTTTCTTACCTTTATTGCGTAGATTGGAACCAAATTTTATTGTATATGATCCTGCCATTGCTTCACAAATTGGAAAATGCAATTCAGTGTATTCAGATTTTAGATAATGATTTAATCACAAAAACACATTCCTTCTTACCTTGAGCTATACATATAAGCTCCTCACATTTAAACTTCTCTGTAAATAATGTCTGAAATAAATTCTCCAAAACTTGAGCTAGGAATAGGTCTGTTGGGTTCTTTGAAATTCCGAATATTTTTTTATATTCATCGGCAAATGGGTTATTTATATTTTTTATTATGAACTCTAAATTCTTAAGGTTAGATTTAACAATAATAAATTTACCAAAGCAAGAAAGCGAAAGACGATTCAAAAAGAAAATAAGTTCATCTTTTGTTTTGATTTCTTGATTTCTTTTCTTAATTATTCTTTTGACATGGCCTTCTGCCAGTAACATTAGCGCTTTTCTTGCTTTCTTATTATTGATTTCTTCTAGCTTTTTATTCAATATCACTATACAATAACAAGGAAATAAAACTCCTTGAGTGTTCTCAAAACCAACAGACCCTTCTGTGAAACTAAAAGGTAACTTTTCTTTTTTATTATTGCTTATACTCTTTAACTTAGCAAATACACTAGTAAAGCATTTTTCAATCTCTTTTTCAATCTTCAAATGATTTTCATTTAAATCCTTCTTTTTTTCAAGTTTGCATACAAAATTACAAGATTTGTCACCCCTTCCCAAACATTGAGTTTCAATAGTATAAAAGTTCTTTTTATGAATGGTTTCGAGCACTCCACTGATTAATCCGCTAAAATAGAAATTCATAACCTCTTTGGACTTTTTAGATTGATTAGCTTTTAATGCAATTGGCATATTTGTTATCCTTATTTTATATTCTTTCTTTTCTTCATTTACACTATACAACTCCGCTGATCCATATCCTATTAGGTCGCTTTGTTCAATAAACATCTTATAGCTTCCTTTAAAAATAAAACCAAATCTTTTGATTATTATTAATGCACCCATTTTGCCTTGGTTTCTTCCAATCTCATAAATTATCTTTTTATATTGTTCATCAAACTCATTTTGAATAAAAAGGAGATAATCAGAAAAAGATTGAACTTCAAAATAAGTGTAAGGTAAAGAAGATAAATGTAATAATCCCTCAGAGAACTTAATTTCATTAAATCTAAGTATATTGTAAATAAATTTTATAATTCTATTACCCATAGAGTATATTTAATTTAGACAATATATTAATGTTTCTGAATATATTAGAAAAAAGTTAGGATAGATCATGTTTGTGTTCAATTAAGTTTGTTACTCAAGAGGGTCTTAGTTGTTCATAAATTTCTAAACCCTTCTGAATTCTTGCACACAGTCTTTTTCCATATTCAGGTTTTTTCTTGTCAATCCAACCAACTAAAAGTCCTGGATGATTAAGGGCATCTTCCATAACTTCTGGACCTGCTTGTGCTGTATTCATAATTATTTGAGAATATGGTGATATTCTTTTAATGGCTAGAGCGGAGTCAAATCCGTTTTTTACTAGAGAATTATCATCTTTGGGAGGTGCTTTGTAGTCAAGTATCACAATAGGTACCTCATATCCTTCTTTAATAGCCTCTTCCACAAAATGTGCAACTTCATCTGGATATTGTGATTTACGAAGATTAAAGCCATCAAACTTTTCATGCTCTCTTATCTGAGTGACAACTATATCTAAACCTGTTTTTTCATCATCCATAATATATATTATTCCTTTTCTCATTTTTTTACTTTAGAGTGAATATTTTATTATAAATCTTTTGGCTCTTTTGGTAATCTGACTTCAAAAACTGTTAATTCTGGGCTTGAATATACACTAATTTGACCATCATGGTCACTAATTGCATTATAACATTGAGATAATCCAAATCCAAGGCCCTTTGCTTTTGTTGTAAAAAAAGGATCAAAAATTTTAGTTCTTAAGTCTTCTGGAATTTCAGGACCATTATTTGAGAATCTGACAACTATAGAGTCCCTTTCTTGAAATGTTTCTAATCTTATCATCCCTTTATCTTCAACTGCTTCAATACCATTTTTTAACAGATTAAGCCATGCTTGATTAAGATCTGCTACTTTGCCATAAAACTCTGGAATAGAACCATATTCTGTTACTATTTGAACATTTTTTTTCTTTGCTTCATGGTTAATTAAACTAACAGTTGTTTGTAAGTCTTCAGCAATATTAGTAAGAGCAACAGTTTCTTTTTCATGTCTTGAAAATCCCAAGATTGCATTTACAATTGTTGAGACTCTTTGCACACCTTCTCCAAGGTTCCTTACTCTTCTTTCATAAACTGATGCAAAATCAAATATTTTTCTAAATATCTCTTCTGAGATTAGGTACTTGTCAGCAAGTCCAAATATAAATTTAACATCTTCTCCCTTTAGGCCAGCTTTTGCATATGATTCAGCTACTATTATTGCTCTAGGTACATTTCTTTCTTCAAATAAATACTCCATTGCCTCCGCATTGGCTTCTACTTCTCTTTCTTCTATTTGACATGACTGAATAAACTGGTGAATTATAAACTTATATCTTTCAAATTCATTTGGTTCAAATATTTGTTCAAAAACATTTTGACTAAGGTCTCGAACAACTTGCCTGTATTCTTCCAAAGTATCTACAGATGGCCTAACAGGAAGCAATGCATTTCCCATTTCATGTGCTATACCTGCACTAAGCTGCCCTAAAGAAGCCATTTTTTCTGATTGGACAAGTTGAGCTTGTGCTTCTCTGAGTTCAGCTGTCCTTGCTTCAACCATTTCCTCAAGGTGTTCTGCATATTCTTTAAGTTGGGTTTGAGCTCCTTGGAGATCCTTATGAGCCCCTTGAAGCTCAAAGAATTGGCTTTCAGAGTATTCTAATTGTCTTTCTATCATAGCTCTTGTAATAAAATATTGTTTTAATCTCTGGATAGGAAGATGTACTAATCGGTGTCTTAGACTTGGATTCTGCCATTTCATATCATATTGACAATGAGGTGCTCCATAAATTCGACCTGATGTCAATACAACTTTTCCATCAATAGATAAATCTTTTAGCACTGCTACTCCATTTCTTCCATTATTATTTTGGACATGGACTTCCTTACCATATACTTGGCCATTGATCAACACTTTTTCATCCTCTCTTGTTAACTCTAACCCAAGATGTGAATATCCTTCAATCACTTCTTCAATAGTGAATATACATCTTGGTTCGTTAATATCTGCTACAGGCAAGTCCCAAATAGTAGGGATTGTTGCAATAATTCCTTTGTTCCATGGACACATTAAATATATTGAAGTATCCCTTACCAAGGGATTATATCCTATAGTAACTGTTGCAGAATTATTTCCCAGATCTGAAACATCCATGTCAAATATCCTATTGAATCTTCTGTTATACTTTGGAATCTGGCTAACTATAAACCTTGGATTTCCAAATAATCTAACCATATTTTCAAGAATACCTACAGAACGTAACTTGGACATATTGACACCAATCTCATAGAATAAATCAGGATCTTGGTTACCTAATAACTCTTGTATAGATAAAACTAGTTTTCTTGCATGATTCCAGTCTATCCAATGATTTGGATCAGAAACAAATTCTTCTGTCAACTCACTTCCTTCAAAGAGGTGACTAATATCCCCTACTTCAGACATTACAAACTGAAGCATAGTGTTGTAATTCATACAACTTACTCTTGTCTCAGGATCAATATCTAATTGTAATTCCCCCATGAGAGTTAAGAATGAATAACAATATTTAAATTTAATGAGTTAGATTTATATAGTATTTTATTTATAATTATATTATGCTTGAAATAATTGAGGTGACAAATAATAAGAATCTTAAGAAGTTTCTTAAATTTTCTAATAAAATATATGAAAATGATAAGAACTGGATTAAACCATTTTTAGATGAGAAAAAAAAGTTTTTCAGTGATAAAAATCCTCAATGGAAATATATAGAAAAATATCCATTAATCCTTTTAGACAATAACAAGATTGTAGGGAGAATATGTGGATTTTTAGACAAAGAAATCATGAAAAAACAATCATTAGGATTTTTTGGATTTTTTGAAGTGTTAGACAATCCAAAATACTCAAGATTATTATTAAACAAAGTTGAAGAATGGCTAAAAAATAAGAATGTGAATAAAATAGTAGGTCCAATAAATAGCTCACTTGAAAATTATACTGGATTTCAATTAAAAGGATTTAACCAAATCTCAACTCCTTCTCTTACTTATACAAAAAAATATTATATCAAACATATGAGAAAAAATAATTATAATCATATAAAAAAATTAAATGCATATATAATCAATTTAGATGAATTTAATGTATCAACATTGAAACCTTTACACAATAATATAAGGACAAATATTCGACCTTTAAATATCAAAGAATTTGATATTGAATCAAGATCTATCTTGGATATCATCAATAATTCATTTCCAGATGACTATTTTGGCTTCAGAAAAATCAATATTGATGAATGGAAATTTTTAATTGAGTCTTTAAGACCTCTAATCAATCCAGAGGATATCTTAATCTATGAAGAGAATAAAAAACCAATTGGAGTTTTGTTTAGTATTCCAAATATAAATATCATATTAAGGACAATAAAACTAAAAAATGATTTTATCAGGAAACTATTACTATTCTTTAGAAAAAATTCAATATCAATGAGGGTAATCTCCTTAATATGTATAAAAAGAAATAATACTCAAAAAGGCATAGGCAGTTATTTGATGTCAGCTTACATCACTCAGGCAAAAAAAAGGGGAATAAAAAATATTGAATATTCTTGGGTTTACGATGATAATCAAGTATCAAAATCATTAATAAATAGATTCAATGGAAGAAAATATAAAATATACCAATTATTCCAAAAAACATTAGTTAAAAATCACAAATAATATCTTTACCTGCATAAACATAATCATTTTCCTTAATATTTATCTGAATATTCTTTTTTCCGATCTTGTCAGGTAAGATAAGATCAACTTGTGATCCCATCTTTATCATCCCTATCTTCTGGCCTTTATTGACAATATCACCTCTTTTTCTCCAGCAAACAACCTTTTTTACAACAGTATCAGCTATCTGGATAATATAGACTGGAAATGACTTATCTTTGACCTTTCCCATTATCAGGATTGTGTTCCTCTCATTCTCCAGTTCATAGTTATATTGGCCAGGTCTGGACAATTTATGGAAAATGACTTTGATCAACATGATCAACATTGACTTATTCTTGTGTGTTGTGTGCTTAATAAAATCAATCTTTCCAGAAACAGGAGCTCTATTGACATGGACACTTAAAGGATTCATAAAAATTCCAATTATATACCCATTCTTTATATTCTCCTTGATGTGAGTGATTTCCTGTAGTTTGATACTTCTTCCATTCTTGTTTGGATTTGGAATCTTTCCATTTGAAAATCTCTTGATATAAACAACTGTGCCATCAGCTGGACTCACTAGATTATTCCCAGCAGGTATCCATCTTTTTGGATCCCTGTAAAATAATGCATATTTCCAAATAATTGTAAGTGCTATTAAAACAATCAATAATATCAATAAAAAATTTAATAACAAAATTACACCTCTTTTTCAATCATATTTATATTTGATCTTTGAATGGTAAGGGAACTTATCAAATGGATAGAACCTGACAATGATATAATCCTTTTTTCCATAGACTTTCTTGAAATACTTCTCTTTTGGTTTTAGATCAGGAATCCTGTCAAACAAACCTTTTCTGATTGCATTTGTAAATAAGTTTATCTTGTTTTTTGGAATTTTAACGTTTTCTTTTAATTGGATCTCAACAACAAGATATGAGTTGTGTTTTTTATCATAATCAATCTTTAAATGGAAGTTTCCTGTTGTTTTTCCTCTAAGCAGTTTATTCTTAATCAAGATTGCTTCAACTTTGGTTGGAAATATCAGTGATCCATAAAAATTGACTGTACCATCGCTTCTTCCTCTGATGTAGACAAAAGGGAAAGGGACTCTTAATCTTAAGTTAATCTTATTCTTCTTAAGGATTTTCCTCATCTCATAATAGGAGATGATACCTCCAATATCCTGAAGATTATATTTTATCAATGGCAAGACTGAGTTTAGATCTACAATTGAGAATATTATTTCCTTATTTTCATTTACCTGAAGAATGTATCTTGTAGGGTCATATTGAAATAACAATGGCAATCCTTTGGTATCTCCATAAACATCTTTTTTTAAATTCTTATTATTTCTGGCAATTCTTCTTATCTTTATAGACTCAAACTCTTCGTTTATTCCAGTTATTCCAACATCAGAAGCTCCAAATGCAGAATAAATGTACCCTCTTTTGTTAATATCATCTGGTTTCTTTCCAATCAATTTGTAGAGATAGTCTCTCATCTCTTCAGGCATTGGCTCACCGCCAAGAATAAGATTAATATTGTATTTTTTCCAGTCAATCCTATTCTTTTTACCTTGCTCAAGAAGGTTTTTTACAAATGGAGGATAACCTGTTATAATGTATTGGTCAAACATGTTCTTGAATTCTTTGACAATATTGATTGTGTCTTCAATATCTGGTCCAGGATTGATTAAAGTCGAATGTCCGTCAGCAATTCGAGCAATCTCAATCCCAGTTATCCATGATCCAAAAGCAAAAGTGTTGATAAAAAGTGTTTTGTATTTATAAGTTTCAAATAAAAGATCTAGACCAATTGTAGCAAACACTTTTTCTTCCTTTTCTTCCTCTTGAGATCTTGGCCAAATGGTTGCTTTTCCACTGTGACCTGAGCTCTCAAAAAGTATGTCAATCTCACTTGTGTCATTATTATAGCATAATTCCTTAAATGATCCTGCCTTTTTAATATAATTAAATTTTGATGTGATTGGAACATTTTCAAGAAAATCATTGAATTTTCTTATGTTATCTGGATCACACTTGTTTTTCTTAAGAAATTTCTTATAAAAAGGAATCTCTTTGCTAGCTTTCTTGAATATGAGCATTGCCTTTCTCTTTCCAATGTCCTCTAGAATTTGCGGATCTGATCTTAAGAGCATTTTCTCTAATTTTTTAGGTTTCTTGCTTATCAATTTAACATACCTTTCAATAACAGAAATAGGGATTAATCTATATAGACCTCTTTTTAGCATAAAATACCTTAATGATATTTATTGTATATAAATCTTATTCTTTAAGAGATAAAAAGAAAAAGAGATGTTAAAATTTATATCTTAGAGCAAATGTTGTTCCAAACCCACGAGTATCATCATGAGCAGTGCTTGTAAAAGTATACCCAATTCCACATTTAAGGCTCAATCTTTTACTCAAGGATCCTTCTCCACCTAACCAAGGAGTAAAATAAAACATTTCAACATCCATAGGAGAAACATAGGAAATCAAAGGTATATCAAAAATACTAACACTAATATCCCCTTTAGCTTTAAGATGAGAATATCCAAACTCTCCTTCAACATAAGGTTTAAATCCTTTGAAGAATCCAATAAATCTATTTATATCTTGATCAAATTGAGGTCTACCAAGCGGATAATATGTCGGACCAGTTGATACTGAGAACATTGATCTTTCTAAATCAACATTTAATCTTAATGGTCCTGCAGACTTTTCATTCTCGATATCTGCATCAATATAACCAACTAAAAAAAACCAACCCAACTTATCAGGATACCTTTCATCAAAAATCTTTCTATCAAGAGTCACAAAGCCATTGCTCAATAATCCCTTGTTCCGATATTTTGTTGTGAATGTATCAATATCAATACCCATTTTTCCAAACATATCTAGCTGATCTTCTGATTTGAGTTTAGGGTACCATGAAGACATTCCAATAGAAACAGACCATTTGCTGTCCCTATCCTCAACATAAACAGGCTTGTCAGGATCTAGACTAAGGTCTCTGACTGTGCTTAACTGAGTGAAATCTAGGTTGTCAAGAAGCCTTGTGGCTTCAAATGCCTGATCTCCTGGAAGAAGCATAAGTCTTGGCTCAAGAGGTGGGATAGGTTCATCTCCTCCATAAGATCTAATGTTGTCCAGTCTCAGTCTTTGTCCTGTATCAAAGTCAGTTACTACTTTCTCAGGTCCATCTGAACTTAGAGCTGGCTGGTTTCTGCTGCCATCTGAAGAATAAGGGTCAAAAGGCCTGACTGCTGCTGGACTTGTTGTGTGGCATCCAATTGCAAGTAGGATTGAGGCTATTGTTGTACCTATAATTGGCAAGCGATAAGAAGATCTTCTTTGTATGGGAATGTGTTCTTGCACCCGGTAGACTCCTCTCCTTTTAGTGATATCAACAGGCCTATCAAGTATCTCTTCACAAATGCCTGTTAAGTCAGAGTATGCCATTTTAATACTATCGAGAATACTAGGATATTTAAAAATATTATTGTTTTTCTTATTATAGAATGAATACAATAATTGAATTGGCATGGACACTGGATGGTATCATTCGCTTTGCTCTTTCTTTTATCCTGTTTAAGGTGCTAAAAGCTTATGCTTTCACCACTGATAGTGTCACTCGTTCCTTTATCCAGTGCCCAGCACTCAAACTTTGGGTTTGAGCATTGGACACTGGACATTCTGAGACAAGGTTTATATATAAATTCCAATTATGCAATCAAAGGTGTTGGCAATTGGAGATTAAATTTTCAAAAAAGAAAATTGAATTAGATAAATATTTAAGATGAAAGTTCCTGATATTGATCTTGAAAAGCTAGAAAAATTTAAAGAAAAGAATTTCAAGGATAGGCTGGACTTTATAAGAAAGTATGCAGAATGGATAAAAAAAACACCAAACAAGGAATGGAGTTCTCAGCAGAAGAAGATTATCAACAAAAATTAGATCTTTTTCAGAACCTTATCAGCCTCTCTAACACCTATCTTGATCAGCTTCTCTGTCTGTGAAAAGTCAGTAATGTGCAGATGCTCTGGAAGAAGCGGGCTTATCTCTATAAGTTTCTTTATCTTAAAGCTTAGAATTGAGTTCATGATCAGCTGGCGCTTCATCATCTCGCTCACATAATATGACATATTAAGGATTCCTTTTATCTCTTTTGATTGCTTATGATATCCGAGGTTCACTAGTATGACTTGGTCACATCTCAATTCCCTTATTTTATCCAATCCGAGATAATTTGAATGACCTCCATCAATATAATAACTGTTGTTGATCATGACTGGCTCAAAAAAAGGAGAGATTGCACAGCTTGCAACTATAGGGTCTTGTAGATTGCCCTTATAGAAATAATGGCTTTTTCCATCACTCAATTTTGTACAATTGATATATAACGGCCTTACCAGGTCTTTAAATGATTCTGCCTTAAGATTCTCATTTACCAGTTTTTTTAATCCTCTGTTGCTAAACAAGGACTCAATCTTATGGAATTTGTAAAATATCCTCCTGTTCAGGGGAAATATCTTTTTCCTGCTGACTCCAATCCATATCCTCTCAAGATTAAGTATGTTCTCAGAAAAATCCTTGCCGTCAAGAAATACAGCAGCATTCAATGCTCCAACACTTGTGCCTATAAATACATCTGGTATCAGTGATTGACTCAGAACCTTGAGGACTCCAACTTCAACAGCTCCTTTCGAGCCACCTCCAGTAAGAACCAAAGCTGTTTTCATAATAAAGCCTTATATCTCAGATTATAAAAATCTTATGATAATAAGTTGTGTTTTCCGCAATCTTTAAATACATACATATTAATGTTTAATATTAATGGAAAGAGTGAAAACATATATTAAAGGCATGGACGAGATATTAGGAGGAGGATTTAATAAAGGTACAGTAGCATTGATAGCAGGTGGAGCAGGTTCTGGAAAATCAGTGCTAGCAATGGAATTTGTCTATAATGGGATAATAAAAGACAAGCAGCCAGGAGCATTCATATCTTTTGAAGAGGAAAAATCCAATGTATATGCCTGGATGAAAGAATTTGGATGGGATCTGGCTGACCTTGAAAAGAAAAAGAAATTTGTGTTCCTTGAATATACTCCTGAGAAAGTGAAGAAACTATTGGATGAAGGAGGCGGACTGATATCAACTGCTCTTGAGAAGATAAAGGTCAAAAGGATAGCAATAGACTCAATCACCTCTTTTACATTATTATTCAAGGATGAACTGCAGAGAAGAGAGGCTTTAGTGGATTTATTCAAGCTATTGAGGAGATGGAATGCAACAACAGTTGTTACTGGCGAGTTTGAATCAAATATTGAGGAGCATATATCAAATGCACTTGAGTTTGAAGTTGACAATATTGTCCTTTTATATCATCCAAGGAAAAAGGACCAAAGGGAAAGATCGATAGAAATATTAAAGTCACGGGGAAGCTCTCATATTGAAAAGGTGTTTCCTTTTAAGATAGGGGAAAAAGGAATAGAAGTGTTAACAAAGGAAAGAATAGATTATTACAGAAGAAAGTAATTTATTAAAAATTTGATTACTGACAACTTAGTCATTTCATCAAGCTTTCTAGAATATCGTTTATCTCTTTCTCAGATTTCCTGGCAATGTTTGAATAAGGAATTACAGAAAGCAATAGGACGCATAATCCAGCAATTACAAGAAAATTCAAGGTATTTTGTGGGATTAATTTGTTCAAGAATCCTATAATGCCTAACAGAAGGAAAGCAAGGAATAATAATAGACCCTTGTCAAGTATGAGGATAGCCCTTTCCCTGTTCAGCTTTGACTTCTCAATCTTTAAAGCAATAAACTGCTTTTCAGCATCAGTCAGCTTCCGCTGAGGAAATTTCCTGAAAACATTCTCTTCCTTATCTTCTCGCATGATTACCTCTTTTACTTTTTAATGTATATATTGGATTCTATGTATTCTTCTATAAAAATGTTACGGAATTTTTAGAATAAATTCCCTAATTTGAGAAATTATTATTAATTTTTTGTAAGTTTTGATAAGAATTGGTTTAAATCATCATGCTTAGAGTATCAGGTGAATTTGAACAGGGTCTGGGGCTTTTTGGTGAACCTTGTCACGTTCTTCATCTTTATTGTGTCAATGATCCTGAAATAAGGCATCAATTCTTTCTCAATTGACTTAAACCTTTTTTCTCCTGCTGGAGTGAATTTCAGAGTCTTATTATCATATGTTATATACCTCTTTTTTTCAAGTGTCTCGAGATTTTTATAGATTGATCTAGGCTGTTTCTTCTCTATGCCTGCGTTTTTGACCAAGCTGATGAAATCAGATTTTGATAATGCTACTTCAAGGCCTTTACTCTTAAACCTCCTGTTCATTATCTTATAGTATGCACCTAAAGCAAATAATATTAGTTTAGTCTTGATTGTTAGCTTCATAAAGGCATTATTGTGATGAAAATATAAAAATATTGCTGAAATTGAGACTATATTCTCTTTTTAAATGAATAAAGAATTTAATTTTCTTAAAACTTGTGCAAACTTTTTCTGGTTAAGCATATCAATCTTTTTAATAATTAAATCTTTTTTAATTCTTAAAATTGCATCAACTTTTATCAATGATTTCCTGCTTAACACTCCTATTTCAACATCATTCTTATCAATTAATAATGAGTGAGGTTTTTCACTTATCTGTGAAGTCATAGCACATACAAGGATATCCTCTCCTGAATCATTAAATGAGTTTTTAGAAATAACTATGGCTGGTCTGATCTTCTTGTTTGATTGGTCAGAAAAGGGAAATGGCAAAAGCACTATCGATCTTTGTTCAAACATTTTTATAAATATTCTCTCCATACTTTATCATCTTCCTCATTATCCCAAATGTCTTTTAAATTAGCTTCTGCTAAAGCAAGAAGGCCCAGGTCCTCCTTTTTTCCCTCTGATGATTTTAATTTTTTTAACATTTTTTCAATTACCTCAACTTTTTGCAGAGTTAGCTTATTACCTTCCTCTAGCAATATCAACTTAGTGCCTTTATCAATCTTGTGCCTTTTGCGAACATGTTCAGGGATAACAAGCTGTCCTTTTGATGATACTATTATAGATTCCATTCTTACCAGTAAGCTTAGTAAGTATGAACTTATATTTAAATCTTTTGATATTCTTGTTACCAACAAACTTTAAATAATATCAGATTTTACTTTTCATATGGATGTAAAAAAAGCGGTTATATTAGCTGGAGGTCTTGGCGAAAGATTGAGACCTCTTACCCTATCAACACCAAAATCACTGGTGAATGTGCATGGAAGGACATTGATAGAGCACCTTCTGGATCTTTTTAAAAAGCATGGGATCAAGGATATCTATATTTCAGTTGGTTATTTGGGTGAGAAAATAATTGATTATTTTGGAGATGGAAGCAAATTTGGAGTCAAGATAACATTTTTCCATGAAAAAGAAAGATTAGGCACTGCAGGATGCCTGAGATTTTTCAAAGAGCATCTGAATGAGACATTTATCTTGACAAATGGTGATGAATTAAAGGAATTAGACCTGAAAGAAATGGAAGAATTACATAAAATAAATAATTCGAGAGCAACAATCGCGCTATGGGAAGTTGAGGACCCGTCTAAATATGGCGTAGCTGACCTTGATGGAGAGAGGATAGCAAAATTTGTTGAAAAACCAAAAAAAGAAGAGGCTCCATCAAATTTTATTAGTTCAGGACTTTATATATTGGATCCAGAAGTTGTAGACATGGTAAAACCAGGATATTGCATGTTTGAAACAGACATATTTCCAAGGATTGCTGAAGCATCTAGATTGTATGGTTATAAGTTTAGAGGGCAATGGTTTGACACTGGAAATATAGAAAGGCTTGAAAAAGCAAGAAAAGAGTGGAAGGATCTGAAATAAAATGACAGTTCTATGCGACAAGGATATTAGAAAATATTTGGAAGAAGGGAAATTAGTCATACATGGATTTGACATATCAAAGATTGATCCATGCTCAATTGACTTAAAGCTTGGAAACACATTCAAGATATTCAAGCATAATGAAATCTCACATATTGACATCAAAAAGGGTTTAAGTGAGGAGTTTATGGAAAAAGTAGAGAAGCGAGATGAACAGCAGTTTATTGTGCATCCTGGAGAGCTGATCCTGGCACATACAAAAGAGACAGTAAAATTGCCTGCTGATATTGTGGGTACTCTTGATGGAAGGTCTTCCTTAGGAAGGATAGGATTGGTAATCCATTCAACTGCAAATTCTATTGATCCGGGATTTGAAGGCCATATAACATTGGAAATTAGCAATATTGCAAAGGTTCCAGTAATATTATATCCTGGAATGAGAGTCTGCCGTCTGGCATTTACAAAATTGTCTGATACATGTGAAATACCTTATAATATGAGGAAGAAATCAAAATATGCTTCTCAGATAGGTCCTGGGGTCTCTAAGATCTCAATGGATGGGCAAGATAAGCTTGTCTAGCAAGACGGTCTTTTTAGGACAGAGCCTAGGAAAACGTAAGGTTTTTAAACATAAATATAAAACAAACACTACAATGACAAAATACAAGATTTCAGTGAACAAGGAAAAATGCATAGGGTGCGGTGCATGCACTTCTGTCAGTGATAATTTCAAATTGGATGAGAGTGAGGACACTCCAAAAGCACATCCAGTCAAGGCAGAAGTCGACAAGATAGACAAGGAAAAAGAGGCAGAAGAGATCTGTCCTGTTGATGCTATTAAGGTTGAGGAATTAGAATAGACAATTCTATTATTTTTTTACCTGCTCTTTTCTACACCAACTCTTTTACAGAGGGTGCAAATTTTGCATTTGGAGCACCAAGGAGAGACAGGAGTGCAGATGTTCTGGCCCCACATGACCAAAAGGTCATTGTAGATTATCCAATATTTTTTTGGAAGGATTTTTCTTAATGTGAACTCTGTCTCATGTGGATTCTTGGTCTTGAGAAGGCCGAGCCTGTTTGAGATTCGGTCGACATGCACATCAACACAGATTCCTGGCTTGTTGTAGCCTAATGTTATCACTAAGTTGGCTGTCTTCCTTCCGACACCGTGGAGTTTTAGTAATTCATCAATTTCATCTGGGACTTTTGATTTGTATTTGGTTATTAGTATCTTGGCTATGTCTTTGATTCTTTTTGATTTAGTCTTGTAGAAGCCAACTGGATAGATTGCTTTTTCAATTGTTTTTATTGGAAGTCTTGAGAGCTGTTCTGGTGTTTTTGCCAGTTTGTTGAGTCTTTGAAAAGCTTTTATTGTTGTCTGGTCTTTAGTCCTAAGGCTGAGGATGCATGAGATGAGGACATTGAATGGCTTGTTCTTAGTCTTATCCCAAGAGACCATTGTGACTGAAGGGTCTTTCAGTCTTTCAGTCTCTGAAATGAGGATTTTTATGATATTATCAATATCATTTGTTTTTGTAGTTTTATTTTTTTTCTTATCCATTTTTATTTTACTTAAAAACCTCACCAGTCTCTATTGACCAGAATAAGAGGTCGAGTTCATCTATTGGGATGTTTATCTTTCTGCTGAAATCCTTGAATTGTTCTTCGATTTTTAAGTAGTGTTTTTTTGTCATAGTTTTTGGCAGTTCTTTGATAACTTTGTATTTTTTCAGGTTTTTAAGGATGTGTCTGTCAAGGATTGCTAAGTTTTTGTGTCCAGTATTTCTTAAGTAGTGTGAGGCTTCTTTCATACCAATGCCTTTGACATTATTGACAAGATATTCTCTTTTTTCTTTTGATGTAAACTTATTTGAAGAAATGATGTCACACAATATATTGTAATTATCTTTCATTTCAGCTAAATAATTGGATTTGTTTTTGTAGAATCTGGTTTTTTGCTTAAGGATATCTTTGATATCATCTGCTGCTATATTTCTTTTAATAAAATCCTTTTCTTTTAGAGTTGAGATAGCTAAATCGCATTTCTTAGCATTTGACTGCGGAGTGAGAAGGCAGAAGCAGAGCTCGTAAAACAACTGGTTACCTCTGATTTTAGAGAAGTCATCCAGTCTGGATTTGATTATCTTTCTCTTTATTTTATACTCTTTTTTCAGGTTTTTTAGCATGATATCATCAGAAAATGTGCTAGTTTATAAATACTTTTTTTAATTGTAAAAGTATCAGTCTAAGAATCCGATTGAATTATAGTCTTTAGGATGCTCCCTAAGGAAAGCATGATAAGGAATCCTAAATCCCTTAATTTTGTCATATAACTGCTCTCCAAATACAAATTGGGGCTCATCATTAGGATCCGGTGGATTCAAACTTTTTAACCATTGATGTACTCTTTCCAATGGAATTCTCCTGTTGAAAAAATTTGAAAGGCCTAATTCAAGCATAGCAACTCTTTCATCAAATCTTCCAGGTGTTTCCATAAGTAGAGTTTTAAGGACTGTTGACTTACCTTCAAGAATCTCTCTTCTCATCTGGCCTGTGAAATGGGTTGTATTAAAAGTTGAGGGAGTAACATAATTTTCAATTTCAACAGGATAAATTGGCTGTCTTCTGAATGGAGTGGATTCAAGATGGTCTGGAGTTACTACACCAATATCAACAAATAGTCTTGCTAATGGAAACTGCTGAAACCGCTCATATGGGGATAGTAAAAAATAGCATTCATAATAAAGATTAGGGGCAGAATTATGTGAAAGTCGGGTCATACCATCAATCTGTTCACTGCCTATTTTGAACAAACCTAAACCAGATCTCAATATCCTTTCCTCTAATTCTTCAGGTGATACTGATGTCAATACCACTAATTGCCTTGCCATACAAGAGCAGAATGAAAAACGATTTTTAAATGTTATTGGTATTGAAAGAGAAAAATTACTGATTTTACAATAAATTATGCATGTTAAAGAAAAGATTTTTATAGATAAAATTTGAGTAGGGTTATATGGAGATTAAAGTTGGCAGACAGATGCTTTTCAATATAATCATAGCAGTGATTCTTGTAGGGTTCATCACTTTTTCACTGCTGTATATAAATTCTATGAAGAAAGATTTTGAATCAAGAAATCAGGATCTTCAAAATGAGATAACAGTGACAAGATCTGTATTAAGCGACATCATGATAAACCTGACAACTGAGGTTGTTGAGCAAAAGATTTTGTTCAACTCAATGATGTCATCATTGCAGGAAGAGGACAAGAAAAATCTGGACACATTAAAAGAGCTTATTGACAATCTTGAGCAGCAAAGCAACCTTCAATTGTCAGAGCTAAAGGATGACATAACAAACATACAAGTCAGCAGTGCTGACTTCACTGCAATCATTCCTGATGTGATTGGCTCAATTGTAAGTGTTCTGACTAATGTCGGGCAGGGATCTGGAGCATTCATAAGAGATGGAGGGTTTATTGTCACAAATTACCATGTAATCAAGGATGCATCAAATGTCAGGGTCTACACATATAATGAGAAGACATATAATGCAATAGTTGTTGGAGCTGAGGTTTCTAGTGACATTGCAGTCCTGAAGATAGACAAGGATTTTGACCATCTTGATTTTGGAGATTCAGATGACCTTCAGGCTGGACAGAAAGTGATAGCTTTGGGAAACCCAAGTGGGCTTGATTTTACTGTCACAGAAGGGATTATAAGCTCGCCTTCAAGGGATATTGGCGGGCAGACATTCATCCAGATAGATGTTCCTATAAATCCAGGCAATTCAGGAGGGCCTTTAGTCAATCTGCATAAAGAGATTGTAGGAATCAATAATTTCAAGATCGGAGGCGGATTTGAGTCATTAGGGTTTGCAATACCCTCAAATAAGGTTGATGAAGTGGTTGATGAGATAATCCGCAGGTATGAGGATTTATTGGCATCTCAAGTGACATGAGTTTTTGGCTTCACAATGAATATAATAAATATCAGTGTTTGTTACCACCAATTAGTTACTACAAAACCAAAAGATTTATATACTTAAAAATATCCTGAATTCATATAGAGAGGTATTAAAAATGGCAGAAACAGCAACACAATATAGAGATAGACAAGAAAGGGTAGGAGAAAATGTAGTAAAATTTGTACCTACATTTGTACCTACAAGTAAAGCAGAAGTTTCAGGAGAGGGAGTTTTCTCTGAAAATATACATAGATATGTTTCTATTGAAAATGATCCAGATTATAATAGTGGAGTTCCATTCAATTACAGAGCTGGCTCATTTATGGCAATGGTATCTGCATTGATGAATGGATGCAAACCAATAGGGAATCAGAGATATCTAAGCAGTGATAGAATTGCTCTTGAAGATTTGGAAATAGACAGGCATCAAGTGGCATTTGGTAAGAGTGAGGCTTATAGGGCAGTATTGCCTGAAAATGTTGACAGAAGCATTGAAACACTTGATAAGATTGCAAGAGCATATGGAATAAGACTTCAATCACATATTGGAACAAATCCATATGAACGTGGATCACAAGAATAATATTTCTTATTTTTTTAATATGTCAGAAATATACCACTGGCCTGCATGGCCAGTGGACAATAGTCCGCAATCCATTTTTGGAAGATGGTATATTTCTGAGCATGCTCAAAGCCGGCAGGGTGAGCGAAGCGAATATGCCGCCAGCCTATTGACTGGTGATCCCTGCCGACTTTGACATTTTATTGAATAAATTTTATTAAGTCAAATATTCTGTAATCCATATCATCTGACAATAATAGCTCCAGCAAATTCTTCCCTTTCATCAGGATCTTCAAAAAATTGATCCAATACAATAAAATCACCTTCATGATCATAGGTGTGGCTGAAATTGTCTGAATAGAGAAGACTTCTGCTATTGAACACAGTCCTTTTCCCTTCATCATTGATGTCAAAACCAAGGACTACATGGAATGGCTGTTTTAGATCATAACTGACCCATACAACAGTGTCGCCTTTGCTTATCTCTAATTCAGAGGGATCAAACCCATGCTTTAATATATTAATCTTATGAGTGACAGAATCAAGTACAATAATATCATCTGACTGGCTTTCTTCTGATTGATTTTCTATTGGTTGATCATTACTTTCTACATCATTGCCTAATATAATATTGTCTGATCCTGTCATATTATCATCATTCAATTCAATTATCAATGATGTAGGAGTCCCTGCAGAATCTTGAGATTGTTGTGTTGAACAAGATGAGATCAGAAATATTGAAATGAGTGCTACTAAAGTGATAATACTTAATTTAACCCCCATAATCATAACTTATATTTTTTAATATATAAAAATTTAGGTTCTTGGAGAGATAATAATAACATGGTAAGGATTTTAGGACAGAGCCTCACTTAGCGATAAGTTTAAATATTTTCAATCTAATAATATACAAATGCATGTCTTAAAAAGAGTATATATCCAATTCTTTGCTTTTCTAGTATTATTGATAGTTTTTGTTGCATTTAAAGGTTCTGTGACAGGTAATGTAGTGTTAGAAGTAGGAGACAAGACAATAAACCTATTCAACACAATTGTCGGAGCCTTGACCATGGTTTTAGTAGTAATGGTGCTTGTTCTAGCATATAGACCAGTATATCAGAATAATATTAATGGAGAAATAAGAAGACACAAGATACATGAGGCAGTTGATATACAGGATTTGCAGAACTTTATCTCGACAGCAAAAGGAAAAGGGTATTCTAATGAAGAAATCATTGATGGCCTTAAGGATCACAACTGGGGAGAAGACCTGATAGAAAGGGCATTTATGAGGATTGAGTGATCTGTGATTTTGGTCTATTTTCTGCATGTTTTTCTTTTTTGTATATGTAAAATAAGAAGATTAAGCCGCAAATGAACATCACAACATTAATTATCTGGCCTAAAGTAAGGCCAAGCCAAAGATAACCAATCTGAGGGTCAGGGGACCTTACAAATTCGATGAAAAACCTCAAAGTTGAGTACATAATGACAAATAATCCAAATATAGTGCCTTTTGGAACTTTCTTATCCTTGACATTCCAAAGGACAATGAAGATAAAAAGGTTTTTTAAAGATTCATAAAGTTGTGAAGGGTGCCTGTAAACCAATTCTCCAATTGAATTTGTCTCATTGTTGAAATTCACACCCCATGGCAGGTTTGTGACAGTGCCTATTAATTCTGCATTTAGGAAATTGGCAAGCCTGCCGAATACCAATGCAAGTGCAGATGGGATTACAGACATGTCAGCAATATCAAGAGGATTGATCTTCTTGATCTTTGACATGATATAACCTACAATTATCCCACCCAAAAGACCACCATGAAAACTTAAACCACCTTCCCAGATGTAAAATACCTTGATAGGATTTGAGAAATAATATGGGAAATTATACACCAGGCAATAAAAAATCCTTGATATAATAAGTGCACCAATAATAGAATAAATGATCAAGTCAGTCAGATCCTCTTTATCAACATCAGGAATCCTTTTCTTGGCAAGATACAACATGATAAAATATATGAGAATCACTCCAATGACTATAAACAGGCCATAATACCTGATCTGAAAAGGTCCAAGGTTTAATAGTATAGGATCAATATTGTTGATAAACATCTTATTTTTCTCTCACTAATGTGTAAAAATATAATCTATTGAAGATAATTATGAAAAACATGAAAACAAATGTCAGGAAAATAAAAACTGTCTGATAAGCAATATATATGCTTCCAAACTGATTGTTCTTGAAAATAACAATATTCAGCAAAAAAGTGACAGCAAAAAAGAAAACTGAATAAATCAAGATAAATATGATATCTATCAAATACAGGAAAGAATAACCTAAAATCTTTTTGCCGAGCAAGGAAAATCCTTTCTTAAGAACACTTGAGACCTTAATGTTTTTTTCAGAATCAAATAATAAAATCTGAGCCATATTCAGATAAGGATAAAAGAAATAAAGGAATGGGAACAGGATGATTATGCCAAAAAAACCAATGAGATTTGTCTGGACATATGAAAAAGCAAACCATTGGACAATAAAATAGAAAATAATTGATAAGACAATGATTATTGAGTTCAAGAAATAGAATCTCTTCAGCAGATTGAAATCAAATTTCTTTTTTTCATAATAAGACCTGAGGATATGGAGAACAATATACTTGGTGAATGAGTAAAATAAAAGGATCATAAGAGCATATATGATTATTACTATGGAAGAAATCCAAAGAATGAACTTTACCTGAATCATATTAGATATGATCTCATTGAATGGAAGGAAAATATTCCATATAAAGTTAAAACCTGCCCAAAGCAGGAAGAAAAGTATATCAAATGCTATTATCAGCAATATCATCAGATGGTGCTTTCTAAATTTTTTTAAAGTTTCAAGAGTCCTATCGATACTTTTCAGTTTTATTCTTATCCCCATTCTGAATTATAAATATTATGATTTGAATTAGTATTTGTTTGTTTTGTATATAAATATGTCGGAATTGAGAAAGTAATTATGTTTTGAAATATATTATTTGATTTTTATACTAAATATTGTCTTATTTTTTTAGGAATTCGATATGGATGTATTTTGAATCGAATTCTGAATTGATTAGAATTTTGATTGATTATTTTTGATCAGTTCATGTTCTTGATTATCTCATCGCCGAATTCAGAGCATTTCAACAGAGTTGCTCCTTCCATCTGTCTTTCTAAGTCGTATGTGACAGTCTTGTTCTGGAAGGATTTTTCCATCCCTCTTATTATCAATTCAGCTGCTTCATCCCATCCCATGAGCTCAAGCATCATAACACCTGAAAGGATTATTGAACTTGGATTCACCTTGTCCATTCCCTTGTATTTAGGAGCAGTACCATGAGTTGCTTCAAAGATTGCAATACCATCTCCAACATTTGCTCCTGGAGCAATCCCTAAGCCACCGACTTGAGCCGCCATTGCATCAGACAGATAATCACCATTAAGGTTCATTGTAGCAATTACAGAATATTCTTTTGGCCTTAGAAGAGCTTGCTGAAACATAGAGTCAGCAATCCTGTCATTGACTAATATCTTGTCTTTTGGGATGTCTCCTTTTAAGTCATTTTCAAAAACAATCTTACCTTTGTATTCTTTTTTTAGTAATTCAAATCCCCAATCCTTGAAAGCGCCTTCTGTAAACTTCATGATATTTCCCTTGTGAACCAAAGTAAGGACTTTTTTGTCTTTTGCAATAGTGTATTCAATTGCAGCTTTCACAAGGCGTTTTGATCCAAATGGAGATATTGGCTTGATGCCTATTCCTGAATCATCCCTGATATTCTTTCCTTTTGACTGAATCAGATTGATGATATCTATCGCATCATCTGAACCTGAAGGGTATTCAATACCAGCATAGACATCCTCTGTATTCTCCCTGAAAACAACAAAATCAACATCTTCTGGACGCTTTACTGGAGAAGGAATGCCTTTGAAATAACGTACTGGCCTTATGCACGAGTATAGGTCAAACATCTGCCTAAGAGTAACATTTAAAGATCTGAAACCTCCTCCAATAGGTGTAGTGAGAGGCCCTTTCAATGCAATCTTAAGATCTTTGATCTTATCAAGAGATTCTTCTGGAAGCAATTCCATGCCTAGAGCTTGAGCTTTTTCACCGACAATAATCTCTGTCCATGTGATGCTTCTTTTTCCAGAATATGCTTTGTTGATTGCAGCATCAATCACTTTAAGAGCAACAGGAGTTATGTCTGAACCTATACCATCTCCTTCAATATAGCCAATCTCTACATTATCTGGAATAATCCATTTCTTATCCTGAAAATCTATTTTTTCTGGCATAATTAGGATGTAAATAAAAAAAGATATATAAAGATATTCCCTTTTATGATACAAAATTAAGGAAAATGGCAAAACAAGAAAAAAACCTGCATGAATCAAAATATTATAAAAAGGATTTCAAGGGGAAGAAAGGTATTGTGCAGTGTGAGCTTTGCCCTTATTATTGTGTTATTCCAGAAGGTGGAATCGGGAACTGCCATGCCAGGAAAAATATTGAAGGAAAACTTTATTCTTTAGTCTATGGAAAATCTGTTGCTGCATCAGTTGATCCGATTGAGAAAAAGCCATTGTTCCATTTTCTGCCAAGCACAGGAGTCTATAGTGTCGGGACAATCGGATGCAATCTTCACTGTTTGCATTGTCAGAACTATAATACATCACAGGCACTAAAAGGTACATATGAAGAAGTTGAAATGAGTCCAGAGAAAATTGTTGAGCAAGCTTTGGCAAATGATTGTGCAAGTATAGCAGCAACTTATAATGAACCAACAATATTTTTTGAATATATGCTTGACATATTCAAGTTAGCCAAGAAAAGAGGGCTGAAGACAGTGATGGTCACAAACGGCTACATGAACAAAGAGCCTGCACAAGAATTAGCACCTTATCTTGATGGATTAAATATTGACTTAAAAGCATTCAATGAGAAATTCTATAAAGAGATAAGTGGAGGAGCAAAATTGCAGCCAGTACTTGATAGGATAAAGTTTTGGCATGGCAAGAAGAAATGGGTTGAGATCACAACCTTGATCATCCCAACATTGAATGACGATCTAGAGGAGATTGAGAAGATGTGCAGATGGATCATTGAAAATGTTGGAGATGAAGTGCCACTGCATTTCACTGCATTCTATCCAACCTATAAGTTAATGGATAAAAAGCCAACTTCTGAAAAGATATTGGTAAAAGCATATGAGATTGCGAAAAAAACTGGATTAAAATATGTCTATGTAGGCAATATCTATGCAGGAGACAAAGAACACACTTTCTGCCCAAAATGTGGAGAGGTTGTTGTGAAAAGGGTCGCTTATAATATCATGGAGATTAATATCAAAAAAGGCAAATGCTCTTTTTGCAAAAAAACCATACCTGGAGTCTGGAATTAGACAAAATTTAAAAATTAGCCTGATTTCTCTGATAAACACAAAAATGTTTTTAGACAACAATTATCTTAGGCAATTTTATGAAAATTATTCTGATAAAAATCGAGAGGTGAAAGAAAGGCTTAAAAAGCCTCTCACTCTGTCAGAAAAAATCATTTTCTCCCATATAAGAAATATCCCTGAAAACATTGAAAAAGGCAGGACAGAAGTATCATTAAAGGTTGATAGGGTAGCAATGCAGGATGCAACAGCACAGATGGCAATATTGCAGTTCATGCTGACAGGAAGAGAGAAAGTTGCAGTACCTACAACAATCCATTGCGATCATCTGATCCAGGCACATAAAGGATCTTCACAAGACCTTAATACAGCAATCAAGGAGAATCAGGAAGTCTATGATTTCCTGAAGAGCGCCTCTAATAAATATGACATCGGGTTCTGGAATCCTGGATCTGGCATAATCCACCAGGTAGTATTCGAGAACTATGCCATACCTGGCGCATTGATGATAGGAACAGATTCACACACTCCAAATGCAGGAGGACTATGCATGATAGCCATCGGTGTTGGCGGAGCTGATGCTGTCGATGCAATGGCTGGCGAGAACTGGAACATTTCAATGCCAAAAATCATAGGAATAAAACTCACTGGAAAACTTGATGGCTGGACTGCTCCAAAAGATATAATACTAAAAGTCGCTGAACTCTTGACTGTAAAAGGAGGGACTGGCTATATCCTTGAATATTTTGGCGAAGGTATCAGCTCTATATCTGCAACTGGAAGAGGAACCATAACAAATATGGGTGCTGAGATCGGCGCAACAACATCTGTATTTCCTTTTGACAAAAAGACAGCTGAATACCTGAGATCAACATATAGGGCAGATGTCTCTGATTTTTCAGATAAGATCAAGCAAGACCTTCAGTCTGACAAAGAGGTTCTTGAAGATCCTGAGAAATATTTTGACAAGGTCATTGAGATAAATCTATCAGAGCTAAAACCGATGATAAATGGCCCACACTCTCCTGATTTTGCTCATCAATTGGCAGATATAGGGGAAAATGCAAAGAAAAATGAATGGCCTGTAAGATTGTCATATGCATTGATCGGAAGCTGCACAAATTCTTCCTATGAAGATATGCAGAGAGCTGTATCAATCGCAAGACAGGCTGCTGAAAAAGGTGCAAGAGTAAAATGCGGTTTTATGATAACTCCAGGCTCTGAGCAGATCTACAGGACTATAGAAAGGGATGGTCTCCTTGAAGTGTTTGAAAATATAGGAGGAATTGTCCTTGCAAATGCCTGCGGCCCATGCATAGGCCAATGGAAAAGAGATGATATCAAGTTAGGGGACAAGAATTCCATAATATCTTCATACAACAGGAATTTCAAAAAAAGGAATGATGCAAATCCTGAAACTCATGCATTTGTCGCAAGCCCAGAGATTGTGACAGCATATGCTTTGGCAGGGGGACTTGATTTCAATCCTCTGACAGATTTTCTAGAGACTCAATCTGGAGAAAGATTCAGGCTTAAACCACCATCAGCCATTGGCTTGCCATTAAAAGGTTTTGTCTTTGACACTACTGGCTATGATAAACCAACTGGCTCTGGGAATGTCATAATAAATCCTGATAGTGAAAGGCTCGCCTTTCTCAATCCATTTGGACCTTGGAACAAAGAAAAGGATTTCAAGGATTTGTTTGTCCTAGTAAAGGCAAAAGGAAAATGCACAACTGATCATGTCAGCCCTGCAGGAAAATGGCTGAAATATAGAGGCCATCTTGACAAGATATCTGATAATCTTTACAGCGGGGCAGTCAATGCATTCACAGATGAAGTAGGGAATGGAAAAAATATCATGACAGATGAGCAAGGGATTGAATTCAGCAGGATCTCAAGGCATTATCATAATAATGGCAGGGGATGGATTGCAGTAGGTGATTCAAATTATGGAGAAGGATCCAGCAGAGAGCATGCTGCGATGGAGCCTAGACATCTTGGGTGCAGGGCGATAATTGCAAAGAGTTTTGCACGGATTGCTGAGACCAATCTCAAGAAACAAGGAATATTGCCCTTATGGTTTGAGAATGAAAGTGATTATGATAAAATCAAAGAGCATGACCTGATTACAATACCTGATGTTGATATTAAATGCGGAAATCCAGTAAAGATTCAGATAAAACATTCTGACGGCTCTCAAGAAGAGATAATGGCAAAACATACATATTCTGAAGAGCAGATCAAATGGTTTAATGCTGGGTCAGCATTGGATGAGATAAGGAATAGAAATGAAGAGATTGAAAATTAGAAACCCTTTTTCTTCTGTAAATATCTTATCAATTCAGCAGAAATGAATGGCTTGTCCTTCAGTAGGACATATCTGAAAGGGAAGATTATTGATTCTCCTTTTTTCAGGCTGATTTCAATCTTGTCCTGAAATGGAATATCTTTTAGATATTTCCCTCCTTTGATGAGTTTTGCGACTAAAACTGCATTGTCTGTCGAGAACTGTCTTTTCCCAAGGTTTCTCTTCTCACATTTCATAAAAGTTGATAATTTTCTTGTCCTCTTTTTCCTGGGAAAGTCACCAAGGATACCGCCAAAAATCAAATATTTGAATCTCTTGCAGTCATTTGTTGTCAATGTTCTTTTGGCTGATTGATCAAGGAGAATAGTATCTTTAAGATTAAGATCAGATTGAACAGAGGAAATGCTTTTATTGAACACTTTGCCATAATCTGATAATCTTTTAGTGTCAGATCTTTTGATATTTGTGAAAATCAGATTATTTTTACCTATAATCTTCGAGATATGCATATATTCAATAATACACCACTTGAATAACTTTGGTTCCATGTGTTCAATTATGAATTTCATTTTTTAGAATGCATAATAAGATGAGTTCTTAAATGCCAAGTAGGCTAAAAATGCAAATATAGCGAGAAGGATCAAACCGCTGATGACCTGATATTTTCTTAACATTGGATAATAATTCTGAGCATTTGACTTGTTCAATATTCCAAATAGGAACAATGAAGCAATAAATCCTATAATATAAAGAGCGCTTAGGAATATCCCAAAATAAATTTGGGAAGCTGTGCTCATAAGGGCAATGACTCCAATAAAATTGAAGATTGAGAATGCAAGGATAAATATTGAATCCAATAATCCAATGAAGATGATGTGTATATCATGGAATAAAATCTCTGGAAAGTTAAGGTTTATTTTAAAAACTCCTAAGAGCAATGAGGCTGATAAGAGTGTCATAATAGCCAGAAAAATGTATAAGACTGCTGTGATCCTGTATGCCAAGAAATCAATTATAGAATAGATAATGCCTCCGAAAATTATAGCAGTGATAAGCAATCCAAAAGAATATCCAATAAAATTGAAAAAGCTTTTACCTGATTTCTTGATTATATCAGGCATAATAGGATAGCTTTTTCCAAAAAAGCTCAAAAAGCCAAGGATAAATGCAGCAATCAGTTGGATATACATTTTAAGAATGGGAAAAAATCATTTCTTCCCATATGCTTTTAAGATCTCTAAAGGAATGCCCAACACAATTGTGTTGCTCTGATCAGAGCTTATGTCGTTAAGGGTCTGAAGAGTCCTAAGATGGAGAGCACCGTTTGCTGCTGATAGTATCTTTGCTGCTTTTGCCATATTGGAAGCAGCAAGGACTTCTCCCTCTGCCTTGATGATCGTGGATCTCTTTTCTCTCTCTGCTTCTGCCTGCTTTCCCATGACTCTCTGCATGTCTTTTGGAAGCTCTATATGCTTTAATTCAACAGCATCAACCTTGATCCCCCAAGGATCAGTGGCTTTGTCAATTATCAGCCTTATCTTTTGCGAGATTGAATCCCTGTTGACTAAAAGCTCATCAAGAGATACTTCTCCAACAGTGTCTCTCATTGTTGTCTGTGCCAGCTGTGACACTGCATAACTATAGTTTTCAACTTCTAAAACTGCTTTAGAAGAATCTGAAACCTTATAGAACAGAACTGCATTGACAAGAATGCTGACATTATCTTTTGTGATAGCATCCTGGTCAGGGACATCAACTACTTTCACTCTTAAGTCAATCCTTTGCCATGTCTGGATGACTGGAATGACTATTCTCAGGCCTGGATTCATAATACCAGTATATTTTCCTAAAGTAAACCTGACTCCTCTTTCATATTCATTCACAACCTTTAATCCAGAAAGGATGAAAAGAACCACTATTCCTATCAATATTCCTATAGAGCTTAAAGCAAATACCATTAATATCCCCCCATTAATATGTTATTCTTCTGTATTATCATCCCTACTTAATAAATATTTTGGTTTTTGGTGTTGATAATTGTTAATGTAATGGCTTTTTCCAAAACTTTAATATACTGATTTCTAACTTAACATTCATTATGAACTTCCAGGACTTGGTCAGGATAGAGAAATATGACACTTATCTAGACCATGCTTTCAAAAAAGCAAAAGCAAAAGTTGAGCAGGCCAAGGAGCAGAAGCTAAAAGGGGAGAGAGTGCATAAGTCAAGGCAGATGGAGTCATTGAGGATAAATGTCGTAAAGGATTATCTTACAAACAGTTTTCAGAAAATACTTGATTCTTTTCCAAACATAAACCAGCTGGACAAGTTCTATCTGGAACTGGTGCACTGCACTCTGGAATATGACCAGCTTAAATTAAGCTTGGGAATATTATCATGGGGTATCAAGCATATACAAAAGTTCTATTCAAAATATAACAGTCTAATAAACCAGACAGAAGACCTGCAGAAGATAAACCAATACAGGAGAGAGTTCTATGGAAGGGTTTCCTCAATAGTAAAACAGACCAGCAAGGCCCTATTATATCTTGAAGAGGCAAGAAAAGTGATGAGGAACTATCCAAACATTAAGACTTCTGTCAAGACAGTCTCAATTGTAGGGTTTCCAAATGTAGGAAAGACAACTCTTCTGTATAAATTGACTGGGTCAAAGGCTGAGATAAACAGCTATTCATTCACGACAAAAGGCATCAATATAGGGTATATTGGAAAAGACAAGGCAAAAAAGGACAGGATACAGGTGATTGATACGCCTGGGACATTGAACAGGTTTGAAAAGATGAACAATATTGAGAAGATCGCACATCTTGCAATGAAATATGTCTCAGATATTTTTATCTATGTTTTTGACCTGAGCGAAGAGTATCCTATAGATGACCAGATTAAACTCTTCAATGAAATAAAGAAGTTTGACAAGAAAATATTTGTCTATCTGTCCAAGACTGACATCCTTGAGAGGGAGAAAGTTGAAGAATTCAACAAAAAGATAGGATGCATAAAAGATGTCAAAATTCTTGAGAAAGAGATGAAAAAGGCATTGAAGGATTCTGAATAACAAAATATTTTTATAATAGAAACTCTAAAAATAGAAAATTATAGCAATCTTACAGCAATTTTTCAGCAATTGTGAAAGTTTTAATGAAAAAAGAGGCAATATGATGGGCTTAAACAAAAAAGGACTTGTCACAGTGTTTATACTCATCGGAATATTTCTTCTGATTGCATTCGGAGCATTCTTTTTTATGAGGTTTCAGCAGTTCCAGCCAGATGACAGTGTGGTCACAGTATCATATGATTTCCAGACTGCCACAAGTTTTATTCATTCATGTGCTGAGAGGAAAGCTAATGAAGCATTAGTGAGGATATCTGACCAAGGGGGATCTTATCTCTTGACAGAAAATTATTATGACCATCCATTCTTTCCAGTTGCATATCATTACATGGATGGAGAGAACATGGCCTATTCACCTGAAGAGGTCAGTGAAGAGCTTTCTAAGTTCATGGATGAGAAAGTGATCGGGTGCATTGATGAAGCAAATAATGTCCAGAAAAATGTTCTAGTCAGCCAGGATGGAGAACCAGAGACAAGGACAACAATCAATGAGAATTCAGTCGAGTTTGATGTAAAGTTTCCATTGAAGATGGATATGGGAAATAATCATCATAAGGAAAGCATGTTTGTTGTAGAGATTGAGAATCTAAGGTTGATAAAAATATTAGAGTTAAGCTGGAGGCTTGCAAAAGAACAAGGAGAGCATAAGGAGTCATTATGCTACAGCTGCATCTATAAACTTGCTGAAGAGAACAATATGAGAATAGATTATACAAAAATAGGGGATGATGTCATATATTATTTTATCACAGACCTTACTTCAAGAATAGACGGACTGCCATTGACATTCAGTCTTGCACATAAAAATGGAATATAAGAACCTGATAATCGGAATGGGCATAATCCTAGTCATAATGGGATTAGTCATTGCTGAGGATGCTGGTCAGGCTGAATTTGATGCTGAGTCAGCATCACCTCAAGAGATAGCTGATAATTTTGACAGCATAGGCGATCTCAGCTCTGTTGATAATTTTGAAGGAGTCCAGGATGCCTTTAAGATGAAATTTGGAGTCGAGCTTACTGGTTTATCAGGGTTTGCAAAACTTACTGGAAATATATTATCAACAAACACTATGTCTTTTTCTATGGAAAATATTGACAGCGGATCATTAGAGGTTGATAAGGACGGGAACATAGTCTACACGCCAGATGAAGGCACAACTGAACTGGAACTTTCTGGATCAGACAATGTGATGGTAGACACTGACGGAAGGGAAATATCACTTCTGACAGAATCAGGGGTTCCAGCAGATGTTAGCGGAAAATTCACTTTCAAGGAAAATTCATTGATTGTCTATCAAGATTCACCAGTAAGTGTGAATGGATATGAATTTGACAATAGTGGAGATGACCTTTCTATCAGATTTAGCGGAGAAGGTGATGGGATAACTTTCCAAGAAACAGGGATAAGGGCAGAGAATGTTGAGGATATCACAATAAGAACATCAACAGGGGTGGAAATCGCTTTTGACAGGGGAAAAGCAACAGCTGAGATTGACTATAGGTTCCTTGATGGAACACTACTAAAGAGCGGAATGCAGAATGAAAGAGTAACAGACCTATCTAATCTGCTGAATGATCTTGGTTATACTGGAGCAAATGGAAGACCTCTTGACACCCAGTCATTGATTTATGGCCCAAACACAAGGAATGCAGTCACACAGCTGCAGAGCGATCTGGACAAGGAAGGAATTGGGCTGTTGCCAAAATATCATTCAGATGGCGTGTTTGGAGGAGAGACCCTTTCTGCATTCAACACTGCAGTAGGGCCTGAGATCAGGCTCATAAGCGGTGACATAAGCATCACAAGCGACAATATCTATACTGAGAATGGAATGATAATGGGACCGACTGGACAAAATCCTCATGAGCATGGATTTCAACTGATCACAGAACAAGACAATTATAGAGCATATCTGCAGGGGTTTAGGGATAGTGATGTCATTGGAGGAGATGTAACAAGAGAGGTTGTAGGAATTATTGATGCAAGAGAGGTAGTCACAACAAATGAGCTTGGCAGGTTTGTTGGCTCTAAAAATCAGGATGTCATCAATTATCTTATGGTCACAAAAGGATTGAATTATGATCAAGCGGCAAATTACTTCAATAATATTTATGGAACTGGTGACAGCGGGTTTAGGGCCCTTGTTCAGGACAGGGAAGGCAGCTTTAATCATCCAAATGCACCAAGACCTGCTTCAACAGGACAGGAGCAAGTACCACCATTAGTAGAAAGTCCAAGGCCAGCTGTTGCTGGAACAACAGAATTCAAATATAATTATGAATCTCCTGACGGAGATTATACTGAGTTTGCAAATTATCTTGACAGCCTGACAAAAACTCAGGGCAGAAATAGTGTTACATCCCAGCTTGGAATTGAAGATAATAGGGATAATTTTGGAGTACAGATGGAACAAAATATCAGAGGCTACAAGCCATTGATACAGGAGGCAGCAGCAAAATATGATGTCCCCCCTGAACATATTGAAGCTATACTCATCCATGAATCTGGCGGAGCCTCTAATTCAGTAAGCACTTCAAGACATGAATGCCTCGGGCCAATGCAATTAAGCAGGTGGCTGTATAAAGATTCTGAGGATTTTGGCCCTGCAATAAATCCATTTAATGCTGTGCAGGCGATTGACAGAGGAGCAGCTTATTATGCCAACTATTACCATAAATATGGGATGCAGAGGGCATTGGCAACCTATAATGGAGGGCCAAACCTATACTCTATTCCAGGACCTCAAAGATATTCACGAGATGTGCAGAGGATAATAAATGCTGGTTCTATCAATAAGTATGATTAGATCATGAATACTTTCTTTAAATCCTTAAAATGGTTATCTTTTTTACCTTTAGTTCCTTGTCTGTGCCCATAAGATATTCTATCCAATCTGATGGTCAATAACAATCATAATTTCCTCTCATAACAGTCTCTTTCAAAAGGCTTTAACTTTTTCCCTTTCAATATTCCAAAATAATCTTTTTTTTAATTAAATCTTTAAAAAGAATTTTGTTAACATTTTCAGATATTTTTCTCTTTCCAAATTTATTCACTAAAGTTTCATATACATCATCCCTTAGCAATATTGTTGTTTTCATAATCATTTACTTTCACCATAAACCTATATGTTTATGGTGTATTTATATTTTTTTAATATTAGTTGTTAATGACATCCTTAATATAATTAATGTAGAAAAAATTGAAAAATTTTCAGAATTACTTTCCTTTTTTCATATAGATAGTACGAGTAGGGAAAGGTATTCCGATCTTTGCCTTCTTAAGGTTATTATAGATGTTTGTCGTGGCAACATCTTTTGCAGAAAACCTTTGTGTGTATGATTCCACATAGAAAAACAATCTGAAGTTAAGTGAGAAATCACCCATGTTGATGAACTTGACAAATGGTTCTGGATCATCCTTGATAAGGCCTTCAATGCCTTTCAATGATTGCATAGCAACTTTCTTCACCTTTTCTGGGTCAGAGCCATACTCGACGCCAAAGTCAATAGTAACCCTAGCACTAGGGTCAGGAAGAACAAGGTTCTGGATCTGAGAGTCTGCCAAAGTACCATTCGGAATAACAATGACCTCATTGTCAAAAGTCCTGATCTTAGTCGATCTCAAACCTACATCAAGGACTTTTCCAGTCAGCTGTCCGTCATTTATCTTGATTGTGTCTCCAACCTTCAATGATTTATCCAATATCATTGAGATTCCGCCGAAAATGTTTCCCAGGACTTTCTGCAGTGCAAATGCAACAGCCAGACCTGCAATTCCTAAAGATGCAAGAAGTGGAGCTATCTCAACACCCCAAAAATCCAAGATGTATAATAATGCAAGTATATAGACAACAATCTTTACAAACCTATGGAAAAGAGGCAATAATGCATCGTCAAAAGTTGATTTTGTCTTAGAAGCAAAATGCTCACCCCAATTGTTGATGATAGCATTCAAAACTCCTGAAATGATAAATGCGACACTAATAATGATCAATGTGACAATAGCATCGACTAATCCTGTCTCAACTTTCTCAGCAAAATTAAAAGAAAGAACAGCAAGCCAGATGCCGACCATCAGCAGTATGAATGAGAGCGGCCTGTTGATAACCTTGACTATCTGGTCATCCAAATCACTCTTTGTCTTTGAAGCAACCTTAAGGAAAATCTTTTCAAATATTATCACAATCAATTGGGATAAGACATAGAATGCGACAAGGATAATAAATGCCTTGATCAGCCTGTTTTCAGGAAGGAATGTCAGATGAGTGTTAGTCAAGTCTATTATTGCCATGCAATTATGTAAATATCAATAGTATTTATACTTTTCCAATTTTTAAATATTTAAAGAAATCAGGATTACCCTAATTATTTCTTCTCAGAGACCAAGATACTGCAGGAACAAGGAAGCTTTGAAGCAGCTCTCTTCAATGCATTCTTTGCATGCAAAACATTATTCTTATCAGTGTCAACAGTCATTATGATCTGGCCTTCCTTAACCCTGGCAGCAATGCCTATAGGCTTTCCGAAACTATGCTTCATACCAGTGCTCATCCTGTCTGCACCAGCGCCTGCTGCCAATGGATTTTCCCTAAGAATATGATGAGGATAAGGGCGAAGGCTGAATGAGAATCCGACCTGGCCAATCTGCTTCTCAAGATACCTGTTGCTGGTCTGCCTTGCAGACTCAAGAGCATTATCCCTGATATTCAGGTTCCTTTTTGAGATAAGGCTGACAGTGAAAGGGAAAACCTTGTTATTCTCTCCACTATTATACTTGACAATCCTTGAGTTAGGGGTGATTCTAATAAATGATCTTTCCCTAAATTTAGAAATCCTTGAATAAGGCCTTTCCAACCTTCTATAGGCACAAAATTTCCTTAGCTTTGCCATATCTTTGGTAAGTTATGGCTGATTTATAAAGGTTTTGGAAATGGAAAGCATTTCCAAAGCCCAGGAAAGGTATACCTTTCCACTGGTTACGGAAATCTTTGATTTCCTAACCTTAAGAATGGTTTTACCTTTTTTATAGGTTTTGGTTAGTTTAAATCAAATTTAATAAAAAAAGTTTGAAGTTATCCTAATGTTTAAATAGATGATATCATAAGAATTTACATAAATCATAATGTTATATTTCCATAACATTTACACAATAAAAAATCAGATTTTTTTATGGATAAATGTTGCTCAATTACATAGTAATTTTCACAACATTTATACAGTAAAAATCAAAGATGCCTAAAAACAAGTTTTTGGCACGCTAAAAATTACAAAGTAATTTTTTAACGTTTTTAAGCATAAATGTTTGAAAAATCCCTGATTTTTCATAACATTTATATAGGAGTAAATATAGGATTGAGAGTATATAGTCAAAAATATAACTTTCATTAAAACTAAAGAGGTGTGTATAAATGATAAAATCAAGAAAAGCTTCTCTGGAACTTTCTGTTAATGCGATTGTCATAATTGTTTTGGCAATGACCCTTTTAGGGCTAGGCTTATTCTTTATCAGGGGATTATTCGGGAATGTGATTGATTTGTCAGAATCTACATTTTCCAAGATATCTGATGAAGTAAGCCAGAAACTTAGCAGTGGTCGGGATAAATTATTATTCTCGAGCATCCAATTCACACTTGAAAGAGGCAAGACAAAATTAGAAGGTTTTGGGATAAGAAATGATGGCAATGCACAATTGAATTATGGTGTGAAATTTTATTCGATAAGTTGTCCTGATCTTAATAATACTGTTTGTAATCCCCCTCCTAATGATAATAACAAAATCGATACATGGTTTACCTATGTGAAAGGTCCAAAAGCTTATCAGCTTGCAGCAGGAGACAGTCATGTGAAAAGAGTTGAGATAAAGATACCAAGTCAGGCAAAAACAGGATTATATTTGATAAAAATGGTTGTTTTTTATGCTCCTGACGAAATGGCTGCTGCAACACCCCCATCATTTAACGCTTCTACAGAGTCTGATCCATCAAGAGCACCTGGATGGAAAATATTACCAACTTCATGTGTAACAACTTCATGTGCAATATATGATGAGACTGAAATATTTTTAACAGTTGCGTAAAGGTGATAATTATGAAAAAAAGATTAACTGCATCAGAAGAATTTGAGATAATGAAGCTTGTCCTGGACAAGTTCCTTTGGCTTGGATTTGCAATCATGGGTGTTGGACTCTGGAAAATGGTAGTCAATTCAGACATGGGACAGGGAGTAATGTTCATGATTATAGGTATAGTAGTATTGGTCTTGTTTGTCATACTCATTGTAAAAGAGTATGAGATCATAGGCTAAAATATTTTTTATTCTTTTTAATATGTCAGAAATATACCACTGGTCTACATGAACAGCGGACAATAGTCCACAATCCATTTTTGGAAGGCGGTATATTTCTGAGCATGCTCAAAGTCGGCAGGGTGAGCAAAGCGAACATGCCACCAGCATATTGACTGGTGATCCCTGCCGACTTTGACATGTTTTTCCCTGATTCTAAGGAGGTTATCCGCAATATTTTTATACTATTGACTACAGGAATAGTAATATTGATAGAAATTATATGGAATTATTGATCAAAGAGGTGCATTAAAATTAAAAGAAACATTATTTACCAAATTCTAATATTTATTGTCTTATTATTTTCATTGATTGCATTTACAGGATGTTCTGATCCAGAATGCAAGACTGACTCTGACTGCACAAAAAGCTGTTTTACCTCGATCTGTGTTGACAAGAAATGCCAGCATAATCCACAGACCAATTGCTGCGGAAATATGATGTGCGAATCTGGAGAAAGCAAATGCACATGTGCAGTAGATTGTGGACCATGCCCTGGAATCACATCATCATATCTAATGCCTTATTGTGATGCAGAGAATGATTGCGCTTCTGTAGCAAATCCAAGCATGATACAGGAAAAAGGAAAAAGCATAGAATTGACTTTGTCATCTCAAAGCAAACTTGGGGTTGAGTTTAATTATGATCAACCATTTGATGTTGATGAATCATTATTTAAAGCAATATTCCAGATGAATTCAAAGACAGATATGAACATTAATGTTAAGATATCCAGTATAGAGGTATTTGAGGTTTCACCAATGGGTGAAAGGAGCACAATAGTCAAGGCAATAGTTGATAAGAAATTATATGATATTTCAAGCGAAATCTTGGAGAAAATCCCCTTGGACATTAATTTTGACAGTGAAACAGATAAAACAATCAGTGTAATAGTTAATTATGAAGAGACAATCAAATATGGTGCAGGAGAGCAGACATCACAACAGTCTTACACTGAAAATCTTGGGCTGATAAAATTTATCAATCCAAGCAAAAAGAAGGCTTGCCCTGCATCATGTGATGACGGAAATGAATGCACAGATGACTTGTGCGGAGCAGATACAAGCTATTACTGCAATTACAGAGTGAAGCCAGGGAAATGCTGCGGCAATTATGCATGCGAGTCAGGCGAGAATCAATGCAATTGCCAGACAGACTGCGGAACATGCAGTGAGACCATAGGAAATTACATGGAGAAAGAATGTGTATCAAACCAATGTGTTTCATTCATCAAAAGAGATGTTGAGATAAAGCCAACCACTAAACTGCAGGAGATCCAGGGAGTCTACAATATCCAGTCAAAACTCAGCTTTAATGAGCCTTTTGACATCGGGTCTGATCAGTTTATAATCAATTTTGAACTTGTGAGCAAGGGAAGTGAATTAGGAAACCTTGATTGCACAAAGATACAGGCAATACAGGGAAATGACCTTTTGGGAGAAAGGACCATTGATGAAAGATTGAATAATGCAGGGGATGAATTCAGGGTAATCCTAAGTCTTGATTTCACACAATTAGAAGTTGAGAAAATCATGTCACCAAATATCAAGGTGTTCTGCAATTATAATCAAGCAGATACAAACCAGCTAATAACCTTTACCCTTAGTCCAGGAACAATGACATTTGTAAGGACAGGAAAATAAGAACAGGAAAATAAGAATGAAAAAAAAGGGAATTGAGTTAAGCGTCAATTTTATGGTCACTCTTATCATAATAATCATAATCTTTGGCTTAAGCATTGTTATTGTCAGAAAATTCTTTCTTGAAGCCTATAGGATACAGGATGAGCTTGACAAAAAAACATTAGAGAGGATAAATACGCTGCTGAACAGGGGAGAGGTTGTTGTTGTATGGGAGAGGCAGGCAACAATACCTGTAAAAGAAAGTGAAATATTTGGAATAGGTGTCCTGAATCTTGGGAATGATGGTGAGGACATATTTCATCTTAATATAAGAGCTCAAAAAGGGTATAATGAAGATGGGAATCCAATCTGTCAGGATCCAGATTTATATGCAATGTCTTTTATCCCAAATTGCAATGACTATTTCACAATTGATTATGACAGGTCAGACTGGAGCATCGCC